>CAXSGT010000006.1:0-42045 GCA_964236835.1 uncultured Polaromonas sp.
TCACCCTGCCGCCGCGCAGCACGGTGCAGGCGCTGCACAGCGCCCGGATTTCATGCAGCTTGTGGCTGATATACAAAATGCTGCACCCTTCTAGAGCCAGTGTGCGCAGGGTGATAAACAGCTTATCGACCGCCTGCGGCGTCAGCACCGAAGTCGGTTCGTCCAGGATCAGCAGCTTCGGCTTGGTCAACAAGGCCCGGACGATCTCGACGCGCTGGCGCTCGCCGACGCTCAAGGAGTGGACGGGTCGCGCCGGATCGAGCCGCAGGCCGTACGCCTGCGTGGTTTCGATGATGCGCCGCGACACTTCAGCGAGCTTCAGGCGCTTGTCCAGCCCGAGCCAGACGTTTTCGGCGACGCTGAGCGTGTCGAACAAACTGAAATGCTGAAACACCATGCTGACGCCCAGCGCCCGCGCGTCTTGCGGATTTCGCACCTGGACCGACTGACCGTCGATGGCGATGCTACCGGCGTCAGGCTTGACCGAGCCGTAGATAATTTTCATCAGCGTCGATTTGCCGGCGCCGTTTTCACCCAGCACGGCGTGAATTTCACCGGGCCGAACGCGAAGGTCAATGCCGCTGTTGGCGACCACGCCGGAGTAGCGCTTGGTGATGCCGGAAAGTTGCAGCCGGGACGGCACGCCGGCGGGGCTGATCGTGAAGCCGGATGGCGCGGTCATCGGTGTTCCAGACAGGTAATATGAAGTTTTGCCGGCAGTCTGCGGCCCGATCGTTTCAAGCTGATCTTCATGACGCCCACCTCCCCCGTAGTTCCTCCCGCCGCCGGCCTACTTCGCTTCATCCAGAAGGGCGAAGTAGTCAGTTTAGCCAATGTAGCACCCAGCCGCACCTTGCTCGAAGTGCTGCGTGTAGACCTGGGGCTTACCGGCACCAAGGAAGGCTGCAATGAAGGCGATTGCGGCGCCTGCACCGTCGTGCTCGGCCAGCTCGAAGGCGGCGCGCTGCGCTTTCGCGCCGTCAACAGCTGCATCCGGCTGGCGCATTCGATCGCCGGCATGGCGCTGTGGACGGTCGAGGACATTGCAGCGCAGGACGGCAGCCCGCACCCGGCGCAGCAGGCGATGGTCGAGGCGCACGCGTCGCAATGCGGGTTTTGCACGCCCGGCTTTGTCATGAGCCTGTTCGGCATTTATCAAAACCATGTGAGCCGGGGCGAGGCGGTTACGCGCGCAATGGCGCAAGAGCAGTTGTCGGGCAACCTCTGCCGCTGCACCGGTTACCGGCCGATTCTCGACGCCGCGCAGGCGATGGGCAGTTTGCCGCCGGTGGCGATCGACCAAAAGGCTTTGCTATTAAAACTGGAGCAGCTTGTGCCCGTCCCGTGTGCGCGGGAGGCCGATTTTGCTTATAAATTGCCGCGCACGCTCGGCGCCCTGCTTAAGGCCCGTGCCGCGAACCCGAAGGCGCAGCTGGTTGCCGGCTGCACCGATGTCGGCCTGTGGGTGACGAAGCAGCATTTGGAGTTCGGCGAGGTCATCGACATCACCCGCGTCGCCGAACTGCGCCGCATAGACGAACAAGCTGGCCACATCGTTATTGGCGCGGCGGTGACGCTGGCCGACGCCTTCGCGGCGCTGGTGCGCCACTGGCCGCAGCTGCGCAATTTCGCCAGCCGCTTTGCCGGCCTGCCAGTGCGCAATTCGGGCACGCTCGGCGGCAATATCGCCAACGGCTCGCCGATCGGCGACTCGATGCCCTTGCTGATCGCGCTGCAAGCGCGGGTGATCCTGATGAGCGAACGCGGGCAGCGCGAGCTGCCGCTGGAGGCGCTCTACACCGGCTACCGCACGAATGTGCTGGCGGCGGACGAAGTGCTGGCGTGGGTCAGAGTGCCGAAAGCAGCACAGCCCAGCGAACTGCTGCGCATCTACAAAATCTCCAAACGCTACGACGACGACATTTCCGCCGTCTGCCTGGCGATCAACCTCCATATCGACCAGGGCGTCGTTCAAGCGGCCTCCATCGGCGCGGGCGGCGTGGCGGCGACCCCGGCGCGCGCCGTCAAGACCGAAGCCGCGCTGACCGGCCAGCCCTGGACGCTTGACACAGTGCAGCGCGCAATCGCCGTGCTGCGCGCCGAATTCTCGCCGCTGTCCGATATGCGCGCGTCCGCCGCCTACCGCACCGAAGTGCTCGGCAATTTGCTCCAGCGCTTTTGGCTCGAGAGCCAGGGAGCGCGGCGAATCGACCTGGCTTCTTTTGTGCTCGAGGAGGACACGCCATGACGCCGGACAAGGATTTTTCCGTCAGCCGCGATGCCATCGCCGACCCCGAGGTGAATGCAGCCAATGCTCACGCAGCCGTCGTTCTCGACGAAACTCCCGCGCCGGTCAGCTGTCCACCGAGGACCCAAGCGGCCGGATCATCGCGCTTCCATGAAAGTGCTTATGCGCATGTGGTAGGTGCAGCAACTTATGTAGATGACATTGCTGAAGTCAGGGGAACGCTGCATGCGGCGCCCATCATGTCCAGAGTCGCGCATGGCCGGCTGCTGGGCGTCGATGCGGCGGCGGCGCTGGCGGTGCCCGGCGTGCGCGGTGTGATCCTGGCGAGCGACATTCCCGGCGACCAATTGCTGGGCAACTTCGCGCACGACGAGCCGGTGTTCGCGGCGGACAGTGTCCAGCACATCGGCCAGGTGATTGGCCTGGTGGTCGCCGATACCGTCATGCAGGCGCGCCGGGCCGCGCGCCAGGTCAAATGCGAAATCGAGGCGCTGCCCGCGATTTTGCATGTGCGCGACGCGCTGAAGGCGCAAAGCCATGTGCTGCCGCCGGTTTTCGTCAAGCGCGGCGACGCCGGCAAGGCGCTCGATCACGCGCTTCACACGCTGCGCGGCACGCTCGATGTCGGCGGCCAGGAGCATTTCTACCTCGAAGGCCAAGTCGCGTACGCGCTGCCGCAGGAGCAAAACCAGTGGCTGATTTATTCCAGCACGCAGCACCCGGCCGAGGTGCAGCACTGGGTGGCGCATGCGCTCGGCATCGACCAGCATGCGGTGCGCGTCGAATGCCGGCGCATGGGGGGAGGCTTCGGCGGCAAGGAAACTCAGGCCGGCCATATCGCGGTGTGGGCGGCCCTCGCGGCGCGCAAACTCAAAAAGCCGGTCAAGCTGCGGCTCGACCGCGACGACGATTTTTTGATCACCGGCAAGCGCCATCCATTCGCCTGCGACTACAGCGTCGGATTCGACGACTCGGGCCGCGTCACCGGACTGAAGCTGATGATGGCGATGAACTGCGGCTTCAGCGCCGACCTTTCAGGCCCGGTCGCCGACCGCGCGATTTTCCATGCCGACAACGCCTATTTTCTGCAGGACGTCGAGATCGCGTCGTACCGCTGCAAGACCCACACGCAGAGCAACACCGCCTTCCGCGGTTTCGGCGGGCCGCAGGGAATGATCGTGATCGAGGCGATCATGGGCGACATCGCCAGGCGGCTCGGGTTGGACCCGCTGGCGGTGCGACGGCGCAACCTGTATGGCGCCCGCGATCGCAACGTCACGCATTACGGCATGACGGTCGAGGACAACATCCTCGAGCCGTTGCTATTAAAACTGGAGCATACTTCGGCGTACCAACGCCGCAAACAGGCTATTTCGGCATGGAATTCGCAAAATCCGGTCATCAAGCGCGGCATCGCCATCACGCCGGTGAAATTCGGCATTTCATTTACCGCGACGCTCTTTAACCAGGCCGGCGCGCTGGTGCATGTCTATACCGACGGCTCATGCCAGGTGAACCACGGCGGCGCCGAGATGGGACAGGGCCTGCACACCAAGGTCGCGCAGATCGTCGCCGACGAACTCGGCATCGCCTTCGAGCAGGTGGCGGTGACCGCCAGCGACACCGGCAAGATCCCCAACGCCTCGGCCACCGCCGCGTCGGCCGGCACCGACCTCAACGCACGGGCCGCACAAAACGCCGCGCGCGAGGTGCGAGGCAAACTGGCGCGCCTCGTCGCCGACCTCGACGGCTGCGGTGTCGACACGGTGGGTTTCCAGGGCGGCGAGGTGACATCGCCGGCGCGTACCCGGCCATTCACCGAGGTCGTCAAACTCGCCTATGCCCACCGCATCCAGCTCTGGAGCGACGGCTTTTACCGCACGCCGAAAATCCATTACGACCAGGCGACGCTGACAGGCCGGCCGTTTTTTTATTTCGCTTACGGCGCGGCCTGCACCGAAGTCGCCATCGACACGCTGACGGGCGAGAGCCGGGTGCTGAAAGTAGACATCCTGCACGACGTCGGCCGCAGCATCAACCCGGCCATCGACATCGGCCAGATCGAAGGCGGCTTCGTGCAGGGCATGGGCTGGTTGACCACCGAGCAGCTGGTGTGGAACGACCAGGGCCTGCTGACCACCCACGCGCCGAGCACCTACAAGATTCCGGCGACCGGCGACATTCCCGAACATTTCAAAGTCGAGCTTTGGCCCGAGCCAAACCGCGAAGACAATATTTTCGGCAGCAAGGCCGTCGGCGAGCCGCCGCTGATGCTGGCGATCAGTGTTTATGAGGCGCTGAGGGACGCCATCGCGTCGGCTCGGCCGGGTGTGCAGGTGCGGCTGGAGGCGCCGGCTACTCCTGAGAATGTCCTGTGGGCACTTGGCCGGCTGTGACCGCTGACGGGGAAAGCGCCCAGTTTTCGACCACAAGCCCCGGATAGTCCTTGAAATCCGCTTCGTTGTTCGTGACCAGCGTCAGGCCAGTGCTCGCGGCATGCGCGGCGATCAGTCGGTCCATGGCATCTCGGCTGCGATCGCGCACGGCGGCCCGCAGGACACCGAAACGCTCGGCATCGGTTTCGGTGAACGCAAGCACAGGAATTCGGCTTATCAGCAAGGCAAGCGCCCGTTCGTCCTGCGGCCGGTTGGCACTCTGGATTTCCAGCCCGGCGCGCAGTTCGGCATAGGTCACGACCGACATCACCGCGCTGCCTTGCGTCAAGGCCGCCAGCCGCATGAGCACTTGCGGCGGGTGGCGTTTGATGAGGTAGATGCAGATATTGGTGTCGAGCATGTAGCGCACGCTTACCCTTTGACTGCATCGTCGCCGGCGACGGCATCGGCCCCCCACTGGCCAATCCCGCTCCAATCGCGCTCTTGCGTCTCGTGAAACTCGCGGCCATCGGCCATAAAGCTGGGGCTGAACATGGCAAAGATTTCGCCGATATCGGACAGCGTTTTTTCCTCGATTCGCCGCAGCACCAGGGTATTGCCGACACGCTCAACTTCAACCTCTTGCGCCGCATCCACAAAACCCAGTTCTTTGGGGATGCGCACGGCCAGCGAATTGCCACTTTTGAACACTCTGCTCAGCATTGCGAGACCCCTAAAAGTAATCATATATACAGTATATACAATCAGTCGAAAAGGTGGTTGGTAGTGCTTGTGCCCATCAGCGCGTGCTCGGCCACCAGCAAATTCGTACCATCGCCACAATGACCTCCCGCGCTGCTCAGCGTCAATGAGTCAAACCCGCCGTTCTAGTTGCTTGACGTCGGCTGCAGTCCCGGCCTTGACCTCAAGAGCTTCAGTGAACCCGGTCACCTGTTTCATGGTTTGACGTTGCACTCGCGCCGCAGCAAGGCCAGCGCGTCCTTGTGCGCGTAAACCGAATCGCTTTGCAAAACAGGCTGGGCTTCCTCGACAAAATCGGCCCACAAGCCGGCATAGTCGTCCTGGTGTTCGACGGGGGCGTTGCCCAGGATGTAGCGACGCGCCAGTTCCGCATCGAAGCCCTGTCCGGCGCCCGCTTTTTGAATCTTGCGAACCAACGCGGCGGCGGCTTTCTCGGTTAGCAGCGTTTTCGGCGTGCTGCCCGCGGCCACACAGACGAACAGCGTGAGCAGCGAGCCGTCGTCGCAATTGCCGCCGGTCGTTTTATCCCAGGCCAGGGAGACAAGGCGGTCATGGCGGTCGATCTCGCTGGCCATGTTTTCCAGCCAGAAATAGCGGCCCAAAAAAGGCGGCGTCCGGTCGTCGCCGTCCTTGACAAAAAGCGCCCGGGCCGGCGCGGCGCTAGCCGCCAGTCGGGCTAAATCAGCGATAACCGATTGCCGCAGCGCCTCGACCGCCGGCTTGAATTCGTCGGGTAGATCGCCGGGAATGGCGATGGCGATCATCGCCCGCCGCGCCGCCTGCGTTGCAGAAGGTCGATGTTTTTTGCGCAGCGCCGCAACCATTTTCTCGAATCCGGGCCAGTCGGGCATATCGCCGCGCTTGAGGGCCAGCGCCAGAAGCGCGGTCCGGATAACCGCTTCGGCTTGCGTATGCGCGTCTTCGAGTTCGGCCTGCGTCGTTCCCAGCTGTCCGGCCAGCCAGACGGCGGCGCCTATCTCCCGATGGATCGGCAGGCGCCTGGCAAGCTCCGCCTGGTAATCGGCGAAGCTTTTCAGCGACCATTCGGCAAGCCCCTTTGGCGGGCCGCGCTCATCGGGCGCGCCGCTGTCCAGCTCCGGGTAAAAAGTCGCGCTCTCGGGCATGGCCAGCAAGGCTCTGAGCATGTCCGAGCCGCCCTTGGACTGCGATAAAAACGAATGATCTCGCAGCGACTCGGCGGCCAGCCGCAGCTCGCCGCCGCTGGTGCTTTCAAGATAAAGGCTGACCAGGTTCACCAGCCGGTCCCTGGCTTTTTCGATATCCGGGCGCAGGAATTCATTGCCGAAGTAGCGGGCGATCTGCACCATGCCCTTGGGTGCGTCGGCGCGGATGGCGTCGAGCTTGGCGCTGTCGATGATCCGGTTTTGCACGCCGAAGCGCAGCGCTTTTTCAAAAAAAGGACGCGCGTCGTACAGCGAAACCGCGGCTGGGGCGGCCGGGAGGGTTATCGGCATCATGAAAAAGCGTTGCGGTCCGGCCCTGGCGCCCGTCAGATCGCCGATTCCTCGTCCGAGTCGCGCGCGGCGGGTGTGGCCTTTCCATGGTCGGTATCGCCCGTTTCGACCTTGCCGTCATCGTCCTCAATGCTGTCATCGTCTTCATCGATGCCGGCATCGTGCGCGCGCGCCTTGGCGCGCAGCACAGTCAGCATTTCGATGAACAGGTCGGGACACTGATAACGCAGAATCCACGCCAGCTCCATCCAGTCGCGGTCGGCGATTTCGTCCCGCTCCACAAGCGGCTTTGCATAGGCCGAGGCCAGCAGCGCGGCCTTGGACAGCAGCTCGCCGGTGTCGTTCACCGCATCGAACGCGCCGGTGCGGGCAAACGCTTCGATGCGCGCCCATTTCTCGGTGAAATAGTCGGCCAGCGCCTCGCTGCCGCCTTCGAGGTCGCCAATCGCGTTCAGGAATTCAACCGGGTCGGCGTCTTCGCGAAAAATAATCGAGTTGACCATGCCGCGCAGGTGCGTTCGCGTCAAATCCTTGTACTGCTTTTCAATCACCACCGCGCGCGCGAACTGCGCCGGTGTGACGAGCAGGTTGACGACCGATTCCTTCGAATTGTCATATTCGCGGATGACCGCCAGGACGTCCTTGGGCGACAGCTGATCGAGCACGACCTTCAGCGCGGCGTCGCCCTCGGTGTCGGCGAGTTCGACCAGTGCGAACTCGGCGCCGACAATGTCGCCGGCGGCGATCAGCGTCCGGGTTTTTTCGATCAGGGCAAGGTGGTGATTCATAAGTTTTTCATAGCGTCGGGTGCCCTCGTTAGTCCTTGCGGTCGAAGCCTTGCGCGACCAGCCAGTCGGCGCCCGCCTCGTTCCGGGCGCGGGCGCTTTCACGCAGGCCCGGCCGACCGGATTCATCGCCGTCCTCGTCAAGGTCGAAGTGATCGTCCTCGCTGTCCTGGCCGTCTTCATCGGCGCCAGCGGATTCGGTATCTTCATTGCGTGTCAACCGCGCAGCCTCCAGCTTGCCGGCCATGTAGTGCACGCCGGCGGCGACCACCATGAACCATTCGCCTCCCGGCGCTTTCAGAATCACCTGAACCAGGTCCGCAGCCCATGGCGCCCATTCGATGCCTTCTGCAAGACTGCTCCACCGAGGCAAATCATCGACTTCCAGGCCAAGAAGCCGATCCATCACGGCCGGCCGGCTGAAAGCAAGGCCCTGGTGAAAAACGACTGCCACCATCTCCGGGCTGATCTCCATCATCTGAATCAAAAAACTGATTTCCCCGCGTTTTTCAGCCAGCCGCCGACGCAGCACGTCGCGGCCTTCCGAGTCGAAGGTCAGGTCGTCGATCTCGGACTGGTAAGCCGAACTCAGATTCAGGAAAAAAGGCGAAATGCTCATGCGCGCAGCCTGGGTTGGGTTGTCATGGGACGCCGTTATCGAGCAGGCGATCGAAATAGCTTCGCCAGATATCGCGCGCGGTGTCGATCGGGCTGTCGAGCAGATTGCGCCGTCGATTGTCGTCGTAAGCCTGGCGTTTTTCGGCATCGGCAAGCACTTGGTAAGCCTGCTGCGCGGCTCGAAAACGCTCTGCCGCGTCAAGAGCATTATTTTTATCGGGATGCCAGAACGATGCTTTCTGGCGGAATGCTTTTTTGACATCGGCAAGCGTCGCAGCGCTGCTGATGCCAAGGGCGGTGTAGTGGTCTGTCATGCGCGTAGTGCGTGGTCCTGGTAGCCGAGGCACCTTGCGCACAGCGGCAGTCATTTTATCGTAACCGTCCCAGCGCTAAAATTGTAACAAAATATAACCAAAGTCAACTACCCGCGCTCGGTTGCCGTTTATAGCTAAGTTGCAACGAAATCGTTTTCTTGATTAATTTACCCTAAGGATCATCATGAACAAGTTACTCGCCACCCTGGTCGCCAGCCTGTTTGTTTCCGGCGCATTTGCCCAAGCGCCCGCTGCAGTCGGCACCACACCAGCGACGCCGGCAGTCGTGAAAGCCGAAGCGAAAGCCGATAAAGCGACGGCCAAGGCCGGTGCCGCCGAAGCCAAGGTCGATACCAAGGCGGACGCGAAAATGGAAAAAGCCGAAGTGAAAGCCGACAAAACCAAGGCCAAAGCTCAAGCCAAAGCCAACAAGGCCAAAGCGAAAGCCGACGCCAAGGCTGCCAAAGCAGACGCAGGCGGTAAAGTGGCAGCCGACGCCAAAGCCGAAAAAGTCGATGTCAAGGCGGATGCGAAAGCCGACAAAACCATCGTCAATGCCACCGCCAAGAGCGACAAGGTCAAAGTCGATGCAAAAGCCGACAAGATGAATGCGGCCGGCGCTGTCACGGCGACCAAAGCCGAAGGCAAGGCTGATGTGAAGGCAGCCACCGTCAAGTAAGCGCCTTTTCCCTCCCAAAAAAGACAGGCAAGACCTGTCTTTTTTTATGGGCGGTCGACTATTTTCGGGTGTTGGTTTTTTTCTTGCGCGCAGGCGCCGCCCCGGGAAGCAGCGCGTCGGTCCAGGCCTTGGTCATCTGCTTGGCGTTTTTTGCGGTTTCACGCTTGACGGCGGCGGTCGCCTGGGCGCGCGCCGAACCCGTGATTTTGTTGGCGGTGCTCAAAAACATGCTCATGAAGGGATTTTTCATTTCAACTTTCCATTTGAAAAACAGCATCCTATCTTCCTGGAAGACAGCGCATGCGTTTGTGCGGGATCAGTGCCAGCGAATGTCGGCCAAAGCATATCGCGCTTGCCCGGCGCAGGTTGGAGGAGCCAGCCAAAAATGCTTGGACAAGCACTCGAAGCCAGGCATGCCGGGGCTTTTTTGAACTGCTTGCGGCAACGACCGCTGGCCGGTGGACTGACTATTCTTCCGCGGTAAACCCCGAAGCCTTCACGATCGCACCCCATTTAGCGAGGTCGGTTTTCAAAAGGGCGGTCGTGCTCTCGGGGGTGCTTTGCAGCGGCTCGCTGCCCTGTTTCGCGTAGGCCTCCCTCACCGCTGGCAGTTTAAGGGCGTCGTTCACAAGCGCCGAGGTCCGGGCAACGATGGCTTTCGGTGTATTGGCCGGCATGAACAGGCCAAGCCAGGGCTCGGACACCACGTCCTTGTAGCCTAGCTCGACCATCGTCGGCACGTCGGGCAGAAAGCGGCTGCGCTTCGCGCCCGTGGTCGCGAGCGCGCGCAAGCGGCCGGTGCTAAGACGCGGCAGGCATTCGCCCAGCGTGCTGAACACGCAGGCGACCTGGCCTCCCATGACATCGACCAACGCCGCCGCGCCGCCTTTGTAAGGCACATGCAGCAGCGGCAGATCGGCCGCTTTTGCGAACATCACGCCGGTGAAATGCGGCGCCGCGCCCGATCCGCTGGACGCGAAGGCGGCCTGCTTCGGATCGGTGCGGCACCAGGCGACGAAATCCGCCGGCGTCTTCACAGTCTCGGGGACGCTGGGTCCCACACACAAGGCAAGCGGGCTGGCGCTGGCGACGGCCACCGGGCTGAAGTCCGCGATCGGGTCGTAGTTGAGCTTTTTGAAGCTGTACGGGAACAGCGTCATGGTGAAGTCGGGAGTGAACAGCATGGTGGCGCCGTCGGGCGCGCTGCTTTTGACGTACTCGGCGGCCAGCCGGGTCGCGGCACCTGGCTTCGCTTCGACGATCAATCCTCCGGGATAGCCCTCGCCCATGTTCTGCACCAGCGGGCGCAAGGCCACATCGACTCCGCCGCCCGGCGGAAATCCGATGATGACCCGGCTGAGTTTGCCGGTCTGGGCGATTGCAGAATGCAAAGAAAGACCAGGAACGCAAAGGCCGGCGACAGTTGTCGAGAGCATGCGGCGACGATTGAATATCATTTGATTCCTTGCAAAATTGATGACTAAGAACCTATGCCTCTTCAAGGCGCTTCAGAAATAGTATTTGTCGAGCTTTCGTCTGCTATTTTGCCTATGTTTGAAGAAATTGCTATATTTTCAGAAGCACCGAGGACGTGCCGCCGGTCCGGTGTTCAAGCAAGCCGGCCCTGCACCAGCCGCAGCTGCCGCCCGCAACGCGCGGCGAGCGACTCGTCGTGCGTGACGACCACGAACGCCGTTCCATGCTCGCGCGCAAGCTTGAGCATCAGCTGGAACACGCCGTCCGCCGTGGCGCGGTCGAGGTTTCCGGTCGGCTCGTCGGCCAGCACGCAGGCGGGCTGCGTGACCAGCGCCCGTGCTATCGCCACCCGCTGGCGCTCGCCGCCCGAAAGCTCCGCCGGGCGATGCTGGACGCGGTCCTGCAAACCTACATCGGCTAGCATTTTCATAGCTGTCCGCGCAGCCTGCTCGCGCGTCTGGCGCCGAATCCATAGCGGCATTGCGACATTGTCGAGGGCGCTGAACTCGGGCAGCAGATGATGAAACTGGTACACAAAGCCCAGATGCTCGTTGCGCAGCCGGCCCTGGCTGGCGGGCGACAGCGCCGAGAGCGCCTGCCCCTTGATCTCGACCGTGCCGCCGGTCGGCGCATCCAGCCCGCCCATCAGGTGCAGCAGCGTGCTTTTGCCCGAACCCGAAGCGCCGACGATGGCCAGGGTTTCGCCGCGATGCACCTGCAGGTCAACGCCCTGCAACACCGTCACGTCGAGCCGGCCTTCGGTAAAGCGCTTGGTCAGACCGCTGGCGCGCAGGACGATTTCGCTGTCCAGAAGGCCAGAGTCGACAAGCCCGCCTTCCCGCCCCTCCAAGTTCCGGCCACGGGTCTGGCTTTGCCAGCCCGCAGGCGGGGCAGCCCCCTCGGGGGGCAGCGAACCACACGCAGTGGGGAGCGTGGGGGCCACATCACTCATAACGCAATGCTTCGGCCGGATTGACGCGGCTGGCGCGCCAGCTCGGGTAGATGGTCGCCAGAAACGCCAGCACCAGCGAAATCACCGCGATCGGCATGATGTCGCCGTACTGCGGCTCGCTCGGCATGCGGCTGATGAGGTAAATATCCTTGGGCAAGAAGCTGGCGTTAAGCAGCCGCTCGAGCGCCGGAACGATCACGTCGATGTTGTAGGCGACGCCCAGCCCCAGCAGCAGGCCCGCGAGCGTGCCGATCACCCCCACCATCGCGCCCTGCACCATGAAAACGCCCATGATGCTGCGCGGGCTACTGCCCAGCGTCCGCAAAATGGCGATGTCGGCGCGCTTGTCGGTCACCGTCATCACCAGGGTAGCGACCAGGTTGAAGGCCGCCACCGCGACGATCAGCGTGAGGATGATGAACATCATTCGCTTTTCCAGCTCGACCGCCGAAAACCAGGTCTTGTTCTGCCGCGTCCAGTCGCGAATCAAAAGGTCGCCGCTCAGGGTTCTGGACAATTCCCGCGCGACTTCCCGCGCCCGGTGCAGGTCCTTGAGCTTGATGCGGATGCCGGTCGGCCCCTCCAGCCGGAAGATTTTCGCGGCGTCGTCCTGGTGCATCATCACCAGCGCCGAGTCGTATTCGAAGTGGCCGGAATCGAAGGTGCCGACGACCGTCATCTGTTTCAGGCGCGGCACCACGCCAGCCGGGGTGACTTGGCCGCTGGGCGCGATCAGCGTGACGGTGTCGCCTTCGCGAACGCCCATGGAACGCGCCAGTTCGGCGCCGAGCACGACGCCGAAGCCGCCGCTGACGAGCCTCGGAAACGCGGTTTTACCCAGCTCCACGGCCAGGTCGGTGACCTGGCCCTCCAGCGCCGGGTCGATGCCGCGAACCATGGTGCCTTTCATCTCTTCACCGCGCGCCAGCAGCGCCTGGGCTGCTATGAAAGTCGCAGCGCCGACGACTTGGGGGTTGGCCCTGATTTCGGCCAGCGTCTTCTGCGGATCGGCCAGCGCCGCACCCTGGGGGGCGAAGACCTCGATGTGCGAGATCACGCCGAGCATGCGGTCACGCACTTCCTTCTGGAAACCATTCATCACGCTCAGCACGATGATCAGCGCCGCGACGCCGAGCGCGATGCCCAGCATCGACACGCCCGAAATGAACGAAATAAAGCCGTTGCGCCGGGTCGCGCGGCCGGCGCGGGTATAGCGCCAGCCCAGAATCAGCTCATAGGGGATTTGCATGGCAGGGATTGTGGCATCCCGGACAATAGGGCGATGCCCGCCAATTCATCGCCCCATCTCGTGATTCCGTTCGCCGCGTGCGGTGCCGAATCCTGGTTGCCGGCGATGCGGGCGATGCTGCCGGGCGGCCTGAAGCAGCTGGGCCGGCTGCTGAGCGGCATGGCGCTGGCGCATACCGATTCCGGCAATTCCGAATCGCTGTCGCCGCCCCATGAGCGCGCCTTGGCCACGGCGCTTGGACTGGCCGGCAGGGAAACGCCGGACGGCCTGATTCCTTGGGCAGCGAGTGATGCGGCAACAGTGATGCAGACGGGCGGCGATAAAGCCTGGGCCTGGATCACGCCGTGCCACTGGGCCATGGGCCATCTGCACGCGACGCTGAGCGACCCGGCCGCGCTGGCGCTGCGTGAAGGCGAGTCGCGCGAACTACTTGCGATCATGCAGCCTTATTTCGAGACCGACGGCATCACGCTGCGGTACCTCGCGCCCGAGCGCTGGCTGGCCGAGGGCGAGCTTTTTCGCGGGCTGCCGACGGCGTCGCTGGACCGGGTGCTGGCGCGCAATGTGGACGCGTGGCTGCCCGACTCGCGGTCTGCCGCGCCACTGAGAAGATTGCAAAATGAGATGCAGATGCTGCTTTACACGCATCCATTTAACGATGCGCGCGACGCCAGGGGGCAGGTGCCGGTCAATTCGTTCTGGATGAGCGGGACCGGGGAGGCCCTCGCCCCTGCCCTCTCCCTGAGGGAGAGGGAGGAAGTCAAGGTGCCGCGCAGTTTGGCTGACGCAGTTTTCAAAGAGGACTGGCTTGCTTATTCTCAGGCTTGGCAAGCGCTGGATGCCGGCGAGATTGCCGCATGGCTGGCCCGGCAGCAGGCGGGTGAAAGTGTTCGGCTGACACTCTGCGGCGAGCGCAACGCACTGACGTTTGAAACGCGCGCCGCCACGCTGAAAGCCCGGATTTCCAGGATTTTTAGCCCTTTACGCATACTGAACGTGCTTGAGCAGCTATGAAAATAATAGTAAACATCGCCAGCGGCCGGAATATTCCATCATGAAAATACACATCCGCGATGTGCCGCCGCGCAGCGCCTGGGCGCTGCAACAGGCCGGCATTCATCCCCTGCTGGCGCAGCTGTACGCGGCGCGGGGCGTTCATGCCGTCGAAGAACTCGACGACGGCCTGGCGAAATTGCTGCCACCGTCGTCGCTCAAAGGCGCGCTAGACGCCGCGCGCCTGCTGGCCGACGCCATCGCGGCCGAGCAAAAAATCTGCATCGTCGCCGACTACGACTGCGACGGCGCCACCGCCTGCGCCGTGGCGCTGCGGGGTTTGCGCCTGCTGGGCGCGCGCCATGCGAGTTACCTCGTGCCAGACCGGGTCATCGACGGCTACGGCCTGACCGCGCCGATCGCCGAGCGCGTCAAAGCCGGCGGCGCCGACGTGCTGGTGACGGTCGATAACGGCATTGCCAGCCTCGACGGCGTCGCCCGCGCCAGGGCGCTGGGCATGCGGGTGCTGGTCACCGACCATCATCTGCCAGCACTGAGGGACGGGCAAGTCGTTCTTCCGGATGCGGATGTCATTGTCAATCCGAACCAGCCCGGTTGCGGCTTCGACAGCAAGTCGATCGCCGGCGTCGGCGTGATGTTTTACGTGCTGCTGGCGCTGCGCGCCGAGCTGCGCGAGCGCGGCCTATTCGAGGCGTCCAATCAACCCAAGCTGGATACCTTGCTGCCATTGGTCGCGCTCGGCACCGTCGCCGACGTTGTAAAGCTCGACGCCAATAACCGCCGCCTGGTCGCGCAGGGCCTCAAGCGCATCCGCGCCGGCGCGCTGCCCGCCGGCATCGCCAGCCTGTTCCGGGCCGCGGGCCGGCAGGCAGCCGTGGCGACGACCTTCGATTTCGGCTTTGCGCTAGGGCCCCGCATCAACGCCGCCGGCCGGCTGGCCGACATGACGCTGGGAATCGAATGCCTGCTGACCGACGACCCGGCGCGCGCCGATGAACTGGCGCAGCTGCTCGACGGCATCAACCGAGAGCGCCGGCACATTGAATCTGGCATGCGCGACGCGGCCCAGCTCGCGGCCGACGCAATGTTCGGCGGGGACGAAGAGGCGCCGCCGGCAGTCGCGATTTTCGATGCGGATTTTCATGAAGGCGTGGTCGGCATCGTCGCCTCGCGCATCAAGGACAGGCTGCATCGGCCGACGTTCGTGTTCGCCGCCAGCCAGGCGCCAGGCAAGGCGCATGAACTCAAGGGCTCGGGCCGTTCGATTCCGGGCTTTCACCTGCGCGACGCGCTCGACCTGGTCGCCAAGCGCCATCCTGCCGTACTGCTGCGATTCGGCGGCCACGCGATGGCGGCGGGCTGCACCATCGCCGAGGAAAATTTCGCTGTGTTCGAGCAGGCGCTGCAACAAGTGGCCCATGAATGGCTCGACGCCGCCACCTTGACCCGACGCCTGGAAACGGACGGCCCGCTGGCGCCCGAGTACCGCCGGGCCGACCTGGTCGATACGCTGCACCGGGAAGTCTGGGGCCAGGGCTTTGCCGCGCCGACCTTCAGCGAGGAAGTCGAGGTGCTGTCGCAGCGGCTGGTGGGAGAAAAGCATTTGGCGCTCAAATTGAGGCATCAGGGCCAGCCGGTGGACGGCATCTGGTTCGGCCGCACCGAGGCGCTACCGGCGCGCGTGACCCTGGCGTTCCGGCTCGATGCCGATGAATGGCAAGGTGTGAAGCGGGTGCGTTTTCTGGTGGAAGGCGCGCAAATCGAGTCACCAGACAGCTAGTGGAATTTGTCCGACGAACGTTGAGTCGCGCTGCCTACAGAAAAACCCAGGACAGTCTTCCAACATCGCTTGCCAAGGGCGCCCATATCGGCGCGTCCATATTCTCAAGAGGAAATCATGAACACCATCATCTATATCGTAGGCCTCGTGGTCATCATCGGCGTTATCTTGTCCTATTTCGGATTTCGCTAAACCGGTGTTTGATAAAAGCTTGAATCCTAGCGGCACAACCCGGTAAAGCGGTCCTGAGCGCTGCATGCGCTTGGCTTCGTCACCGCCGCTGAATTTGTTTTGCAACTCGACAACCGCTCCTTGACTCTGTCGGAATACTGCCAGCCAGCCGCGACCATTGGCAGCGACGAACCCGGCTGCCATGTCAGCGATTTCCATTTTTCGTGGCCTTTCTCCTGCAGAACGCCGACCTTGGCGCAAAACTGGTCGGCAAAATCTTTTACAAACTGGTTTCTCTGCGGATCGGCGAAATTCGCCGTAATCAAGTAGGAATCGACCGCCAGCGAAGGCGTCTCGCTGGCCGCCATCGCCAGTTGTGGATAGCTGGCCTGTCTGATGTCGGCCTTTTGATATTCCTGAAGGATTTTTCGGGAGTCCGGCTGGCTCGGGTCGAATTTGAGCAGCTTGAGGTTGGCGGGTACGTTTTTCGCCAACAGGCTGAGTGGCTGGCCACCCACCAGCACCAGCACATCGATCTTTGGATAGCTTTTGTAGTAAGCCGGATCGCTCAGCGCCATCAATGCCGAGCGGCGCCTTCTGGTGCCTTCGTCCTCGCCCGTCGCCGTGCTGTTGATGAAAGGCTCGACGATGTTGGGCCGCTCATTGAACATCTTGCCGTAGATATTCAAAGCCGTGAGATAGGTTCCGCTTTTCTCGGTGTCCATCCAGATTTGCTTGCCCTTGATCTGATGAATAAATTCGATCGGATCGTCCTTTCGCACGAGAAAATGAATTTCTTCCTTGTAGAGCGGCATGAACACGCGCAAATTGGCGAGCAGTTGCCCATATTCGCGACGCGTCGCTTCGGGAACGTCGCGCGAATCGCGCATCTGCACGAATGCCGAATACACGTCGGACTGGACGATCGCCAACGTCACGCCTTTGGTGCGGCTCATGTCCTCCACGTTCGCCCACGAACCCTTGGAGTCCTTGACTTCGAGCGCCGGATAAACAATGTCGCGCAAATTGCTCCCGATGGCGTAATAAGTCCCGGTCTTGCCGCCGGTGACGATGCTCTCGGCCGTTGCCGACAGCGAAAAAAGCAGCGAGGGAATTCCGGCCAGAAGCGCCAGAGGCGTGGTCCAGCGGCGAGGTGATCGAGTCATGGGCTTGGCTCCTGAAAATAAAGATGAAAGGTGAATCGACATCAGCGGGCGACGCGGCAGACTCCGGCGCGCTCATCGGCGGCGGAACAATGACCCGTAAGAGGCGGCGAGGGCAACTGCGCCGGCACAGGTTGCGTTGGCGCTTCTTGCACCACAGCGGGCGGCACGGCCGCGGGCAGATCAGGACTCTTTTTGCCCCTGGCGAGCGACCAGGCGATGCCACCCGCCGCGAGCAAAAGCACCAATAGCAGCAAACCCAAGGTCAATGCCCTGGAGTTGCCGGTTTTGGCGACGGTTTCAGTCATCAAGAGGGGCTTGCCACACTCGGTGCAGACAAAATCCATGCCGTTCGGGACTTCGACCACGGTGCGGGCATCGGCCAGGGAGCAGTTGCCAAAGTTGGAACAGTGGCCGGATTTGCCGGATATCAATGCCATCGAAGGCCTCCTTCAGGTTTTTTGAACGGGAACGAAAACATCGAAAACAGCGCTCAGGCCGTCTCTTCTTTCAAGATGGCGGTTGCGCGCCGTCCGGCATCGAGGAAACGGCGGTATGTTTCATCCTGGATGTTGCCGCCGCGCGCGGCCTTGACCGCTTCGACCTCGGCCAAAATGGCGCGCCGCACCTCGTCGCGCCGGTCCTGGTGCAGGTATTCGGCGCTGTCCAGCCTGGCGTCGCACACCGTCTTGATAATATGCAAATTCTCCAGATTGATACTGTCGGCACCGGCCAGAAAGCTCTTGCCCAGCGCCACCGGGTCGTTGTCGAAACCATCGGCGTCCTTGGTCAGCAGCAGCACCTCGTCGGCGCCGGTCGCCGGATTTTTAGCTTCCTGAATGAAGCCCAGCGCCTTGGCCAGCAGCACGTAGGGCAGCGCCTGCAGCTTGACCTCGGCGCTGGAGGCGACGAACAGCCGCGGCCAGGCGGTGCCGTCGCCCTCGGTGTGCAGCTCGAGCCGGGCGCGGGCGCCGCCGGTGTCGATGCGGCGGCGGTATTTTTCCTCCAGGAACTTCAGCGGCTTGAGGTAGCGCAGCGGCAGCAAATTGGTGATCGACACGAGCGTGATCTCGTTCGGTTTTCCGTCCGAGTCGATCATCTCGATGTCGCCGGTTTTGGCTTCGCGCAGCGCGTCCTTGAGCACCTTGGAAAATTCCGCCTGTTCCGGCGTCTTCGGCAGGATCACGGTGAACTTGGCTATCGCCGTCGGCACGCCCACCGGAATGCCGGGCGCGGCGCGGTGCATTTCCAGCGGCTCGAGCGCGACGAAATTGCCGGCGCGGCTGACGAGCTCGCCGACGAAGCTTTTGAGCTCCTGCGGGTCGGCGCCGTAGCGCTCGCGCAGCTTGTCGATGATCGACACGCCGAGCAGCCGCTCTTTCGGGTTTTGCACC
Organism: uncultured Polaromonas sp.; assembly: GCA_964236835.1. GTDB lineage: Bacteria > Pseudomonadota > Gammaproteobacteria > Burkholderiales > Burkholderiaceae_C > Polaromonas. Next base: position 18,456 of record CAXSGT010000006.1, read on the forward strand.
AGGTTCTGGTGCGCAATGCGGGCGTTGTCCTCACACACCGTCTCCAGCACGTCGAGAAAAGTCGATTCCGAAATACGCTGGTTGAACTGCGCAAAGCCCGCGTCCGGCCCGATCTTTTCCATCAGCGCGGCGCGCACCCGGCCGGTCTGCGTCTTTTGCTCGGCCTCGTCCAGGACCAGCCGGCGGCTGACGCCTTTGACCTGCACCGGATCGTAAAAGCGGAGCAGATGCTGGCGTAGGTCGCCCGAGCCCGCGTCGTTCAGCCGCGCCTGGATGCCGACTTCGAACTTTTTCAGCGCCTGCTGCAAGGTGTTGGCAACGCGGTCCACCTCGCCCTTCAAGTCGGTGATCTCGGCGATGACCTCGATCAGCAGCGCCTTGGCAAAACCCCAGCCCTCGGCGCGGGTGCGATAGACATACATCTCCTGCAGATGCACGCCGTGCGCGTCGAGCAGGCTGTCGGGCGTGCCGAGCAAATGCTTGGACAAGAGGTTCATGCCGGCCCATTTCTGCGCATTGCCAAGCACGCGCGACTGCGCCTGCTCTTCGGCGTTGCGCGCGCGCACGACGCTGTCGTCGCACGCCTTCAGCCGCTCGTCAAGGTGCTCGGTCAGCGCGATCAAGAGGCGCGAGACGTCCCAGGCCGACTTCGCGCCGACCTTCCAGTCGTTCATGAGTTCCTGCTCGACGCGGCCGCGAATCTCGCGCGCCATGTCCTTGCGCGCCTTGAGCTTGGTGCGGTAGAAACCCGCGACGCCGAGCGCGCGGTAGTCGTCCTGGTAGCGCTTTTCGCACAGCTTGGTCAGCTCGTCGAGCCAGCTGGCGCGTTCGCGTTCGCGCACCAGCGATTTGAAGTTCGGAATCACCGCCTCCCACTCGCCGACAAACGATTTCCAACGCTTGTTGGCCGCGTCCTCGGGCAGGATGCCCTGCGCCAGCGTCAGGTGGTCGTCCGACAGCAGCCAGCGCTGCTGCGTCTCCTTTTGCTGCACGAACTCGTGAAAATCCTGCTTGCGCGGCTCGTCGATGAAGCCCGACGCCGCCTGCCAGTGGTTAAAGCGCAGCTGCAGCGCCGCCTGGCGGGCGAAGCTGTAGGTCAGGTATTCGCTGATCTCTTCCTCGGGAATCGCCAACCGCTTGATGCCGAAGGTCAGAAAGCGTTTGGAGCGTTCCGGCAGACGGCCCTGCGGCGCCGTCTCGGGCGAGCCGTCGCCGTTCTCGGCGTTCTCCATGCGGCCGAGCGAAGCCCAGCTGACGCTGTTCACGGCGACGATCTTCTGATACAGGAAATCGGCGACGATGCCCGGCAGGTCCCGATCGACATCGACCGTCAGGCCGTTCTCGTTCTCGTTGCCAAACACATAGCAGCCGTTGAACGGGTCGGCAAGCGTGAGCCGGTTCTTAACGCCGGTGACGTCGTACGGCTGGTAGGCGCCGACCGACATCGCGTTCAGCTCGGTCAGCGCGGCAAAGCCATTGGCGTGGTAGTTGCCGGTGTCCCAGTTCGGGTTCGGATAGGCGTCGGGCAGCAAGGCGTAAAGCAAAACGCGAAAGCGCTTGGAATCTGGATACAGGTCGCGCAGTTGCGCCACCGCGTCGATCACGCTGCCGCTGCCGGTGCCGCCGGCCAGGCCCACGACCACATGGAACGTGACGTCAGTCTCGCCGCTTTGCTGCAGCAGCTTGACCTGGGTCTGCACCTGCTCGCGGTAGTTTCCCGCCTTGCAGGCAAACAAGAAACGTCCGAGCCGGCGTTTCTGGCCGCCCAGCGTGGCGCCGACGATGCTATTGAGGATGTCGCGCCACTCCTGCGGACTGCCCAGCCAGTGTTTGAGGCCCGGATAGCTGTCCAGATTGTCCAGCCGCGACGTCAGGTTGGCGTCGGTGATCAGGAGTTGGCTGGCCTTGGGCAGCTGCACCGAAGTTCCCAGCGTCTTCCAGGTGGGATCGTCGATCGCCATCATTTCGCTAGAGGAATCGACATACAGGTAGCCGATGCCGACGCCGGCAGGCCGGTCGCCATGGAATTCCTGGTACACGCTCTTGCGCAGCGACCGGATGATCTTGCCCCCCGTGCCGCCCAGCCCGATGACGAAGTGATTCATGTGCCGCCCGCTCCCTTTGTTCCATGGAGAAAATCAGAATTATCACTTATACCTACCAGGCGCGGCACAGGACTCGCCAAGCGGTGCCATAGCTTGGCGGCACCGGGTCATACAGCCTAAAATGATGCTGTGCAAACGAAAAACATTCTCAATGCCGATCTTCATTGCCACTCGGTGGTATCGGACGGCACGCTGACGCCCGAAGCGCTGGCCGAACGTGCGAAAAACAACGGCGTCGAGCTTTGGGCGCTGACCGACCATGACGAGATCGGCGGCCAGCCGCGCGCCATGGCGGCGGCCCGCACGCATGGCCTGGCCTACCTCACCGGCACCGAAATTTCGGTGACTTTCGCGGGCGAAACCGTCCATATCGTGGGTTTGGGATTCGATTCCGACAATGCGGCCATTGGGCAAGGCCTGCGCGCCACGCGCGGCGGGCGCGAGCAGCGGGCCCTGGAGATGGCCGACTCGCTCGCCAAGGCAGGAATTCAGGGCGCGTTCGAAGGCGCATTGAAATTCGTCGGCAATCCGGAGCTGATTTCACGCACGCACTTCGCCCGCTTTTTAGTCGAATCGGGCGTCTGCCGCGAAACGTCCGAGGTTTTTCGCAAATACCTGACTGAAGGTAAACCCGGCTATGTACCGCATCGCTGGGCCAGGCTGGAAGATGCGGTTTGCTGGATTACAGAAGCCAAGGGCGTCGCAGTGATCGCCCACCCGGGCCGCTACAACTTCACCGCCAACGAGGAGTATGCGCTGTTCACCGAGTTCAAGGCGCATGGCGGCCAGGCGGTCGAGGTCGTCACTGGCAGCCACACGAAAGCCGAATACGTCAAATATGCCGAAACCGCGAAAGAATTCGGCCTGGCTTCTTCGCGCGGAAGCGATTTTCACAGTCCCGAGGAAAGCCGAACCGACCTGGGGGCGCTGCCTTTTTTGCCGGGCGAACTGACGCCCGTATGGGAACTCCTGGCCGATCGTATCCAGGCATGAATACCCTGGCTGCCTGCTTTGCCGTGCTGGACAAGGCGATGGTCGCGGTATGCGGCTGGCTGGCTACTGAAACCTGAGCGGCTGCGATGGCCCAGCTGTTTGAAGTTCACCCCGACAATCCGCCCGCCCGCCTGCTCAGGCAGGCCGCCAGTCTGCTGGCGCGTGGCGGCATCGCGGCCGTGCCGACGGATTCGAGCTATGCGCTGGCCTGCCAGCTCGATGACAAGGCCGCGGCCGACAGCCTGCGCCGCATCCGCGGCGTGGACGACAAGCACCACCTCACGCTGCTGTGCCGCGATTTGAGCGAACTGGCCAGTTACGCGCGGGTCGATAACAAGCAATATCGCTTGCTTAAAGCGGCGACCCCCGGACCCTACACTTTCATTTTGCAGGCCAGCAAGGAAGTGCCCCGCCGCCTTAGCCACCCGTCGCGCAAGACCATCGGCCTGCGCGTTCCGGACCACAAGACCTTGCAGGCGCTGCTTGAGCTGCATGGCGGACCCTTGCTTGCGACCACGCTCATCGCGCGCGGTAAAACCGAGGCCGTCAGCGACGTGCGCGATATCGATGGCGCGCTCGAGCGCGAGCTGGCCGCTGTGATCGACGCGGGCGCCTGCCACAAGGAGCCGACCACGGTGATCGACCTGACACCGATGGACAGCGGTGGCGACCCGGTGGTCATCCGGCAAGGTCGTGGCGAGCTGGCGGTTCTCGGGCTGTGACGGCGCCTTGCGCCCGTCTGAGACAATTCCCGGCATGGACTCTGGCAACCTGATTCAAACCATTGCGCTCTATGCGCTGCCCGTGCTTTTCGCCATCACGGTGCATGAAGCGGCGCATGGCTTTGCCGCGCGCCATTTCGGCGACAACACGGCCTACCTGGCGGGCCGGATGACGCTCAATCCGCTCAAGCACATCGACCCGATCGGCACCATCGCCATGCCGCTGCTGCTCTATTTCGCCACCTCGGGCGCCTTTTTGTTCGGCTACGCGAAACCGGTTCCGGTCAACTTCGCAGCGCTGCGCAATCCCAAACGCGACATGGTCTGGGTCGCGCTTGCCGGCCCGGCGTCGAATTTCGCGCAGGCGCTGCTGTGGGCGCTGGCGCTGGTCGCGCTGACCGGAATGAATATTGAGGAGCCGTTCTTCATCAAGATGGCGAAAGCCGGCATTTTGGTTAACCTGGTGATGTGGGCCTTCAACCTGTTTCCATTGCCGCCGCTGGACGGCGGCCGGGTGTTGACCGGCCTTTTGCCAGCAAGGCAGGCGCAGTGGCTCGAGCGCGTCGAGCCATGGGGGTTTTTCATCGTCATGGGCCTGGTCGTCGCCGGTGTCGTCGGCGCCTTGTGGCTGCGCCCGCTTATGACTGTCGGCTACGCGCTGATCAACGGCCTGATGTCGCCCTTGCTAACCTTGTTTCGCTGATTCATTTTTTTGCGCCTATTCGCCACATGACTTCCGCCTCTTCGCTTTCTTCCGGCTCCTCCGCCTCGGTGCAGCGTTTCCTGACCGGCATCACCACGACCGGCGCGCCGCACCTGGGCAATTACGTCGGCTCGATTCGCCCGTCGGTCGCCGCCAGCCGGTTGCCTGGCGTGCAGAGCTTTTACTTCCTGGCCGACTACCATGCGCTGATCAAATGCGACGAGCCGGCGCGCATCCAGCGCTCGACGCTCGAGATCGCGGCGAGTTGGCTGGCCGCCGGGCTCGACACCGAACGCGTCATGTTTTATCGCCAATCCGACATTCCGGAAATTCCCGAACTGGCCTGGCTGCTGACCTGCGTCACCGGCAAGGGCATGCTTAACCGCGCGCATGCCTACAAGGCATCGGTCGAGAAGAACGAGGCGGCGGGCAGGGATATCGACGCCGACGTTAGCGCCGGTCTCTTCATGTACCCGGTGCTGATGGGCGCCGACATTTTGATGTTCAGGACGCACAAGGTGCCGGTCGGCCGCGACCAGATCCAGCACATTGAAATGGCGCGCGACATGGCGCAGCGCTTCAATCATCTCTACGGCGATCATCTGGTGCTGCCCGAAGCGGTGGTGGAAGACTCGGTTGCCTTGCTGCCAGGACTCGACGGACGCAAGATGAGCAAGAGCTACGACAACACCATTGCCCTTTTCACCCCGCAGGGCGCATTGCGCCGGCTCGTCGCAGGCATCGTGACCGATTCGCGGGCGCCGGGCGAGGCCAAGGACGCCGAAGGCTCGGCGCTGTTCCAGATTTATCAGGCGTTCGCCAGCGCCGCTGAAACCGCCACCCTGCGCCAGGCTTATGCCGAGGGCATCGCCTGGGGCGATGCCAAACAGCTGCTGTTCGAGCGCATCGACCAGGAAATCGCACCGATGCGCGAGCACTACAGCGAACTCCTGGCCAACCCGAAAAAGATCGAAACACTGTTGCAAGCCGGTGCCGCGAAAGCGCGCGCCATCGCGACGCCGTTCATGGGGGAATTGCGCTACGCCGTCGGACTGCGCAGCCTGGCTGCGACAGCGGCGGCGCCCGCGAAAACCAAAGCCGCGAAAACAGCTGCGCCCGCCTTCAAGCAATACCGGGACGAAGACGGCCGGTTTTATTTCAAACTGCTCGATGCCGATGCGCGCTTGCTGCTGCAAAGCCAGGGGTTTGATTCCCCCCGGCAGGCGGCCGCCTGTGTCGAGCTGCTGCAAAAAGAAGGTTTGGACGCCTTCAACGGAATGCGGCAAACGCTGCAAGTTCCGTCCGGAATCGGCGAGAAAGAAATTGCCACGGCGCTGGCGTTTCTTGCGTCTGCCCAAGCGCGGAAAACGTGATGGCGCTAGCTACGCCCGCCCAGACAAAACGATATTTTCAGCGCGTTTTTGGCGCTTCCTCCTCACCGTTCCTAGCGCGGAGTCATAGACGGCGCCATTTTCCCCGCCTAATCGACGCCATTCGTCAGCTGATTGCGCCGGTGCGCATACCAGCGCAGCAGGCACTCGCGATCCCGGCATGTCGCCTCGCGCAGGCGCCACTCGTCGTTATTGCGCCGCCGAAAAGCCGCGGCGTCTGGCGTCGCGCTTTTCGCGCGGGCATAGACACGGCCCAGATCGCGGTCGAGCCGGGCGAGTTCGGCGTCTGAACAAATCATTTTCTCGGGTATCGAACGCGCCTTGGCGCAATCGAAGCTTGGTCTGGGCACCTGTGGCGCAATCGGCGCTTGCAGCTTGGAAACCGCGGGGGCAGTCGCCTGCGCAAGCTCGACTTTGCGCTGCGGCGGCCGGAACGGCTGGGACGACTGGACTGGCTTTGAAATGCGTTGGCCGTCCGACCCGGCGGGCCCAGCCGCCGCCCTTGCCTCAGTCGCTTGCGCGGGGTTCTCAGGTTGAAGCTCAGCGCCAGGCGCGGGCACCGTCGTCGGCCCCAACGCCAAAATCTGCCGTACCGACGCCAGTCCATCGGCCGCAAACTGTGATTTCTCATGGACGTCGCCATATGCGGCGCGATAAGCTTTCAGGCTATCGGAGTAAAGCGACTCCGCGCGCCTGAGTAATTCGCTCCGGTCGGCCTGGGCGGCCGAACTTGCGTCACGCGCAAGCCACTCGTAGTGCCAGCCAAGTTGGTACTTGGCATCAGCGGCTTCGACCGAACCCGATCCTTTGGACTTTTCGGCGACGCGGCACGACATCATGAACGCCACTTCGGCGTCACGCGGGCGACCTGCGGCAGCGGCCTCTTTGCCGACAACCATAAAGGACGCAGCATCGGTCGATTTGTTGCCGGACAAATCGGTCTGCAAAAAAAATCGCCCGTCTTTGGCTCCAGCCGCCGGCGCAATGGGCTGCGATGGACAAGGGGCAAACTGTTCCGACACCGAAGGCGCGGACTGCGTTGTCTGAAGGCTCGCTTTCGGCATTTCGGACACAGGCGATGAAAATAAGCCGGACGGGCGTCGCAGCATCGTCGCTCCCGAGACGGCTATGACGCCAATAACAATGCCTAACGCAAATACCTTGACCTGGCGCTTGCTGATGTTCATTTTGACACCATAGCGCAGCACGGCAAGCATGGAGAACGCGCTCACAATTTGATGCAAGTAATACCTGCGCCCAAAGGCAATAATGGCAGGTCAGCTTTGAGTGACTAGCGCGCTGCCAAGCCGATGCGGGGCTTTATAGCCGGTTCCGCAAGGTTGTTACCCCGAAAAATCCATGTCATTGATCCTAATTAGCGCCATCCATGCCGATCCGGCTTGCGGCGGCTTCAAGAAATTCCGCCAATTTATGAACATGTCGCTTCGGCCACCCGCCTGAAATGTCGCCCAGACTTCCAATCGAGTGCCTTTTTTGCAGGCATGTCAATCCTGCCGACGCGATTTTCTGCAATGAGTGCGGCATGCAGCTCAACGTTCAGCCCTGCGACAAGTGCGGCGCGATCGACGCTCGATCCGCGACAAACTGCCACAAGTGCGGCGCCGAATTTCCATTGCCCGAGACTTTCGAGGCGCCGAAAGCCGCTGCTTCGCCTGCGCCGGCGATGACAAATAAGAAGGCCAGCCGTCCCATACCGGACAGCGCTGAGGCCATGCCAGCGCAGGTCGTACACCCTGGCACCAGTCCGGCGCATGCGTCGCCTGAGCCCGCACGGGCGACGGCCAGGGCTGCTCCCGCAACAGCTGCAGCGGCCAGATTGCGGCGCCAGCACCGGCGGTTCTTCGCGGTGGCGGCGCTGTCGCTCGCCTTGGCAGCAGGGCTTGGATTCGTCTATTTTCATGACGCGCAGCTTGCGCGACTTGCAAGCACGCAGGGCCTGGAGCCATCGTCGCCGAGACCCGGCGCGCTTAAGCCCACGACCCTTACGGCGCCAAAACCGGCAGCTGGAATTGACGCACCCGATGCGATGCAAGCCCCGCACCCCTTGCCATCGACAAACGCCGATGCAAACGCCAGCCGGGAGCCGGCGCTATTGAAGGAATGTCCGCAAGCGGTTGCAACGCTCGGGCTGTGCGGTGCGACTATGAAACAGGGAAAGCAATAATATGAACAGCTTGGTTTCGAGCGTGGCGCTGATGGCGGGGATGCTTTTACATGGGCCGCTAACGGCGGCCGCGGTCGAATACAAAATCGCGACCGCTTCCGAGCGGGGTACCTATATTAAGATCGGACGCGATCTGGCACAGCTGGTGGCGCCCGCGGCGAACATCAAGCTCGACGCTTTGCCTTCGGCCGGATCGGCCGAGAACGTTCGGCTTTTGCGCAACGAACCCGGCGTCAAGCTGGCCCTGGTGCAGTCCGACGTCTATCAGTCTTTCCTCGACATCGCAGCCGGCGGAAACCTGGCGGCCCGCGCCTTGATCGAGCCGTTGCGGGTGATCTTGCCGCTCTACAACGAGGAAATCTACTTTATCGTCCGCGCCGACTCGACTCGAAACTACATCCACGAGATCAAAAACGCAAAGATCAACGCGGGCGAGACGGGCAGCGGCACGGCGCTCACTTCGGCGACGCTTTACCGCCTGATGTTCGGCGAGGCCATGCCTGAAGCCGGCGCGAGCTTTCTTCCCAACGAACAGGCGCTGGCCAAGCTGGTCACCAACAAGACCATCGACGTCGTCGTGGTCGTCGCGGGCCAGCCGGCCAAACTGCTTGCCGACATGAAGCCGGAGTCGCGCAGGCTCATCAAGCTGCTCAGGTTCGACCCCGGGCATCCGTCGAGCGCGGCGGTTCTCAAAACCTACTTCCCCGCCACGGTGCGCGCCGGCAGTTATCCGAACCTGCTCACGACGGATCTGCCCGGTCTGGCCGCCAAGGCGTTTCTCGTGACCTACAATTTTCGTTTGAAGGACACCGAAAATCACCTGCGTGACATGGCGCGTTCGTTGTGCCGGAACTTCAAGACGCTGCAGGAAAAGGGGCACCCGAAATGGCGCGAGGTTGAACTTGCGCTGCCGGCTCTGGGACGTGGCTGGTTTTATTATGGCCCGACGGCGCATGAAATTCGCTCCTGCATTGCCGCGAAGCTCAGGCCGGAAACATCTGTCATCCCGCCACCGGCCAAGCAGTGCGCACAGCGAGAACGGCTTTTGGGTGTGTGCCAATAACCCTGGCGACCACGGTCCGGCTTCACTCGCCCAGGTAAGCTGCCTGGACCCGGGGATCATCGAGCAGCGCTTTCGCCTCGCCGTTCATGGTGACAGTGCCCGACTCCATCACATAGCCCCGGTTCGCGATGCCCAGCGCGCGGCTGGCGTTTTGCTCGACCAGCAACACCGTCATGCCCAGCGCCGACACACCCTGCACCACCTCGAAAATCTTCTCGACCATGATCGGCGACAAGCCCATCGACGGCTCATCGAGCAGCAGCAGCCGTGGGCGGCTCATCAAGGCGCGCGCCATCGCCAGCATCTGCTGCTCGCCGCCTGACATCGTGCCGGCCAGCTGATCTTTTCGTTCGCGCAGGCGCGGGAACAGCGCGAACATCTTTTCGATGTCGGCGGCGATGCCGGGTTTGTCGCCGCGGATGTAGGCACCCATCCGCAGGTTCTCGGTGATCGTCATCCTGGCGAACACACCGCGGCCTTCGGGCACCATCGCCAGGCCTTCCCTGACCAAGTCCCAGGCGCCGCGCCCCTTGATGCTTCTGCCCAGGTATTCGATGTCGCCGCCCTGCATCGGCAGGCTGCCGGTGATGGCTTTCATGGTTGTGGTCTTGCCGGCGCCGTTCGAGCCGATCAGCGTGACCAGTTCGCCATCGCGCACCTCAAGGTCAACGCCCTTGACGGCCTGGATGCCGCCGTAAGCCACCTTCAGGCTGGTCACCTTGAGCAGGATGTCAGGCATAGCCTTCGCTTCCATCAATGGCCGGCGCCCAGATAGGCGGTGATCACTTTTTCGTTTTTCTGCACGTCGGCGGGCGCGCCCTCGGCGATTTGCCTGCCGTAGTCGAGCACGGTGACGCGGTCGCACAGCCCCATCACCAGCTTCACGTCATGCTCGATCAGCAAGATCGTGCGGTTGTCCTTGCGGATGCGGTCGATCAGCTCGCGCAACTGCACCTTTTCGGTCGCGTTCATTCCCGCCGCGGGCTCATCGAGCGCGATCAGTTGCGGATCGGTGGCGAGCGCGCGGGCAATTTCGAGCCGGCGCTGGTCGCCGTAGCTCAGGGTGCGTGCCTTAAAGTCGGCGTAGCGGGCGATGCCGACATACTCCAGCAATTCGCGCGACCGCTGGGCAATCGCCGCTTCTTCCTGCCTGAAACCCGGCGTGCGGAACACCGCGCCCAGCAGGCCGGATCGGGTGCGGATATGCCGGCCGACCATCACATTCTCCAGCGCCGTCATGTCAGCGAACAGCCGAATGTTCTGGAACGTCCGGGCAATGCCGGCCTTGGCGACTTCATGCACCGCCGTCGGCTTGTAGGGCTTGCCGGCGAGCTCGAAGCTGCCGCTGTCAGGGGTGTAAAGGCCGGTCAGGACATTGAAGAACGTGGTTTTGCCGGCGCCGTTGGGGCCGATCAGGCCATAGACCTGACCGCGTTCGATCTTGATGCCGACGTCGCTCAGCGCCTGCAGACCGCCAAAGCGCTTGGAGACGCCTGAGACATTCAAAATGGTGTCGTTCATCGTCCAGTGTCCTTAAGGGTTGATCGACTCGATGGCTTTGCCTTCGACCGCGCCGGCGGGCAGCGGCCGCGCCTTGCCATGCTCGGGCGACGGCCAAAGGCCGCGCGGGCGCAGCAGCATGACGCTGATCATCGCCAGCGCGATCAGGAGCTGGCGCAGGATCGCCGCGTCGAGCCGGCCGTCGGTCATCGCCTGCAGCGGCCCGGCGACATGGCGCAGCACCTCGGGCAGCGCGGCCAGCAGCAGCGCGCCGAGAACGACCCCGGGCAGGTGTCCGATGCCGCCCAGCACGACCATCGCGACGATCATGATCGACTCCATCAGGCTGAACGACTCGGGCGACACGAAGCCCTGAAAGGCGGCGAACATCGCGCCCGACACGCCGCCGAAGGTCGCGCCCATGCCGAAGGCCAGCAGTTTCAGGTTGCGGGTGTTGATGCCCATCGCCTTGGCGGCGATTTCGTCCTCCCGGATCGCCATCCAGGCGCGGCCGATGCGCGAGTTCTCCAACCGGTGGCAGATGATGACCGAGACGACCGCCAGCGCCAGAAACAGGTAGTAGTACATCGACACCGATGCCAGCTCGACGCCGAAAAAGTGGTGCGGCTTGCCCAGGTCGAAGCCGAAAAATTTTATCGAGTCGATCTGGCTGATGCCTTTGGGTCCGTTGGTGAGGTTGATCGGGCGGTCCAGGTTGTTCAGGAACACCCGGATGATTTCGCCGAAGCCAAGCGTGACGATCGCCAGGTAGTCGCCGCGCAGCTTGAGCGTCGGCGCGCCGAGCAGCACGCCGAACAGCCCCGCGAGCGCTGCGGCAGCCGGAATGATCGCCCAGATCGGCAGATGCAGGCCGTTCGGGAAATTTGCGGCGACCCAGGGAAAGGCTTCGGCCAGGTGCGGCGAGCCGAGCAGCGCGAACAGGTAGGCGCCGACCGCAAAGAAAGCGACATAGCCCAAATCCAGCAGCCCGGCATAGCCGACGACGATGTTCAGGCCGAGCGCCAGCAGCACATACAGCAGCGCCATATCGACGATCCGCACCCAGGCGTTGCCGCCCTGCTGCAGCAGCGCCGGCAGCACCAGCAGCGCGCCAGCTGCGATGAAAAAAGTGAGAAGTTTTCTGCTTTTCATCCCGGCCTTCATGCCCTGTCGGCAACCCGCTCACCCAGCAGGCCCGAAGGCCTGAGCGTAAGAACGAAAATCAGCACGATGAAGGCGAAAATGTCGGAATACTGGCTGCCCAGCACACCGCCCGTCAGCGGGCCGATATAGCCGGCACCGATGGATTCGATCAGCCCGAGCAAAATGCCGCCCAGCACCGCGCCGCCCAGGTTGCCGATGCCGCCGAACACCGCTGCGGTAAAAGCCTTGAGGCCGGGCAGAAAGCCCATGGTGTGCTGCACCGTGCCGTAGTTGGAGGCATACATCACGCCGGCCAGCGCGGCCAGCACGGCGCCGATGATGAAGGTGGCGGAAATCACCGTGTCGGGCCTGACGCCCATCAGCGCCGCGACGCGCGGATTCTCGGCAGTGGCGCGCATGGCGCGGCCCAGTTTGGTGTAGTTCACCAGCCACATCAGCACGGCGAGCGAGACCGCCGTCGCGCCGAGGATGAAAACCTGCGTGACGGTGATGACGGCGCCGCCGATCTGCAAAGGCTCGGCGGGCAGCAGCGTCGGATAAGGCTTGTAGTTGGGCTTCCAGATGATCATCGCCAGCGTCTGCAGCAGCAGCGACATGCCGATGGCGGTGATCAGCGGCGCCAGCTTGGGCGAATTCCGAAGCGGCCGGTAGGCGACTTTTTCAATCGCGAAGTTCAGTGCGCCGCAGACCACGAAGGCGATCAACAGCGAGATCAGCAAGACCAGCCAGCCGGGCGCGTCCGGCGTGGCGCCCTGCATCCAGCCGATGACGGTCCAGCTGGTCAGCGCACCGACCATCAGCACCTCGCCATGCGCGAAATTGATCAGGTTGATGATGCCGTAGACCATGGTATAGCCGAGCGCGATCAACGCGTACATGCTGCCTAGAACGAGGCCGTTGATGATCTGCTGCAGGAATATTTCCATGGCCCGGCCTCAGGTTGGTTGGAAAGGCATCAGTCCGCCTTCATGCCGTCGTTTTCAGCTTTCAGCGCAGCCAGCCGCTCGGCAATCCGGATTTCCAGGCCCCGGTTGACCGGCCGGTAAAAGCCCGGCGCGGCCATGCCTTCGGGAAAATAATTTTCCCCGGCGGCAAAACCGCCTTCTTCGTCATGCGCGTAGCGGTAGTTCTTGCCGTAGTCCAGCTCCTTCATGAGTTTGGTGGGCGCATTGCGCAAGTGCAGCGGCACCGGGCGCGTACCGTCATTCCTGATAAACGACTTGGCTTCGTTGAAAGCCTTGTACACCGCGTTCGACTTAGGCGCGACCGCCAGGTAGACCACGCACTGCGCCAGCGCGAGTTCGCCTTCGGGCGAGCCCAGACGCTCATAGACCTCGGCCGCGTCGAGCGCCATGCGCAGCGCGCGCGGGTCGGCCAGGCCTATGTCCTCGCTGGCCATGCGGATCAGGCGGCGCGCCATATAGCGCGGCTCGGCGCCGCCGTCGAGCATGCGCATGAACCAGTAGAGCGACGCGTCCGGGTCGGAGCCGCGAACCGATTTGTGCAGCGCCGAGATGGTGTCGTAGAACTGCTCGCCGCCCTTGTCGTAGCGGCGCAGGCGCTCGCCCAGCACCTTCGTCGCCCAGGCATCGGTGACGTCGGTGACTTTTTCGGCCCGCGCCGCCACGCCGAGCGATTCGAGCGTGTTGAGCAGGCGCCGGGCATCGCCGTCGGCATACGCCACCAGCCGGTCAAGCGCGTCGTTCGCTATGGTTTCAATAGCTAATAACGCCCGCGTAGCAAGCGCCCTGGCTACTATTTTCTTCAGATCGGCTTCGCCGAGCGGCTTCAGGACATACACCACCGCGCGCGACAGCAAGGCCGAGTTCACCTCGAACGATGGGTTCTCGGTCGTCGCGCCGATAAAGGTGAACAGCCCGCTTTCCACATACGGCAAAAAAGCGTCCTGCTGGCTCTTGTTGAAGCGATGCACTTCATCGACGAAGACAATGGTGCGGTCGCCTTGCGCCCGCCAGATGCCGGCCTGCTCGACCGCCTCGCGAATGTCCTTGACGCCGCCGAGCACGGCGGAGATGGTGATGAAATGCGCGTCGAAGCTGCTTGCCATCAGCCGGGCAATGGTGGTTTTGCCGACGCCGGGCGGCCCCCACAAAATACAGCTGTGCGGCTCGCCCGACTCGAATGCGACGCGCAGCGGCAGTCCGGCGCCGAGCAGGTGCTGCTGGCCGATGACCTCGCCCAGGTTTTTGGGGCGCAGCCGCTCGGCCAAGGGTGGAAGGCTGGAAGGCTTGGCCATCAAAGTCCCGGTACGCTGTGCTGGAGGGCTAAGCCTGCGGACTGGCGCTTGCCCGCCTACTGCCGTATCACGTCGGCGCCCCTGGGGGTGACGAACTGGAAAGTGTCCCTGGGCAGCGCTGGATTGACTTCGACCTTGCTGAAGCTGAGCACCGAGCGCTGGCCGAAACTGTCGAGGATTTCCAGCGCGGCAAGTTCAGCCGGCTTTTCGGCCGCTTTCTCGCCAGCGTGAAAGCCGACCCGCACCTCCTGCAGCTGGCCGTCCTTGGCTTTAGGCGTCGCGACGACCCATTGCAGGCCGTCCTTTTCAGGCGCGGCGGCGAGGGTGAAATCGGCCTGCAGCGCGCGCAGGTCGGGCGCGGCGGCGATCAGCGCGGCGGGCGTCGAGCCCAGCGCGGCGGCCTGTTTGCGCGCCGTTACTTGGTTCAGGTCGGCGTCATAGAGCCACAAGGTCTGGCCGTCCGCGACGATGCTTTGCTCGAATGGCTTTTTGTAATTGAATCTGAAACGGCTGGGCCGGGAAAACTCGAACGTTCCGCTCGAAGTCTTGCTGCGGGCGGTCTGACCTTCCTTGGCCGGCGATGTCACTACCTGGGTGAATTCGGCGCGCCCGCTGCTGACGGTTTTGACGAAAGTTTCAAGGCTTTCCAGGCCGTTTGCGCAGGCGCCATGGGCGAAGACAGCTATCAAAACGGAAGCAAACAGACCTTTCATCGAACTTACTCCGCCCGCGCCGGCACCAGAATTTCACGCTGGCCGCTGCCGCTCATGGCACTGACCAGCCCGGCGTTTTCCATGTCCTCGACCAGCCGCGCGGCGCGGTTGTAACCGATTTTTAAGTGCCGCTGGACGAGTGAGATGCTGGCCTTGCGGTTTTTCAGCACCACCTCCACCGCCTGGTCGTACATCGGGTCTTTTTCGCCGCCGGCGTCGCCGGCCAGCAGATCGCCGCCCTCGCCCTCGACCGTGCCGCCTTCGAGCACGCCGTCGATATAGTCGGGCTCGCCCTGCTGCTTGAGGTAGGCGACGACCCGGTGCACTTCCTCGTCGCTGACGAACGCGCCATGCACCCGGATTGGAAAGCCCGTGCCGCTCGGCATGTAGAGCATGTCGCCCATGCCCAGCAAAGCTTCCGCGCCCATCTGGTCGAGGATGGTCCGGCTGTCGATCTTGCTGCTGACCTGGAACGACAGCCGCGTCGGAATGTTCGCCTTGATCAGGCCGGTGATGACATCGACGCTCGGGCGCTGCGTCGCCAGCACCAAATGGATGCCGGCGGCGCGCGCCTTCTGCGCCAGCCGCGCGATCAGCTCCTCGATCTTCTTGCCGACAACCATCATCAGGTCGGCCAGCTCGTCGATCACCACGACGATATACGGCAGGCGCTCGAGCGGCTCGGGCTCTTCGGGCGTCAGGCTGAACGGGTTGTAGATGAAGTCGCCCCGTGACCTGGCTTCGTCCAGCTTGGCGTTGTAGCCGGCCAGATTGCGAACGCCCAGCTTGCTCATCAGCTTGTAGCGCTTTTCCATCTCGGCGACGCACCAGTTCAGGCCGTGCGCCGCCTGGCGCATGTCGGTGACAACCGGCGCCAGCAGGTGCGGGATGCCTTCGTAGACGCTCATTTCCAGCATCTTCGGGTCGATCAGCAGCAGCCGCACGTCGCGCGCGTCGGCCTTGTACAGCAGGCTCAAGATCATTGCGTTGATGCCGACCGACTTGCCGGAGCCGGTGGTGCCCGCCACCAGGCAGTGCGGCATTTTCGCCAGGTCGGCAACGACGGCATGGCCGGCGATGTCCTTGCCCAGGCCGATAGTGAGCATCGACGAGGCGTCGTTATAGGCCTTGGAGCCGAGGATTTCGCTCAGCTTGATCGACTGGCGCTTGGCGTTGGGCAGCTCCAGCGCCATGAAGTTTTTGCCCGGAATGGTTTCGATCACCCGGATCGACACCAGGCTCAGCGCGCGCGCCAGGTCCTTGGCGAGCGTCACGACCTGCGAGCCCTTGACGCCGGTGGCGGGCTCGATTTCATAGCGGGTGATGACCGGACCGGGTGCCGCCGCGACCACGCGCACTTCGACGCCGAAGTCCTTGAGCTTTTTCTCGATCAGCCGCGAGGTCATCTCCAAGGTTTCTGTGGCAACGCTTTCTTGTTTCAGCACGGCGGTGTCCAGCAAGCCCACCTGCGGCAGCTTGGACTCCACCGCCGGCAAGTTACCTGGCGCAGCAGTAGCGGATTGCGGCACCGGCGCGGGGATAGCAGACGATGTGGATGTGGATGTCAATGCCTGTGACCGGGCCTTGACGGATGGCTCGTTCTTCGGCGGCGTTGCAGCCGGCGGCTTGATGATGACCGGCGCCGGGTGATGCTCTTCAATCTCGATGCGCTCGTCGATCAATATTTCTTCGCGCTCGCGCGCGGCTTTTTTGCCGGCCGCCAGATCTTCGGCAACTTCGCGCTGCTCTCTACGCGATGCGACGAGGTTGTCCATCCAGGCGCCCATCGCCAAGGCGACACGCGACCAGGAAAAGTTGAAAACGCATGAAATCGCGATGACGCCCAGTCCGATGAACACCAGCCCAGAGCCTGCGAAGCCCAGCCATTTGACTCCCATGCCACCCACCAGGTAACCCAGCGCGCCGCCGGCGTGTCCCGGGAGTCTGAACTCGAAGCGATAAAGGCGCGACCATTCCAGCGCCGCACTCGCCAGCAGCAGCAGCGCCAGGCCCAGCCAGAACCTGAGACGATTCGCCCGCTGCGACTTTTCCGGCGCCAGCGGCTCACGGCGCAGCCCGCGCGCCAGCGACGCCAGCCAGACATGGCTCCCCGCCACAGGTATCCACCAGGCGGAAAAACCCAGCAGAAAGTAGTTGGCATCGGCAACCCAGGCGCCGATGCGCCCGCTCCAGTTGCGCGCGGCTGCCTGCACACCGCTGGCCGCGTCCGGGTTTCCGGAAGTTGACCAGGCAGCGTCCAGCGGCGTATAGCTCACGAGCGCCGCAAACCAGAAAAGCAGGCCAACGAGTCCCAGAATCAGCCCGATTTCGCGGGTCAGCCGTTTGATGCCGCCGGGCATGTCCGCGGCGGAAGAATTTCTTGAGTTCAGGGTGTCTAGCGAGTACGTCATGGTGCAGTTCAGAGCTTACCGCAGTTGCTCTGAAATTCAGGGAAAAATAGCGGGATGCGGCAAATCCGCTCGACACCTGCCAACAGGGCCGGTATGACCCCACTCGGCCAGCAGCGCATTGTTTTCCTACAATTGCGGCTTTGCGCATTAACCAAAGCTGGATGGGCTTACGCACGCCGCGCACGCGCCCTCCGAGTTTGATCGAGTTCAAACACTTCCCATCGACCCCATCATGAAACATTCCAGAGTTCTTATTCTCGGCTCGGGTCCCGCCGGCTACACCGCGGCCGTGTATGCGGCGCGCGCCAATCTGAAGCCCGCGCTGGTCACCGGCATCGCCCAGGGCGGACAGCTGATGACGACCACCGAGGTGGACAACTGGCCGGCGGATGTCGATGGCGTTCAAGGCCCCGAGCTGATGCAGCGCTTCCTGGCGCATGCCGAGCGCTTCAAGACCGAAATTATTTTCGACCATATCAGCCAGGTCGATTTGCGCCAGCGGCCCTTCACGCTTACTGGCGATAGCGGTAGCTATACCTGCGACACGCTCGTCATCGCAACCGGCGCGTCGGCTAAATATCTGGGGCTGCCGTCGGAAAGCGCTTTCATGGGCCGCGGCGTTTCCGGCTGCGCCACCTGCGATGGTTTTTTTTACCGCGAACAGGAAGTGTGCGTTGTCGGCGGCGGAAACACGGCGGTCGAAGAAGCGCTGTACCTGTCGAACATCGCCAGCAAAGTTACCCTGGTGCATCGCCGCGCTGGTTTCAAGGCCGAAGCCATTTTGATCGATAAGCTTCATGACAAAGTCGCCGCGGGCAAGATAGAACTCATGCTGCACCATACCCTGGACGAGGTGCTGGGCGATGCGTCCGGGGTCACCGGCGTGCGCCTGAAAAGCACCCAGACCGGCGCCGCCCGGGACATCACGCTCAAAGGCTGTTTTATCGCCATCGGCCACCATCCCAACACCGACATATTTGCCGGCCAGCTGGAGATGAAGGACGGCTACATCATCACCCAGACCGGGCTGCAGGGCTTTGCCACCATGACCAGCGTGCCCGGCGTGTTCGCCGCCGGCGATGTGCAAGACCATGTCTACCGACAGGCCATCACCAGCGCGGGCAGCGGCTGCATGGCGGCGCTGGACGCACAGCGGTTTCTGGAGCAAAACGAGTGAACACACAAGCCAAGCGCAGGTGCAAAGCGAAGCCGTTTTCCCAGTTATAATTTAAGGCTTGGCTGGACGTTCGCCGGGTTTTATCGAACAATGAATACAAACCCGGCCAGTTTTCGGCATTTCTAATTTTTTTCCAATTTTTTTACGGAGAGTGCGCTCATGGCACGCGTCTGTCAGATCACGGGCAAAAGCCCGATGGTGGGAAACAATGTTTCCCATGCCAACAACAAAACCAAACGCCGGTTCATGCCCAATCTGCAGTACCGTCGCATCTGGGTCGAGAGCGAAAAGCGTTTTATACGCCTTCGCATCACCACCGCCGGTCTGCGCTTGATCGATAAAAACGGCATCGATGCGGTCTTGGTCGACCTCCGTGCCCGTGGCGAAGTTTAAGGAGAACGATCATGGCTAAAGGCGGACGCGAAAAAATCAAGCTGGAATCGACAGCCGGGACAGGTCACTTCTACACGACGACGAAAAACAAGAAAACCACACCCGACAAGATGCTGATCATGAAATTCGATCCCAAGGCGCGCAAGCATGTGGAATACAAGGAAATCAAGCTGAAGTAAATCTTTACTGATTTTCGCAGCGCCTTTATCTGGCGCCGTAATTAAAAAAACCCGCCGGAAACCGCGGGTTTTTTTAATTACTGACGGCAATTTATTCCTTCATAGAAAAGCCCCCGGGATGAATAAAGCGTTAATGCCGCTTCATTAACAACAAGTCATTCAGTCCAGAACGGGAATCGCGGCGCATGCTCATCAAGCGTGGGCAGCGCGCAATTTCATGGAAAATTCGCGCAGCGCCGCAATGCCGCTTTCTTCAGCCCGGCGGCACCAGCCCTGCAAGTCGGCGGCCAATTGTTCGCGCGATGCCGTGGTGCTTAGCCAAAGCTGGCGCAGTTCCTCGCGCATGGTGACCATTTTGTCGAGCACGGGATATTCCGCACGGACTTGGGCGACCTGCGGCCGGGCTGCGGCCGGCACCTTGTCCTCGTCTCGGTGCAGCCAGCGGTTGGCCAGGCGCAACATGGAAACGTCTGCTTTTCTGGCCCGCAACAAGGCGATCTCGGCTTTGCCGGCACGGCGCAACTCGCGCGCGAAACCGGCCATGACCTCATAGCGGTGCGCAATCAGCGCTTCGAGCGTCTTTTCGTCGGCCACAGGTTGAATGAAACCCAACCGGAGTCGCGGTGGAACTTTCTTGACCGAGGCGAGACCGACGCTTTCCAAGGCGCGGATATACGCCCAGCCGATGTCGAACTCGTAAGGTTTGACCGAGAATTTGGCCGACGTGGGATAGGTGTGATGGTTGTTGTGCAATTCTTCGCCGCCGATGAGGATGCCCCACGGCGACACATTGGTGCTGGCGTCGGGCGCCTCGAAGTTGCGGTAGCCCCAATAGTGGCCGATGCCGTTGATGACGCCGGCCGCCGTAATTGGAATCCACGCCATCTGCACCGCCCAGACGCTCAGGCCGGCGGCGCCGAACAGCGCCAGATTGATGATCAGCATCAGGCCGACACCTTGCCAGCTGTAGCGCGCATAGACATTGCGCTCGAGCCAGTCGTCAGGCGTTCCTCGTCCATACTTGGCAAGGGTTTCCTTATTCTTCGTCTCGGCGCGGTAGAGCTCGGCGCCGGTGAAAAGCACAGTCTTGATGCCGTGTGCCTGCGGGCTATGAGGGTCTTCAGCGGTTTCGCATTTCGCATGGTGCTTGCGATGCACGCCGACCCATTCCCTGGTGACCTGACCAGTCGCCAGCCACAGCCAGAGGCGAAAGAAATGCGCCGGAATGGCATGCAGGTCCATCGCACGATGCGCCTGATACCGATGCAGATACAGCGTCACGCTGACAATGGTGATGTGGGTCGTCAACAGCGCATAAAGCACGATTTGCCACCAGCTTGCATCCAGGAGGCCATGAGCCAGCCAATCAAGCGCGGCGTCCAGCAAAATCATAAAAGTCCTTTGAGAAGTCTGTGTTCGCCGCGCATTCGAGGTGTGTCTCCAGGGCAAACTTCAGACAACCGCTTATTATAAATTGCAAGGTTCGAAATTGAAAGCGACTTCCGCCGGTATTCGCTGCTTTTACCCGCCGGAAACAAGGCCGCAACACGCAGAGGCGTCGCCAATCGGGTTTTGCGCCGAAGATCAGGCTTTTTGCCAGACTGCCGCAAAGAACCCGTCGGTCTGGTGCAGGTAAGGCCAGAGGCGCAGATACGGTCCCAGGCAAAGTTTTTCCGCATGCTCCACCCCGCTGTGGGTCAAAAGGGATGCTGTCTCAAGAAGCTGGAAGTCCGGATGAGCCGCACTGAAAACTTCGGCAATGGCCTCGTTTTCCTCGCGCAGGATGCTGCACGTCGCATAGACCAGCCGTCCGCCCGGTTTTACAAGGCGCGCCGCGCTTTGCAGGATCGCGGTCTGCTTGCCGGTCAATTCTTCGATCGCCTTTGGCGTGTGGCGCCACTTCAGGTCCGGGTTGCGCCGCAGCGTTCCTAGGCCGGAGCATGGCGCATCGACCAGCACCCGGTCGATCTTGCCAGCCAGCCGCTTGATGCGGTCATCGCGTTCATGCGCAATCGCCACCGGATGCACATTCGACAAGCCGCTCTTCGCCAGGCGCGGCTTGAGCGCAGCCAGCCGGTGCGCCGACGTATCGAAGGCATACAGCCGTCCGGTGCTGCGCATCGACGCACCGAGCGCCAGTGTCTTGCCGCCGGCGCCGGCGCAAAAATCGACGACCATTTCGCCGCGTTTCGCATCGACCAGCAGCGCCAGCAGTTGCGAGCCTTCGTCCTGCACCTCGATCGCGCCACGCTTGAACGCGTCCACGTGAGCCAATTGCGGCTTGCCTTCGAGCCGCACGCCCCAGGGCGAATACGGCGTTGCGACTGTTTTAATAGCTGCCTGCGCAAGTTCCTTTTGCACATCGGCCCGTTTTTCCTGCAAGGTATTAACGCGCAAATCGAGCCCGGCCGGCGCATTGAGGCTATCGACCAGCGGCCAGAAGTCATCGCCGAGTTGCGCCTTGAGCGGCTCGACCAACCATGCCGGCAAATTATGGCGATGGAGCTCCATGAGGTCGGAGGGCGCGACCTGGTCGCAGCGCGCCAGCCAGTCCCGCTCTTGCTCGGTCAGCGCGCCGAGCAGAAAATCGCGCGGCGCGGCAAAGCCCAGTATCGCCAGCCGCCGCTCCAGCGGGCCGCTGCCGTGCTGCGCCAGATAGCTGTAGAAATTCTTTTTGCGCAGCACGCCGTAGATCGTTTCAGCGACAGTGGCGCGCTCTCTGGGGCCGAGCCGCAGCTCGCGGAAACAGCGTGAAACCACCATGTCCGCGGGATGATCGAATTTAAGAACCTGCTTGAGGAGTCCGGTGCAAGCGTCGAGTAAGGCGTTGGGGTGCATCGGCTTATTGTCCCATCGCAGGTGCCGCGTTTCCGCGCTGGCCCGGTCACGGCGCAAGGCCGCCCGAGCACGTGGCGTCGCCGATAATCATGGGTTATGCCCGAAAACACTGATATCGATGCGCAGGTCAAGCGCCGCCGCACGTTCGCCATCATTTCCCATCCCGACGCCGGCAAGACGACGCTGACGGAAAAATTGCTGCTGTTCTCGGGCGCGATCCAGATCGCCGGCAGCGTCAAGGCGCGCAAGGCGGCGCGCCATGCGACGTCCGACTGGATGGAAATCGAAAAGCAGCGCGGCATTTCGGTGGCCAGCTCGGTCATGCAGATGGAATACCGCGATTGCGTCATCAACCTGCTCGACACGCCCGGCCACCAGGATTTCTCCGAAGACACCTACCGCGTGCTGACCGCCGTCGATGCCGCTTTGATGGTGATCGACGCCGCCAACGGCGTCGAGCCGCAGACGCGCCGGCTGCTGCAGGTCTGCCGTGCCAGGGGCACGCCGATCCTGACCTTCGTCAACAAGATGGACCGCGAGGTGCAAGACCCGATGAGCGTGATGGACGAGATTGAGCGAGAACTCGGCATGGCGGTGGTGCCTTTTACCTGGCCGGTCGGCATGGGCAAGCTGTTCCACGGCGTCTATGACCGGCGCGAGTCGCGCATGCGCGTTTTCAGCCCGGGCGAGGACAAGGCCGGCGGCGACGATGAAATCCTGGCAGGCCTGGACAACCTTGAGGCCGGCAAGCGCTTTGGCGCCGAATTCACGCAGGCGCAGGGCGAGCTCGAACTGCTCAACGGCGCGTCGCCGGAGTTCGATCGCGACGCCTTTCTGAACGGCAAACAGACGCCGATGTTCTTCGGCTCGGCGATCAACAACTTCGGCGTGCAGGAAGTGCTCGATGCGCTGGTCGATCTGGCGCCGGCCCCCGCCGAGCGCCCGTCGATCCAGCGCGTTGTGCATCCGGAGGAAAAGAAATTCTCCGGCGTGGTGTTCAAGATCCAGGCCAACATGGACCCGGCGCACCGCGACCGCATCGCTTTTTTGCGCGTCGCCAGCGGCGAATTCAGCCGCGGCATGAAGCTAAAAGTGGTGCGCAGCGGCAAGGAGCTGCGACCCAACACGGTCGTAAGCTTCATGAGCCAGCGCCGCGAGCTGCTCGACACCGCCTTTGCCGGCGACATCATCGGCATACCGAACCACGGCGTGCTGCAGCTCGGCGACACGCTGACCGAGGGCGAGGCGCTGCAGTTCACCGGCCTGCCGTTCTTCGCGCCGGAAATGTTCCGCGCCGTCGAAGTCGCCGATCCGCTGCGCGGCAAGCAGCTGCGCGCCGGCCTGACGCAGCTCGGCGAGGAAGGTGCGATCCAGGTGTTTCGCCCGCTGGTCGGCTCGCTATTGCTGTTGGGCGCCGTCGGCCAGTTGCAGTTCGAGGTGGTGGCGCACCGGCTCGAGCATGAATACGGCGTAAAGGCGCGCATCATGCCGAGCAATTTCAACCTGGCGCGCTGGGTCACCTGCGACGACGCCGGCGAGCTGAAAAAATTCATCGACGCGAATGCGCATCGGGTCGCGCTCGACGCGGTCGACGCGCCGACGCTGCTGGTCGATCACGGCGCCACGCTGCGCGCCGTCGAGCAGCAGTGGCCGAAGATCAAATTCCATGCGCTGCGCGAGCACGCAGGGCTGGTGTTTCAGGCAAAAATGTAAGGTTTTAGTGCTTTTTCGCACACCAGGTATGTATACTTTGCTGCTATCTTTATAGCAAGTTGAACATTTAATGCTTTGAAGCC
>CAXSGT010000006.1:42145-44267 GCA_964236835.1 uncultured Polaromonas sp.
AATATCCCTCAGCACTGTGCAGCAACCTTTCTCGCGCTCGCGCCAGTTGGCGTTGCGCTCTCGCAATGCGTTTGAACTGCGACAATTTTCTACTCTCACGTCATTGAGCGCTTACGCTCCTCCAAAGCTGCTTTCGCCCTGACAACGTGCTCTTCCACGCCGGCCGCACTAACGACCGTCGTGCAGCCGGAATAACTCGATGAATCACGAGTGGTGTCGGACATCAATTTCCCAGCTGGAGGTCAGCCAACATGCACCTGGTCAGGTGTTAGACCGATCAAAATGTTCTCTAAGTTCTGAAACGCTCGGCATTGGAATGTTTCGGTGGAGAACTCTATGGCAATTCGAACAAACTATTGCCAGATCAGACAGCGTGGTCACCCGCGCCCCTGCCAGTGAGGCGAGGGGAATCTTGTGATGTACCTCACAATATCCGTCACCCAATGTTCCGTAAACAGCAGCGAAGTCGAATCCGCAAACCTCACACATCAACCGACCACATTCGTCAAGGACCCGTTCCTTCTTGGCGTCGATGATTGTTCGATTTCGCTCTCTTCGCAAGTGTGAAACGTAGGCTTACAGTCCTTCCGTAACTGCAATATTAGGACAGTCAATATCGTCTGGAAGGCTCGCACTTTCGTTCGCAAACAAACCCAATATATCGACATCAACGGCCAGTTTGGTCAGGTATTCAATAGCCAGTTTGTCCTTGACTTCATTGATACCGAGGCTGAAGTTGGCTTGCGACTTTAGGAAACCGTGGAACCAGGGCATGTCGTTCAATTCGATCGGCGGATCGAAGTCATACCCGATGCTGCCAGAGACGATGTGCTGGAACGTCCCTTCTTCGTCAACAAGAACCTGGTCGGGCAAGTAAGCCGCACATAGCGTATACATAGTGCGTCCAATTGAGCGAGTGCCGCTAATTACCCAGATCGACTCACCTATCGTTTTCTCAAGAAAACCTGGCGCCCTCCTGCTGAAAAAAGAATAGTCGGCATCAGACTCATAGCCATAACCCATTTTTTCAGCGTTGTGGTACGCGACAAAATTACGCATGTGCACTCCAAAAACCGCTGCGCCGCCTTGTGTTTGCGACTACTACCCCCGCCCGATAAACGGCATCCTCGTCGCCATGATCGTCATGAACTGCACATTGGTCGACAGCGGCAGCGACGCCATGTGAACCACCGCGTCAGCGACCTCGTTGGCGTCCATCATCGGCTCGACGGCGATCTCGCCGTTGGCCTGCGGAACGCCCTTGGCCATCCCCGCCGACAGCTCGGTCAGCGCGTTGCCGATGTCGATCTGTCCGCAGGCGATGTTGTACTTTCGGCCATCGAGCGAGAGTGATTTGGTCAGCCCGGTGATGGCGTGCTTGGTCGAGGTGTACGGCGCCGAGTTCGGCCGGGGCGCATGCGCCGAAATCGAGCCGTTATTGATGATGCGGCCGCCCTGCGGCAGCTGGCCCTTCATCAGCCTGAACGCGCCCTGCGCGCAGAGGAAAGAGCCCGTTAGGTTAATGTTGACGATGTGTTGCCATTGCTCAGAGGCAATGTCCTCGAAATTCATTCCCAGGCCGCTCACGCCGGCGTTGTTGACCAGCACGTCGAGGCGGCCGAACTTTTCCTTGATTTCCACGAACAGCGCATCGACCGATGCGGGATCGCCGACATCGGCCGAGACCGCCAGCGCCCGGTCGGTGCCAGATTCGGCGGCAACGGCGTCGAGCGGCGCCTGCCGGCGTCCAGCCAGCACCACGCTGTCGCCCTCACGCAGGAACGCCAGCGCAATCGCCCGGCCGATGCCGGTGCCCGCGCCAGTGACGAGGACGATCTTGCCGCCTGCCTTGTCGTTTGAACTCATGATCCGCCTTTGTCCTTGACTGAATCCGCGATGGCAAAAGAAGAAGCCGCAATTGTGCCCGAGCGTGCCGATCTTTTGCGCGCCGCGCAGCCGAAAAAACGTCAAAATTTAAAAGAAAAATAGCCAACACGCTTATAGAATAAGCGGAACCAGCTCCCTTTTCGATAGCATTGATGAAGCTGGCAGTAACGCTAACGAGCACGAGCGCGAGTGGCTCAACGAAGCGGCCGCCGCGCAGGTCATACTGCTGGGCGTG
>CAXSGT010000007.1:0-43937 GCA_964236835.1 uncultured Polaromonas sp.
GGCCGATGCCCTTGCCGGTGGTGCCGATCTTTTCATTGCCGCCGCGCTCGCGCCAAGCCTCCCGAGCCGCGTCCAGCGCGGCGTGAAACGGCAGGATCAACGGACACGCCTCGCTGATGCGCAGCCGCGACCGCACTTCGACGCCGACCGCTTCGAGCTGCGCTATTTCCTTGAACAAATGGGCGGTGGAGAGCACCACGCCGTTGCCAATGTAGCATTTCACGCCGGGGCGCATGATGCCGCTGGGAACGAGGTTCAACGCGGTTTTCACGCCGTTGATGACCAGCGTGTGGCCGGCGTTGTGCCCGCCCTGGAAGCGCACCACGCCCTGCGCCATTTCGGTCAGCCAGTCGACCAGCTTGCCTTTGCCCTCATCGCCCCACTGGGTGCCCACGACCACGACGTTGCGGCCGGCGGCTGCGCTTAGGTTGTTTGTCATCTTCGCTTCTCGTTAAAAATCTGCTGCACAAGGCCTGCCCGGGCGCTGCCCGCGAAGGGTTCCGCGGCAATCACTGAATGGGCGCCGATGAATTGCGGCGCTGGACCACCCACCGACCGCCAACTTCGGCCAGTTCGCGGTCGCAGTCGAATTCATCGGCCTCATTTTCGTGGCCTGGCAAGACGCAGGCGACGGTTTCTCCGTCCGCCCGCAGGCCGGCGATGGCGCGATGCAGGCCGCCGTTGCCGCCGTCCCAGGGCGCACGAATGGCTGCGCGCAGCGGCGGCGGCGGCAGCACGCCGACCAGCTCTTTCAGGTCCAGGCTGAAACCCACCGCCGGACGGTTGCGGCCGAAGACGGCGCCGACTTCGTCGTAACGCCCTCCTCGCGCCAATTCGGCACCCTGCCCGTAAATTGCGAAACGGGTGCCGCTGTAATACGCATAACCGCGAAGGTCGGCCAGGTCAAAACCGACCCTGACATTGCCGCCTGACGCGACCCGCGAGGCCAGCCACTTCAAATTCTGTAGCGCACTATCCACGCCTGGCAAGCGCGGAAGCGCTTTTTCGGCCTCAACCAGCACCTGCTCGTCGCCATAGAGCTGCGGCAGCGCCGACAGGCCCGCCCGCGCTTCGGGGGAAATTCGATCGCCGATGCTGGCGGCCAGGCCGGCAAGCTCGCTCGCGTCCTTGGCCGCCAACGCGGCATGGATTTGCGCCAGCATCGTTGGGCTCAAGCCGGCGCCGGCAAGCAAGCTGGCAACGATCCGGGCGTCGGCCATATCGACCACCAGGTTCGCGACGCCGGCCAGCCGCAACCCCTCCAGCGCGAGCTGTTGCGCTTCGAGATCGGCTTCGAGGCCGGCGTGGCCATAAATTTCAGCGCCGAACTGCAACGGCTCGCGGGTCGCCAGAGGGCGGTCGGCGCGGGTGTGCAGCACCGGGCCGCAGTAGCACAGCCGCGCCACGCCGGCTCGGTTGAGCAGGTGCGCGTCGATGCGGGCCACCTGCGGCGTGGTGTCGGCGCGCAGGCCCAGCGTCCGGCCCGACAGCTGATCGACCAGTTTGAAAGTCTGCAAGTCCAGCGCCTCGCCGGTTCCGGTCAAAAGCGACTCCAGGTGTTCGAGCAGCGGCGGCATCACCAGCTCGTAGCCGTAACCGCGGGCGGTATCGAGAAACAGGCGCCGCAATTCTTCGATATTGCGCGCCTCGGAAGGCAGCACATCGGCAATTTGATCAGGCAATTGCCAAGACGACGGCCAAGCGGGCATTGTGGTGATTTCGCAAGCTGTTAAAAAAACCGGATTTTAGCGGCCTGGGATCGGCACCGGCCGCCGGCGGCACTAGCACCCCCCACCTGGGGCTAACGAATATGGCCAGGGCCCGGTTGTTTAAAAACGCGCGTCGCGCCATTCGGCCGGCCGGCAGCCGGATTTACCGGTTGCCGGCCGCGGCCGGGCCGCTTCCACTGCCGCGAAAGGCCTTGAAAAAATCGGTTGAAGGATCGAGCACCATCACGTCGCTTTTTTTGTTGAAGCTGGCCTTGTAAGCATCCAGGCTGCGGTAGAACTGGGCAAATTGTGGATCCCTGCCGAATGATTCGGCAAAGGTCCGGGCGGCTTCGGCATCGCCTTCGCCCTTGACCTTTTGCGCGTCACGGTAGGCGTTGGCGACGGTGACTTCGCGCTGCCGGTCGGCGTCGGCCCGAATTTTTTCGCCCTCGGCGGCGCCGGTCGAGCGCAGCTCGTTGGCCACGCGCTGGCGCTCGGCGACCATGCGCTTGTACACCGAGTCGGTGATCGCTTCGACGTAATCGACGCGCGTCAGGCGAACATCGACCACATCCACACCCCAGGGCTTGGCGCCCTGCACCACCTGCAGCACCTCGCGCTTGACGTCGGCCATGAGCGCCTCGCGCTTGAGCGACAGCAGATCCTTCACCGTGCGCTTGTTGATTTCTTCCTGAAACGCATTGCGAACGACCCGGTTGAGCTGATTGGCACCGGCTTTTTCATCCAGGCCGACCACCCGGATGTAGTCGGTGGGCCGGGTAATGCGCCAGCGGACATACCAGTCGATCACGACACGCTGCTTTTCGGCGGTCAGCATCGGCTCGGTGTCGACGCTGTCGAGCACCAGCAGGCGCTTGTCGAGGTAGGACACATTCTGAAAAGGCGGCGGCAGCTTGACGTGCAGGCCGGGCTCGGTAATCACCTCTTTGATCTGACCCAAGGCGTAGACAACGCCGAACTGGCGCTGGTCCACCACGAAAAGGGTCGAGCTGATGAGCATCAGCGCGACCAGCAACGAAGAAACTATCAGTCCGACTCGGTTCACATTTTGCTTTCTTAACGGGTTTCACGGTCGCGCGTGCGGGCCGAATCGCGCGCGCGCGGATCGACGGAGCCGCCGGTCGCCGGCAGTCCAGGCACCGCGCTGGAAGGCCCCGGCCCGTTCGCCGGATGAAACGTGTCGGCGCCCGCCGGAGCGGTCATCTGCATCAGCTTGTCGAGCGGCAGATAGAGCAAATTCGAGCCCTGGCGGGATTCCACCAGCACTTTGGTGACATTGGCATAGACCTGCTGCATGGTGTCGATGTACATCCGGTCGCGCGTGACCTGCGGCGCTTTCTGGTATTCGGTCAGCACCGAGCTGAAACGCTGCGCATCGCCCTGCGCCTGCGCGACGATGCGCGCCTTGTAGGCTTGCGACTCCTGCGTCAGGCGCGAGGCCGAACCCACCGCCCGCGGCACCACGTCGTTGGCATAGGCCTGGGCTTCGTTCTTTGCGCGCTCGCGCTCCTGCCCCGCCCTGAGCACATCGTCGAAGGCGGCCTGCACCTGCTCGGGCGGGCGAACGCCGCTTTGCTGCAGGTTGATGCCGACCACTTCGACGCCGACCTTGTAGCGGTCCAGTATGGTCTGCATCAAGGCCCTGACGCGCGGCCCGATCTGGTCGCGCTCCTCGGCGAGCGCCAGGTCCATCTTCATTTTGCCGACGACTTCGCGCACCGCGGCCTCGGCGGCCTGCACCACCGCCGCCGCGGGATCCTTGCTCTCGAACAGGTAGGCGCGCGCATCGCTCAGGCGGTACTGCACGGCGAACTTGATCTCGACGATGTTTTCGTCTTCCGTCAGCATGGCCGAATCGCGCAGGCCCGTTGCCTTGACGATGATGTCGCGGCCCACATCGACCGAACGAATCTGCGTCACCACGACGATTTCGTGCCGCTGAATAGGATAAGGCAAGCGCCAGTTGAAACCCGCGCCCACCGTCGAGTGGTATTTGCCGAACTGCGTGATGACAGCTTGCTGGCCCTCCTGCACGATGAAAAACCCGGTGCCCAGCCAGATCAGCGCGGCGACGGCGGCAATGAGGCCGACGCCGATGCCCGCGCTTTTCATGTCGGGCTTGAAGCCGTCGCCGTTGTTTCCACCGCCGGAGTCGCCTCGATTGCCGCCGCTGTTTTTCGCGCCGCCGAACAGTTTTCCCAGCTTTCGATTGAAGTCGCGCCACAATTCATCGAGGTCCGGCGGACCTTGTTTTGGCCTCTGGCCCTGCGCACGGCTCGGCGCCGGTTTGGCTGGCGGCTTATCGTCCCGGACGGCATCGGGCCTTGGTCTTGCGTCATCGGACGATGGCTTGTCCTCGTCGCGGCCCCAGCGCGGGTCATTGAGGTTGAACATGCCTCGGGCGCTTTGTTTGAACCGACCCGAAAGGGTCGTCAACGTCTGCAGCACAGGAGTCGGATTCATGGAAAAAAACTCACTTTTTTACAAGCCTTGTATTGTGCCTAATGAAACGAAATCGGCTGATCACTCGGGGCGCACTGAAGGGGTTCTTCCACTGCCGCAGCCTTGGCCGCCTGGCTGGCGAGCAAGGCGCGAAGCACCGGCAAGCCTTCGCCGGTCTGGGCGCTGACGAAGACCCGATCGACGCTCCGGCTCGCGCCTTCGAAGGCCGCCCTGAGCTCGAAACGGTCCATTAACTGTAGGGGGCGAGCCGCTTTTTCTATGGCGTCGAGCTTGTTGAAAACAAGGATTTGCGGCACGTCGGCCGCGCCTATTTCGCAAAGCACACGCTGCACCTGCTCGATCTGCTCCAGATAATCAGCGTTCGAGCCATCGACGACATGCAGCAGCAGGTCCGCGTCGGCCGCTTCCTGAAGCGTCGCGGCAAAGGCGTCGATCAGCCCGTGCGGCAGATCCCGGATAAACCCCACCGTGTCCGACAGCGATGCGGCGCGGCCAGCGTCGCCCAGGTAGAGCTGCCGGGTCGTCGTGTCGAGCGTCGCAAAAAGCTGATCGGCGGTGTAGGCCCGCGCTTTGACAAGGGCGTTGAAAAGCGTGGATTTGCCGGCGTTCGTATAGCCGACGAGCGAAATTGCGAAGGCATTGCGACGCTCGCGCTGCTTGCGCTGGGTTTGCCGCTGTTTCTTGACCTTGCCAAGGCGCTCCTTGGTGCGCTTGATGGCGTCGCCGATCATTCGCTTGTCGAGTTCGATCTGCTTTTCGCCGGGACCGCCGCGAACGCCGGCGCCGCCCGTCTGCCGCTCCAGGTGCGACCAACGCCTGACCAGGCGCGTCGAGACGTATTGCAGCCGCGCCAGCTCGACCTGAAGCTTGCCCTCATGGCTGTGGGCGCGCTGAGCGAAAATTTCCAAAATCAAGAGCGTCCGGTCGTTCACCGGCATATCGAGGTGCCGCTCCAAGTTGCGCTGCTGCGCCGGGCTCAACGATTGATCAAACAATATTTCGGTGGCGCCCGTGTCCCGAGCGAGCATTTTTATTTCATCGGCCTTGCCCGAACCGATAAAGAGCGCGGCGTCTGGCGCCTTGCGTTTGCAGACGACGCGGCCCACCGGCTCGAGGCCGGCGGTTTGCGCGAGCAAACCCAGCTCCAGCAAATCCGCATCAAAATTCAGCCGGCCTAGATCGACCCCCACCAGAAGGACGAGTGCGTGTGTTTTCACCAAGTGGTTGTACGGACTCAGCTCGCCGGAGCGTCTTCGGACTCGGCGGTGGAAAACGTCACGGCGCGACCGGGAACAATGGTCGAGATGGCATGCTTGTACACCATCTGGGTCACGGTATTGCGAAGCAACACCACATACTGGTCGAATGATTCGATCTGACCCTGCAATTTGATTCCGTTGACGAGATAGATCGACACAGGCACATGCTCGCGACGCAGGGTGTTGAGAAATGGGTCCTGCAGGAGCTGACCTTTGTTATTGTTCACGATATGTTCCGTGTTCAAAAGTTAATGGACTTTGACCATACCACAGCCGTTTATGCCAGCGCTATGGTCGCAAGCTTAATCCTTGTCGCTAAACGGGTTGTGCGAGCTTTTCAGCTGGATCCGAAGCGGCGTGCCGACCAAATCGAACGCTTTGCGAAAACGCCCTTCCAGATAGCGCTTGTAGGCCTCGGTGACGTGCTCGAGCGAATTGCCATGGATCACGATGACGGGCGGATTCATTCCGCCCTGGTGCGCATAGCGCAGCTTGGGCCGGAACACACCCGAACGCTGCGGCTGCTGGAACTGCACCGCTTCCATCAGCAAGCGAGTCAACACCGGCGTGGACATCTTGCGATTCGCCGACGCATGCGCCTGGACTATCGACTTCCAGACTGGGGCCAAGCCCTGCCGCTTGGTCGCCGAGATGTGATGAATCGACGCGAATTTCAGAAAGCCCAGACGGATCTCGATGGAGCGCTGAAGCAGCTCACGCTGGTAGGCATCGACCGCGTCCCATTTGTTGACCGCCAGCACCACCGCGCGGCCGTTTTCGAGGATGAAGCCGGCGATATGCGCATCCTGGTCGGTCACACCCTGGGTTGCGTCGAGCAGCAGCAGCGCGACGTTGCACTTTTCAATCGCCTGCAGCGTCTTGACGACCGAGAACTTTTCGATCGCCTCGAACACTTTTCCCTTGCGCCTGAGCCCGGCGGTGTCGATCAGCTCGAACTTCTGACCCGCATGCTCGAACGGCACGGAAATCGCGTCGCGCGTGGTTCCGGGCAGGTCGAACGCCACCAGGCGTTCTTCGCCGAGCCAAGTATTGATCAAAGTGGACTTGCCGACATTGGGCCGGCCGGCAACGGCGAGCTTGATGACCGTCGGGTCCGACGTTTCGGCCTCCTGCGGCTCATCGGGTAAATCGAGCGGCGCCAAAGCCATGTCCACCAGTGTTCGGATTCCCTGCCCATGCGATGCGGAGATAGCCAGCATCTCGCCCAGGCCCAGCTCGAAGAATTCCCCGACTTGCGCGCCTTCGGGCAAGCCTTCGGCTTTGTTGGCCGCCAGCACCGTCGGCTTGCCCAGCCGGCGCAGGTAGAGGGCGATGTCGTGGTCCTGCGCGCTGACGCCCGCGCGCGCATCGACGACGAAAATCACCACGTCCGCCTCGGCGACGGCCTGGCGCGTCTGCCTGGCCATTTCCTTGTAGATGCCGGTCTTGGCGTCGGGCTCGAAGCCGCCGGTGTCGATCACGATGTATGGATGCGGCCCGAGCTCGCCGTTGCCGTAGTGGCGGTCACGCGTCAGTCCGGCGAAATCGGCGACGATCGCGTCGCGCGTCTTGGTCAGCCGGTTGAAAAGCGTTGACTTGCCTACATTCGGCCTACCTACGAGTGCTATGACAGGTTTCATCGAGTCTGCGACCGGCCTGCGCTGAAACTGGCCTTATTCGGGCTGGAAGCCGTACACGCCGCCGTTGCGCGTGACTGCGATCAGCGCTGTGCCGGCCAGCACGGGAGCCGCGGCAACCGGCGAACCGTCGGTCGGCAGGCGGTTGAGCACGGCGCCGTCCTCGCGCGAAAGCAGGTGAATAAAACCGGTGGCATCGCCGATAGCGACCGAACCCCCGGCAAGCAGCGGCGCGGTGAGGCCACGGTAGCGCAAGCGCTCGGAAGACCAGGCGCGCTCGCCGTCGGCGCGCTTCCAGGCGATGACCGTGCCGTCGGCTTCGGTGCCGAACAACATTCGGTCGTCGCCATCAATTCCTTGCACGCCATTGGCCGGCTTGGTCCATAGCAGGCTGCCGCGGGCGGCGTTGACGCAGCCGATGCTGGTCTGGAAAGCGCGCGCGCAGACATTGCTGCCGTCGCGGCTGACCCGGCCGACGAGATCGACCAGCCGTTCGACATCG
This sequence comes from uncultured Polaromonas sp., assembly GCA_964236835.1. Taxonomy (GTDB): domain Bacteria; phylum Pseudomonadota; class Gammaproteobacteria; order Burkholderiales; family Burkholderiaceae_C; genus Polaromonas. The sequence goes on from CAXSGT010000007.1 coordinate 7,592, forward strand.
TTGATGCCGCGCGGCGACGCAATCGGCGTTTCCCACAAAATGCTGCCGCTGGAAGGATTCAGGCCCGCCAGGCGTCCGGACAGGCCCACTACCAGGGTGTCGCCGACGGCCAGCATCACGCCCGACTGGCGCAAAACCAAAGGCTCGGTCGGACGCTGCTGCGTCCACAACTTGCGCCCGGTTTGCCCGTCGAAGGCGTTTACCGAACGGTCTGCCGCAAGAACGAAAACGCGCTCGCCAGCCACGAAAGGCGCGGTGAAAGCCTGAGCATTGAGCCTTTGACGCCAAAGCTCGTGGCCGTCCCGCATGGCGACGACGTCGTTCGCCCTGGTCACCACGGCCAGTATCCTTCCATCGCCGCCAACGCCGGCGGCGATCGGCGTTTTCAGCGCCAGACGCCAGCGGTCGCGTCCGGTGCGGGCGTCGAGCAGCGCGACCGTGCCATCGTCGCTGGCAACGCCGACACTGCCTTCCGACACGCTCACCGCCAGCGGAAAATTGACGACGCCGACCCGGCTGGTCCAGCTCAGCCGGGCCGCAAGCAATGCCACGATGGGCTGCAGCTCAGCCGGTTGCGGCTTTTTCGCGCCGCCAAAAAAGGAACATCCCGCAAGTGCCGCTACTAAAACAATAGCTGTAACCGGGCGCCTGGCAAGCGCAAAACCATTAAAAGACCGCTTCATTGACCGGGCCCGAAGCTTTGCGAGCCGAGCGCTACCTTGGCTTGCGCCATATTCGGATCGACGCCGAGGGCATTGAGCTTGACGTCCACCAGACGCCGGTACTCGTCGCGCTCGTCAAGGCCCTTCCAAGCCTTTTCATATTGCGCCTTGGCGTCGGCCTTCTTGCCCTGCGCCATCAGGATGTCGCCGCGCCGGTCGGCGACCAGCCCGTCGAAATCTTTTGGAAAATTTCCGGAGAGCTGCTGCTGCGCCTCGGCGTAGGCTTTCTTTTCAAGCAGAATTGCCGCAAGGCGTAATTTTGCGACCGCCTGGTAGCCAGGATCGGACGCTTTTTCGGCAACCCAGTTCAAGGCGGCGCGAGACGCATCGACATTGCCTTTGTCGTAATACGCCCTGGCCGCCAGCAGCGCGGCCTGCTCGGCATAAGTGGTGCCGCCGAAGCGCTCTTTCATATCCGCCAGCGAACGGTCCAGCCGTGCGGCGTCGCCCGCGGTCACGGCGCGATCGATTTCGTCGTACATCACCGAAGCCTGCGCAGCCTGGCTGCGCTGCCAGTATTGATAGCCATTCCATGCCGCAAAGAGACTCAGCACCACAAGCAGTGTCCAGGTAATCAGGTCGCCATACTGTTTCCAGAAATGCTTGAGTTCGTCGAGCTGTTCCTGTTCTTCCAAATCAAGATGTTTTGCCATAAGAATCTACCGGTAACTGCTGTTTCCACCCCGTCGCGGGGCGGATCGAATGAAGCGATTGTAGAGCGCCAGGAGCGCCAACCAAGAGGGTTTGACTCGACTACGTCCGGGATTGCAGCATGTGCCACCAAGCCGTCAAATCGTTCAGCGGTTGCAATGTCTGGCTGCCCATGTCCTGCGCTTGGCCCTGCCGCAGCGATTTCACTGCGACCAGGCCCCGGGCGAGTTCGTCGGCGCCAAAAATCAGCGCGAACCGGGCGCCGCTGCCATCGGCGCGCTTGAGCTGCGACTTCATGCTGCCGATCGCGTCCGCGCCGGCGCCGGCATGCATCTGCACGCTGATTCCCGCCGCGCGCAACGCTTGCAATGTCTGCAAAACAAGCGGCAAGGCGCCAGCGTCGGGAATCACCGCGTAGGCATCCAGCGCCAGCTGCGCGACGGGCGCAGCGCTTTCCTTGATGAGTTCGAGCACCCTCTCGACGCCCAACGCCCAGCCGACCGCCGGCGCCGGCTTGCCGCCCATCTGCTCGACCAGATAGTCATAACGGCCCCCGGCGCAAATCGTGCCCTGCGCGCCCAGCCGGTCGGTGACGAACTCGAACACCGTAAGGTTGTAGTAGTCCAATCCACGGACCAAGCGATGGTTGAGCGTCCAGGGAATCGCGTTGGCGTCGAGGATCGCTTTCAGGCTCTCGAAATGGGCCAGTGACTGAGGCCCCAGAAAGTCGATGAGGCGCGGCGCGCGCTCGACCAGCTCTTTCATTGCGGGGTTCTTGGAGTCTAGGATGCGCAGCGGATTGCTGTGCAGGCGCCGTTTTGCCTCGTCGTCAAGCGAATCGGCATGTTGTTCGAGATAATCGACCAGTTGGCGCCGGTGCCGCGCGCGCTCATCCGGCTGGCCCAGGCTGTTGATTTCCAGCCGCCAGTCGGTCAGGCCCAGTTCCCTCCACAGCGCCGCGGCCAGCAAAATCAGCTCGGCATCGACCTCGGGCCCGGCAAAGCCCAGCGCCTCGGCGCCGATCTGGTGGAACTGACGATAGCGCCCGCGCTGCGGGCGCTCGCGGCGAAACATCGGCCCCACGTAATAAAGGCGTTTGCCGCCGTCGTACAGCAGGTTGTGCTCGGTGACGGCGCGAACGACGCTGGCGGTATTTTCGGGCCGCATCGTCAGGTGGTCATGGCCGCCATATTTGTCGGCGCGGTCTTCGAAGGAATACATTTCCTTCTCGACGATGTCGGTCACCTCGCCGATGCCGCGAACGAAAAGTTGCGTGTGCTCAAGAATCGGCGTTCGGATATTGCGGTAGGCGTAACGCGCCATCAGGCGGCGCACTTTGCTCTCGAGCCATTCCCAGCGCGCGGAATCCGGCGGAAGGATGTCGTTCATGCCTTTGACGGCGGCAAGCTTCTCGGTTTTGGCCCAGACGACGTTCGCGGCCCGGCCGGCGGTCATTTTTTCAGGCATGCCGTGGTAAACCTCAAGCGCCGGCGAGAGCGCCGAATCTTTTTTCAATGTAGTTCTCGACAATCGCCTGAAATTCCTGGGCAATGTGATCGCCGCGCAGCGTTAGCCTTTTTTCGCCGTCGATAAATACCGGCGCCGCCGGCGCCTCGCCGGAGCCGGGCAGACTGATGCCGATATCGGCATGTTTGCTTTCACCCGGCCCATTGACGATGCAGCCCATCACGGCGACCCTGAGCGACTCGACACCTGGATAGCGCTCGCGCCAGAGCGGCATCCGCTCGCGCAAAAAGTCGTCGATCTGCTTGGCCAGCTCCTGGAAAGTGGTGCTGGTGGTGCGGCCGCAGCCGGGGCAAGCGGTGACGCTCGGCACGAAGGTGCGCATGCCGAGAGCCTGCAGGATTTCAGCGGCGACCACCACCTCCTGCGTGCGGGCTTCGCCCGGCTGGGGCGTCAGGGAAACGCGTATCGTGTCGCCAATGCCTTCCTGCAGCAAAACCGACAACGCCGCGGCCGACGCGACCGTTCCCTTGGTGCCCATGCCGGCCTCGGTCAGGCCGAGATGAAGCGCGTGATCGGTGCGCCTCGACAGCTCGCGGTACACCGAGATCAAATCTTGAACGCCGCTGACCTTGCAAGACAGGATGATCCGGTCGCGGCCAAGACCCATTTCCTCGGCGCGCTCGGCGGAATCGATGGCGGAGGTGATCAGCGCCTCATACATCACCTGCCTGGCGTCCCATGGGGTAGGCCGGCCGCTGTTTTCGTCCATCAGGGTGGCGAGCAGCTCCTGGTCCAGACTGCCCCAGTTGACGCCGATCCGCACCGTTTTGTTCCAGCGTATCGCCGCTTCGATCATCTGGCCGAACTGCGCGTCGCGCTTGTTGCCCTTGCCGACGTTGCCGGGGTTGATCCGGTACTTCGACAGCGCTTCGGCGCAGGCGGGATAGTCGGTCAGCAGGCGATGGCCGTTGTAATGGAAGTCGCCGATCAGCGGCACATCGACGCCCATGCGGTCGAGCTGATCGCGAACATAAGGGACCGCGGCGGCGGCCTCTGGCGTGTTGACCGTGATTCGGACCAGTTCGGAGCCGGCAAGCGCCAGCTCCTTGACCTGGATGGCCGTGCCGATTGCATCGACCGTATCGGTGTTGGTCATCGACTGGATGCGCACCGGCGCATCGCCGCCGAGGGTCACGACACGCGAGCCCCAAACCACTTGGGACTGCAATGAGCGCCGCGCCTTTGGGAAAGCGCAATTTATGGGAGCGGCAGCTTGCACTATTTCACCTCGAATCGGGCAACGTTGTTTTTGGCGATGGCCTTCAGATCGAATGTTTGACCGCGCACCTGAACCTGGATCGCATCGGCTCGGCCGACCGCCACCGCCAGCGGCAGCGCTCCGGACGCGCCGGCCTGCTCACCGGCGTGTAGCGTACGGCTCAGCACGATGACGCCCTTGGCGTCGGTCACCTTGACCCATGATTCATTTTTTGCGCTGAAAGCGACTTCCCAGCTTGTGCCGGCTTGGGCCGAAGGCTGAAGCAGCGGTGCAGCGGCGACGGCGGTCGCAGCCGACGCTTGCGATGCGCTGGCTTGCGCGGCTGACTGCCCGAGTTCGCTTGCAAGATTCAAAGTCGCCGCTGGCTGGCTGGCTGGCTGCCACGCTGGCCCGGCGACCGGTTCGAGCACTTCGCTGCGACGCGCCGCACTCTGCCCGCCGGGCTTGTACCTGGCGATTTGCTGCTGCAGCGCTGGCAGGAAAATCAGAATCAGCGCACCGAGCAGCAAGGCCAGGCCGAGCAGAACGGCGGGGCGTGAAAATTTCATCCTCAGCGGCGAACCCGGTCCGGTCTCACGGGAGCGAAACGGCGTATTGATTCCCCTGTTTTGCGAGGTATTTTTGAAAGCGGAGATAGCCGGCAGCCGCTTGAGCACTGGAGCAGGGTCGATCTTGAGTATTCGGCATACGCTGGAGGCAAGCGCACGAACAAAAGCCGGATCGATCAACAAGTCAAAACGATCCCGCTCCAGCGCCTGGACCTTCTGCGCGGAAACCTTGAGCAACGCGGCCAGTGAGTCGACATCCAGGCCTTGAGCCTGCCTGGCATCCCGCAGCATCGCACCGGCGGTGGCCTCGGCATTGAGGGAATTTTTGGCATGACCGGCATCATCGGCTAGAACCGCCGTGTCGGGAGTAGCGCTCGACACCGGATCACGTTCACTCATTGAACGACCCCTTTTCATAAGCAGCCGCCTCGGGAGACCGGGGAAACCGTTTTCTCAGCTGGTCGGCCAGCTGAGCCACCGACTCCCTGCTGTTCAGCTTGCGCTCGGTTTTGATTCCGAGCCAAAGCGTTTGCGCATTGGCCATCTCGCTGTTGTTGAGGCGACGGATATAGAACTGGGCGCGCGTCAAATCACCACGCGCATACAGCAGACTCGCCAGGTTGTAGCCGGTTACCGGATTGCCCGCGTCCAGCTCGTAGGAACGCATCAGGCTTTGTTCGGCCTCGGATGGCTGCCCCGCCCGCATCTGACACACGCCCTGGGCCATCAGCGTTTTGGCCGTACCGGTGTAGGTGGGATTGGAAGCGGCCTGCGAGAAAAGATTAAACGACTCGCCGTAACGCGCCTGCTGGCAGAGCAGCCAGCCATAGTTGTGCGCCACGTCGGCGTCGCGCGCATTGAGCGCCAGCGCGCGGCGAAAACTGTCCTCGGCCAGCGGCAGATCGTTTAGCCGCATGTAAATCAGACCGCGCAGGTTGTAGGCCTCGACATACGCCGGGTCAACAGCCAGCGACTGCTTGATCTCGTCGAGCGCGACTTTCGTCTGGCCTTGCTCGAAATAACCTGACGCAAGCTCGACCCTTAGCCGGGCGCGGCGGCGCTCGCTGGTTTCGTCGGAATCGGTGATGAGGTCGTTGGGGTTGCCGCTTGCGGCCACCGTGGGCACCTTGTTCGCGCAGCCCGCGAACAAAATCGCAGCCCAGCAGGCCGAAATCCAAATCCAACGGGAATTTGCACTCATGTTTCCTCCGCCCTGGCAAGCGAGACTTTGATTCCGGCAAGCCCACCTTGCCGCTGCGCCGCCATGCGTCGCCGCGCGCCCGTCCGGTCTTGCACGCCGCCCGCGAGCTGGCCGCATGCCGCATTGATGTCATCGCCCCGGGTTTTGCGCACTGTCGTGACAATGCCCGCGTCGATCAGGATTTTGGCGAACGCCGCCACGCGGTGCGTTTTCGAGCGGACCAATCCGGAAGCTGGAAAGGGATTGAAAGGAATCAGGTTGAACTTGCACGACAGGCCATCGGCGGCGTGGGTTTTCATTAACGCCACCAGATCGCGCGCCTGCTCGGGCGCGTCGTTGACGCCATCGAGCATGCAGTATTCGAACGTAATGAAGTCGCGTGGGGCGGCCGACTGATAGCGGGTGCAGGCCCGCAGCAATTCGGCAATGGGGTATTTTTTATTGAGCGGCACCAGGTTGTCGCGCAGCGCGTCGCTGGGCGCGTGCAGCGAGACGGCGAGCGCGACCGGGCAATCATCGGCCAGCCGGTCGATCATCGGCACCACGCCCGAAGTCGATACCGTGACCCGGCGGCGCGACAGCCCGTAGCCGTGGTCGTCAAGCATGACCTTCAGCGCTGGCACAAGCTGGGAATAGTTCTGCAACGGCTCGCCCATGCCCATCATGACGACGTTGGAGATCGCACGCTCGTCGCGACCGAGGTGCCTGCGCAGAAAATGCTCGGCAAACCACAATTGAGAAACAATTTCCGCCGTGCTGAGATTGCGGCTGAAACCCTGATGGCCGGTCGAGCAAAAGCGGCAGCCGACGGCGCAGCCGGCCTGCGAGGAGATGCAAAGCGTGCCCCGGTCAGCCTCGGGAATGAACACGGTTTCGATGACGTCGCCCGCGCCAACGTCGAAAAGCCACTTGATCGTGCCGTCGGCGGATTCGCGCTGCGACACCACTTCAGGCCCGCGAATATCGGCCGAAGCGGCCAGTTTGTCCCGAAGCGGTTTTCCAAGATCGGTCATCTGCTCGAAATCGGATGCGCCTTTCTGATGGATCCAGCGAAAAAGCTGGATCGCGCGAAAGCGCTTCTGGCCAAGCTGTTCGCAAAAATCAGCCAAGCCAGCCAGATCAAATTCAAGGAGGTTGGCCGTCATCACACCATGCCGCCGCCTGGCTTGAACCAGACAAAACCTGACCAGAAAGGCAAGCGACACATCATGGACAAAATCTTCAGCAACTGTGGAGTCAACGTAAATAAATCAACGTGGATAAAGATTCATGCCCGCGAAGAAAAAGGCAATTTCCTCCTTGGCGGTTTCCACGGCGTCGGAGCCATGAACGGCATTGGCGTCAATGCTGTCGGCGAAATCGGCGCGTATCGTTCCGGCATCGGCTTTTTTCGGGTCGGTCGCGCCCATCAAGTCACGGTTTTTCAGCACGGCGCCTTCTCCTTGCAACACCTGGATCATGACCGGACCGGAGATCATGAAGGAAACCAGGTCCTTGAAAAAAGGACGCGCCTTGTGGACCGCGTAAAAAGCTTCGGCCTCGCCCTGCAATAAATGAGTCATCTTCGCCGCAATCACCTTCAAGCCGGCGGCTTCAAAACGTGCATAGATCTGACCAATCACGTTTTTGGCGACCGCGTCTGGTTTGATGATGGAAAGCGTTCGTTCGACAGCCATATAAATATTTCCTTGTACTTTGGGGTCATTGCGATTTTTATTATTCAACTGCTGAATAAAGGCCACGATTTTAACCTGCAAGCCCTAATTTTCAGGGTGGGAAGTGGTGCGGTTCCAGCTTGCTCAGCGATTACCGCCTCGATTGCCGCCGCCGCGGCCGCCATTGCGGTTTAAACCGCCATTACCGCCATTTCGGCGTGGGCTGGCATTGGCTCCGCCAAAGCTGCCACCGCCGCCACCTTGGCCACGCCGTTGCCCTTGGTCCTGTCGCTGCCTCGTGAATGTCTCCGCACCGATATAGCCGAACGATGTTTTCATTGGATCGGGCTGAGCCGTGCCGACCGATTTGTCGCCACGAGGGCGGTCGTCGCGCCGCCTCAGCTCTTGCGCGCCAGCCATGCCGGATTTGCCGAAACGCGCGCCCGATCCTGCGCCGCCAGCGTTGCCTCCGCGACTGTTTCCCCTTGGCCCCATGTCCGTGCGATGAAGCGGCGGCTGGGAATCATCCACATCCTGCGCCAGACCTCTTTGCCCCATCTCAGGTTCGCGCGGCTGCCGAGTAGCGCCAGCGCGTGAATGTTCATACCTGCGTGGTCCAAGGCCTCGTTGCGCATCAGCGTCAGCCGACTGGCCAGTGTGTGCGCCCTCGCCGCGCGAATCCGGCCGGGCTTCGGACTGGCTGAGCGCTCTGGTCAGCGCCCGGATATCGTTTTCGTCGAGTTCCACGAACGCACCCCGCTTGAGCCCGCGTGGCAGCACGACAGCGCCATAGCGAATTCGGATGAGACGGCTCACCGCGTGGCCGACCGCCTCGAACATGCGACGCACCTCGCGGTTGCGCCCTTCTGAAATTGTCACGCGATACCAGCAATTGGCGCCCTCGCCCCCGCCCGCGTCGATCGAGCCGAATTGCGCCATGCCATCGCCCAGCGTGATGCCATCGACCAAACGTTTCTTCTCTTCGTTGTTCAGCGCGCCCAGCACCCGCACCGCGTATTCCCGCTCCAGCCCGAAGCGCGGGTGCATCAGTTTGTTGGCCAGCTCGCCAGAGCTCGTGAGCAGCAGCAGACCTTCCGTATTGATATCCAGGCGCCCCACGGACTGCCATTTGCCCTGAAAAAGTTTAGGCAGCCGCCGGAACACGGTTGGCCGGTTCTGCGGGTCGTCGTGCGTGACGACCTCGCCGGCGGGCTTGTGGTAGGCGATCACGCGCGGCGGCGGTGGGTCGATGCGAACGCGAATGGCTTTGCCGTTGACCTTGACGGTATCGCCGAACTGGATGCGCTGGCCGATGTGAGCGGGCTCGGCATTGACAGAAATGCGTCCTTCCAGTATCAATTGCTCCATTTCCAGCCGCGATCCCAGGCCGGCTTGAGCAAGCACTTTGTGCAGTTTGGGCGTTTCAGGCTGGGGCTGAAGGACGCGCTTGGGCAGGTCGATCGCCACATCGGCTTCATCCGCATCGAACTGGCCGGTGACCACGTCTTCAAACCGGATGACGGGCGATGCGGGCTTCAACGCTTTGTGGCTGACCCCATCGTGCGCCAAGAAGGCTTCCCGGTTTTTGCCGTTCGCTATTAAATCAGGAGCTATCTGTGCATACGGAGTATGCCCGACAGCCATTTTTTCTTCTTTTTCAGGAACTGGCAACATCTCGAAAACAAGAGGGTCTTGTGGGTTCATGCTTTTACATTCGTTCATTCGTATGGATGCCTGGACGCTTTATTGCTAGTCACGCTTGAAACGCTCAGCGCCACCGGCGCGAAGTCCTCGGTCAATTTCGAGACCCGTCATGCGGACCGCGACACGGCCAGCTCCGCAGCCGCTTCGCCAATGCCCAGCTCAAATTGCTCGGACACCGCAGCCTGGGCGCCAGAGCTTGGCATCGCCGGAAGCTCGACCAGCGACTGGATGCCCAGATCGTCGAGAAACCGACGGGTCGTGGCGTAAAGCGCTGGCCTTCCAACGGCTTCCCGATGACCGATCACCTCGATCCAGCCGCGCTCCTCCAGCTGCCTGAGCAGCAAGGTGTTGATGGCAACACCGCGAATTTCTTCCATGTCGCCGCGCGTCACGGGCTGACGGTAAGCGATGACGGCAAGGGTTTCCAGAAAAACCCGACTGTGGCGCGGCGGTTTTTCAGGATGCAGCCGGTCAAGGTACTGGCTCATGTGGGGCCGGCTTTGAAAACGCCAGCCCGTCGCCACATGTACAAGTTCGACACCACGGTCGCACCAGTCGTTTTGCAACTCCAAGAGCATCTGTTCGAGACTCTCAGCGGCGAGCACCCCGTTGAACAGCGTTGCCAATTCACGCAAAGCAAGCGGTTGCTGCGAGCAAATAAGCGCTGTTTCGAGGACACGCTTGGCATCCATCGTATTCATTGTCGGCCATTTCGAAAAAGGCGGAGAGCGCGTTTGTCTGCGCTTTCGGGCTACGCACGCTTTTCACGATTAGGTGCATCGTGTCACGAGTAGCTAAAAACTACCGGCTTTGATTGTATATGAGGCCTAAATTTTCAATGGCCGCCTGAAAATCGGAAGGTGGCGGCGATTTGAACTCCATCGCGGCGCCATCGACCGGGTGCTTGAACGCAAGCCGGCAGGCGTGCAGCGCTTGTCGCTTCATTCCGCCCGCGCCACTTCCTCCATACAGTTCATCGGACACGAGGGGATGGCCCAGCAAGGTCATATGCACCCGGATCTGATGGGTGCGGCCAGTATCCAGCCTGCATTCCACCAGACAATGGCGCTGCGTGGTGTCGAGCACTGAAATCGTCGTGGAGGCCGGTTTGCCCGCGTTTTTTTCAAGATCGACCGCCGCCATTCGCAGGCGGTTGCGGGGATCGCGGCCGATGGGCGCATCAACCCGGCGTGCTTTCGCGTCATGCCATGCGCCATGCGCCAATGCGACATATTCCCGGCTGACGTTTCGGGCCGCGATCATGCTGACCAGTTGGTCCATCGCCTGCCGCTGCCGCGCCACCACCATAAGTCCGCTGGTGTCCTTGTCGAGTCGATGAACGATACCCGCGCGCGGCAGGCATGCGGCTTGCGGGTCATGCGCCAACAGGCCATTGAGCAAGGTGCCGCTCCAGTTGCCGGGCGCGGGATGCACGACCAGCCCTGCAGGCTTGTTGATCACCAGAAGCCAGGAATCCTCAAAGACGACCTCCAACACCATGGCTTCCGCCTTGAAGGACTGGCTTTGCGGTGTTGGCCGCAGCTCAACGGTGAGCTGGTCGCCGGCTTTGACTTTCACGGATGCCTTGAGAACCTTGAAACCTTCGACGGACACAGCGCCAGCTTCTATCAATTGCTGGAGATAGCTGCGGGAAAATTCAGGCGCCAAATCCGCCAACGCCTTGTCGAGGCGCCCGCCATGACTTTGTAAGGGAATAGTGATCCGGCGCAATTCCGTTTCGCCGCCATCGGCCTCGTCCGGCGCGTCATCTGTCTGCGCATCAGGGTCTAACCTGCCCGATATAATTGATTTGCTTTGTTCCGGGTCAGACATCAACAAGGTCGATTGCAATGTTTTTCATAAAATTATCGCCTGCTTCAAATACCTCGCCGCTTATTGCAACACTTTGCGCCTTGTCTTTCATGGTCGCGGGCTGCTCCATCACACCAGCGGCCGACAAGACCGCAACCTGGAGTCCGAACAGGATTTACGCGGAAGCAAAGGATGAAGCGAGTTCCGGCTCTTACGACAAGGCGATTCCTTTGTATGAAAAGCTCGAGGGCCGCGCGGCTGGAACACCTCTTGCGCAGCAGGCCGAGCTCGACAAGGCCTATGCCCAGTATAAAGGGGCCGAGCAGGCGCAAGCCGTTGCAACATTGAATCGTTTTATGAAGCTGCATCCGGCAAGTCCCGCCATGGATTACGCTTTGTATTTGAAGGGGCTGGTGAACTTTAATGACAACCTGGGCCTTTTTGGATTCATTTCACGCCAGGATTTGTCCGAACGCGATCAGAACGCGGCCAAGGAGTCGTTCGAATCCTTCAAGGAATTGATCACCCGCTTTCCGGAGTCGCGCTATTCGCCCGACGCGCGCCTGCGAATGAACTACATCGTCAATTCGCTGGCTCAATCCGAAGTTCATGTGGCGCGCTATTACTACTCCCGCGGAGCTTATGTGGCCGCCATCAACCGGGCGCAAAACGCAATTGCCGACTATCGCGACGTTCCGGCGCTCGAAGAAGCGGCTTACATACTGTTCAAGTCGTACGATGCGCTTGGCATGACCGAGCTGCGCGACGATACCCGCCGCATCATGGAAAAGAGCTATCCGCAAAGCCAGTACACGAGCAAAGGCTTCAGGGCTGCGGGCAATCCTTGGTACAAGTTCTGGTAAGGCCGCCCAGCGCATGCAGCAGTTCTTGCTCCGACACAAGCCGCTTCATCAGCGGTAGCGCTTTGAGCAAACGTCGTCCATAGCCCATGGCAACGAGTCGGCTGTCGCAGACGACAAGAACCCCCTGGTCGGTTTCGCGCCGTATGAGTCGCCCCGCGCCCTGCTTGAGCGCCACGGCAGCTTCCGGCAGAAAATAATCGTTGAATGCGCTGCGGCCCTGCGATTCGAGCAACTTCGAGCGTGCCTCAGCCAAAGGATCGCTCGGTGGCGGAAAGGGAAGCTTGTCGATAACAAGGAGTTGAAGCGCATCTCCAGGCACATCTATACCCTCCCAAAACGACGCCGACGCCACCAGCACGCAAGCTTTCGCGCCTTGAAAATCTCCTTGTCTAAAACGCTCGATCAGCGCCCGCTTGGGCATCTCGCCCTGCACCAGTACTTCGATGTCGCTCGAATTCTGGAAAGCCTTATGCAGCGCTTCGCCGATCGTTTTCAGTGCGCGCAGGGTGGTCGTCAATACCATGGTGCGTCCGCCCAGTTGCCGTGTCCAAATCGCTACAGACTCAGCCACCTTCGCCGAATGCAAGGGATCGCCAGGCTTTGGAAAATTCGCCGGCACATATAAGGCCGCCTGCCGTTCATAGTCGAAAGGGCTGCCCACCCGCAACACATCGGCCTCGCCGAGTCCACAAGGCTGTGTGAACCAGCTGAGCTTTTCATCTTCACCCAGCGTAGCCGAAGTAAAAATCCAGGATTTTTCGCTTTCACCGGAAACGCCAAGCATTTTGCTTTTCACGGCCTGCGAAATATCCAGGGGCGACTCGACCAGACGCAACTGCGCGCCCACATCGACCCAACGCACACTGCCAAGTCCGCATGGGCCGACAAAGCTTTCAGCGCGCTCCAAAAGACGAGCCGCGCGTTCATGCAGCCGCACGAAATCAGGCGCGATTTCACTGACGGTATCAAGCGCTTCGCACGCCTTGCCGCACGCGGCATGCACCGCTTCCAGCGCCTGACGCCAGGCGCCGGTATCGAGTCCTTCAGGCACCTCGCCGGTCCAGCGCAGCTTGGTGCCTGGATAATGTTTTCCGGCGCACAAACGCAACTCACGCGCGGCCCTCTCCATGGCTCCCGCAAGACCTTGCCAATCGGCCAGGCCCCTTGCGAATTGCAGCCCCGCGGCAAGCATGTCGCGGCAACAATCAAGCAATTGACCCGTGCTGAGGTTAGCGCCCAAAAATTGCACGCCGGTTTCATTGAGCTGGTGCGCCTCATCGAAAATCACAATCCGCACTGTGGGCAGCAATTCAGCCATGCCTGACTCGCGAACCGCCAGGTCGGCGAAAAACAGGTGATGGTTGATGACCACCACATCCGCCGCCATGGCTTCCCTGCGAGCCAGGTTGACATGACATGCGCGAAAGCGGGGACACTGCGATCCCAGGCAATTGTCTCGAGTCGAGGTTATCAGCGGAATCACCGGAGATCGCTCGTCGAGACCGGGCATCTCCGCAAGATCGCCGGTTCGCGTTACGTGAGACCATTGCTCGATCCTTGCAAGCGCGCGTTGCGAAACACCCTCGGGGAGTTGCGCTTCCCGGCGAGACATTTCCATTCGGTGCAGGCACAAGTAGCTGCTGCGTCCCTTGAGCAAAGCGCTACGAACCGGTAGATCGAGCGCTTGCACCAAATGAGGCAGATCACGGCCAAACAACTGATCCTGCAAGGCTTTGGTCGCGGTGGAAAGCAAGACGCGTTCGCCGCTCAACAACGCGGGAACCAGATAGGAAAATGTCTTGCCGACGCCCGTGCTGGCCTCCACCACCAGCGCCTGGCCGGCTTCGATGGCATGTGTAACGGCCATTGCCATTTCAATTTGGCCGCTGCGTGGCAGAAAGCGCTCTATCGAGCGCGACAGTGCACCTTCGGCGGAAAACGCTGTCAGAACTTCAAGCGCCAGATTCATCAGTCAAACCCGAAACAAGACGCAGACAGCCAAAAAATATGACATCCTGTCGGCAAGCAAAAAAAATGTCGCACTTTCTAAAAAATTTGAAAAGCAACTCATCAGTCAGAAAGCCTCGTATCGGCCTTGTTGGCCATGCAATGAAGGTTTGCCTCTTCATCCAAAATCGCCATCGGCCAGCGTTTTAGGAAGCGGTGACTCTTGTCCAAGGTATATTTCAAGCTCACCCTCCTTTTTTGATAATACGCTTGATGGCGCCAGCTTCGGGCGCATGAATTCCGCGAAAACTACACAATGCCTAAAGGTTATCGAATCACAGCGTCCACGGGAATCCACAAGGGCGACCGCGAGTATCAGCAAGATCAGGTAGTCTTGCTGAGCCACCCGCGCCTGCCTGGCTGCATGCTGTGTGTGGTTGCCGATGGTATGGGAGGGCGCAGCGGAGGTCGAAAGGCGTCAGATCAAGTCATGCTAACGGCAAGACAGCTTTTTGAGCGGTATGCGCCTGAAGACGACGATGCGCCTTCCATGCTTAGACAAATTATTGAAGAGGCTCATATTGTTATCAAGCTCACCGCAATTTCAGCGGAACAGGAGCCTCATAGCACACTTGCCGCGTTCCTGATCAGTCCGAGCGGTGAATGTTATTGGGTGCATACCGGCGATTCACGGATCTATCATTTTCGAGGCAGCAAGCTAATTTTTAGAACAGTTGACCATTCCTATGTTCAAACTTTGATTGACAAGGGCGACATCAGCGAGGAAGAAGCCAATATTCATCCTCAATCGAATATTTTGATGGGTTGTTTGGGCGCGGAAGAAGCGCCGCCGGTCGCACACCACTATATATCCCAGTTGCAACCCGATGACGTGTTGCTGGCCTGCAGCGATGGTATTTGGCACTACTTTAGCGCCGCTGAAATGGGCTCTGCGCTTTCGATGCTGTCGCCCCGCGAAGCGACCGAGTTCCTCATTCAAAAAGCTCGCTCGCGAGCGCGTGGAATAGGCGATAACTTGTCGCTGGCAATTGTCAAATTCGAGTCTTTGGACTAAAAATTTTCAAAGCTCGGGCATAGGCAGTGGTTTCGCCGGGGGTTTGGTCTGTTTTTTTAGATCCGCTTCATGCTCGGCTCGGCGCTTCACGGCCTCGTTCTGCCGTTCGGCGTATTTTGTCGCTTCTGCGACCGCCGCGGCTTGTTTGCGATTGCGCTCGTCAGTTTTTTTCTGATGACGCAAAAGCTTTTCGGCATTTGCTTCACGAGCCGTTTTTTCATTCGACTCGACCGTCGAACGCTCTTGCTTTTTGTTGGTTTCTCGCTCCAGACGCAGTTTATATTCCTCGCTCGCCTTGGCGCTGCGCTCCACAGCGTCCTGTTGTTTTTCAGGCGATGACTTTTCCTCTGTTCTGTTCAGCTGCTCGGCGCCCTTGATTTTTCGCTCTTCGTCATTGAGCTCAATCTCCCGACGCCGGAGGCTTGCCATTGATTCGCGTCGCCTGGCATTTACATCGGCCAAGCAGTTGTTCACGGCGAATTTTTTATAGCAGACCGCGTCTTGCGCCAGAAAACCAGCCTCCAGACCGGCGCGTTCGGCGCTGATTGCAGCACGTTGTGCGTTGATGATGTCATGCTGCTTTTCGGAAGACATCGACTGGGCGCGTGCATGCCCAGTCAGCGCGGCCAGAAAAAAAAATGCGATAAAAACAGCTTTCATGTCAAAGTGGTATCGACAGTTCTGCGCTCCAGCGCCAAATATTTTGTTGACTGCATTTCATTGAGCCGCGACACGGTTCTGGGAAACTCATGGACCAGCGGGCCTTCGGTGTATAACGCTTCCGGCGGCACAGCGGCCGAGATGATGAGCTTGACGCGCCGGTCATAAAGTACATCGACCAGCCAGGTGAACCGCCTGGCTTCAGATGCCATCCTGACTGGCATGTGAGGCACGTCGCTTAGAAGCACTGTGTGAAATTGCGTCGCTATTTCAAGATAGTCGTTTTGCGACCGCGGTCCGCCGCACAAGGCTTTGAAATCGAACCAAACCACACCACCCGCTCTGCGCCTGGCCTGTATCTGCCGCGACTCAATCTGCAGCACGGGATTTTCATCTTGTGATGAAGACGCGAGCAGACGAAAGGTTTCCCGCATTTCGGCATCGGCTTGAGGCCCTAGCGGCGTGTGATAAAGCCGGGTATCCAGCAGTGTGCGCGCCCTGTAATCCGTTCCATTGTCAACACTGATAACTTCCAGATGGCTTTTTAGCAGCTCGATCGCGGGCAGGATACGGTCGCGATGCAAGCCGTTGGGGTAAAGCGCATCGGGATGAAAATTCGAGGTGGTCACAAATCCAACGCCGTTGTCAAAAAGCGCTACAAGCAATCGGTAAAGAATCATGGCGTCGGTAATATCGGCCACATGAAACTCGTCGAAACAGATCAGTTTGTAGCGTCTGGCGATCTGCTTGCCCAATTCATCGAGCGGGTCGGCCGTGCCTTGCAACTCGCGCAGTTCACGATGCACTTCACGCATGAATTCATGAAAATGCAGCCTGACTTTTCGCCTCAAGGGCACGACGTCGAAAAAGCAGTCCATCAAAAAGCTTTTTCCCCGACCCACGCCGCCATACATGTACACGCCGCGAGGTATCTCAGGCCGGTTGATCAGCTTTTTAAAGGCATTGGAACGCTGGTCCTTGTACGCCGACCATTCGATTGCGCAGCGCTCTAAAGCGGCAACCGCGCACAACTGCGCCGGGTCGCTCGTATAACCACGGTGTTTCAGCTCTGCGTAATAAGCGGCGTGTACAAGCGCTGTCACTGCGTGGGCGGTTTAGAAATTCAATGCACGCTTGTCAACCGCCAGAGCCGCTTCTTTGGTCGCTTCGCTCAGCGAAGGATGCGCATGGCAAATCCTTGCGATATCCTCGCTGCTGGCGCGAAACTCCATGGCGACCACGCATTCGGCAATCAGCTCGCTTGCCATGGGACCGACGATATGCACGCCTAGCATCTCGTCGGTGGCCGCATCGGCCAGCATTTTGACCATGCCGGTGGTGTCGCCCAAGGCGCGCGCGCGGCCATTGGCCATAAATGGAAAAACGCCGGCTTTATAGGCACGTCCGGCTGTTTTCAGCTGTTCCTCGGTCTGGCCCACCCAGGCGATTTCGGGACTGGTGTAGATCACCCAGGGAATGGTGTTGAAGTTGACATGACTGTGCTGCCCTGCGATGCGCTCGGCGACCGCCACGCCTTCTTCTTCGGCCTTGTGGGCCAGCATCGGCCCGCGGACCACATCGCCGATTGCCCACACATTGGGCAAATTCGTCCTGCAATCATCGTCCACCAGTACTGCGCCGCGTTCGTCGAGCTGCAGGCCAACGGTTTCAGGCGCAAGACCCATGGTATTGGCGACGCGGCCAATGGAGACGATCAGCTTTTCCACCTCCAGGGTCTGCGCCTCTCCGTCGGCACGGCTATAGGCGATGGATACACCTTTTTCGCCAGTTTTGATTTCGCCGACTTTCACACCCAGTTCAATTTTCAACCCTTGTTTGGTGAATGCCTTGTGGGCTTCCTTGGCGATCTGCTGATCGACCGCGGCCAAGAAAGTCGGCAGTCCTTCCAAAATAGTGACATCGGCGCCAAGGCGACGCCAGACCGACCCCATTTCCAGGCCAATGACGCCCGAGCCGATGACGCCCAGTCTTGCCGGCACGGCTTCGATACGCAAGGCGCCGTCGTTGGACAAGATTTTTTGCTCATCGAAAGGCGTGCCAGGCAGTGCGCGGGCATTGGAGCCGGTGGCGACGATGATGTGCTTGCCCGAGACCGTTTCGTCCGCAACGCCCGAAACCTTGATGTCATACAACCCATCCTTGGCGGCCAGAAAAGAGCCGCGGCCATGAAAGAACGTCACCTTGTTCTTTTTGAACAGATAGACGATTCCATCGTTGTTCTGCTTGACGACCGTGTCCTTGCGGTCAAGCATTCTAGGAATGTCCAGACTCAGACCCTGCACGTTGATGCCGTGCGCGAAGAAATGATGGCCGGCATGGTCATAGTTCTCCGACGACTGCAACAGCGCCTTTGAGGGAATACAGCCGATGTTGGTGCAGGTTCCGCCCAATGCCGGACCGCCCTGGGCGTTTTTCCATTCGTCGATGCAGGCAACGCCAAGGCCTAATTGAGCCGCTCGAATGGCCGCAATGTAGCCGCCAGGCCCGCCACCGATGACGATGACGTCGAATTGTTTGGGCATATTGTTTCCAGTGAAAAGGGCGAGGCGCCAGCGAATTTCCGCAGTCTCGTGCCGACAGATTTTTAGATATCGAAGAGCAGGCGCGATGGATCCTCCAGCGCCTCCTTCATCGCAACGAGTCCGAGCACGGCTTCACGCCCGTCAATGATTCGGTGGTCGTAACTCATGGCCAGATAATTCATGGGTCGAACCACGATCTGGCCATCCTCCACCACGGCGCGGTCTTTTGTGGCATGCACCCCCAGAATGGCTGATTGCGGCGGGTTGATGATTGGGGTCGAAAGCATCGAGCCAAAGGTTCCGCCATTGGAAATCGAGAACGTTCCGCCCGTCATTTCCTCAATGGCCAGCTTGCCGTCCTTGGCTTTTTGGCCGTATTCAGCGATTTTTTTCTCGATGTCCGCAAAGCTCATCTGGTCCGCGTTGCGCAAAATGGGCACGACCAGGCCGCGTGGCGACCCGACGGCGATACCGATATCGAAAAAGCCGTGGTACACGATATCGTTGCCGTCCACCGACGCGTTGAGCATCGGAAACTTCTTGAGCGCGTGCACGGCGGCTTTTACGAAAAAGCTCATGAAACCGATCTTGACGCCATGCGCCTTGGTAAACGCGTCCTGGAATTTCTTACGCATCTCCATCACCGGCGCCATGTTGACCTCATTGAAGGTTGTCAGGATGGCGCTGGTCGATTGCGATTGCAGCAAACGCTCGGCGATACGCGCGCGCAGCCGGCTCATGGGGACGCGCTGCTCGGGGCGCTCGCCCAAGTCGGGCAACTTGACCGCAACTGCAATCCTAGGCAAAGAAGTCGTTGGCGCGCCCGTGGGTATTGCAGTAGGCGCTACAGATTGTGTAGCACCCGACGCTGTCGCACCTAGCACATCGCCTTTGGTGACGCGGCCGTCCTTGCCGGTTCCTGGAACCGAGCCTGCCGGCATACCGCTGTCGGCCATCAGTTTGGCCGCCGCCGGCATCGCCACCCCCGCCATCGAGCCGCCGCCTGGTGCGACAGTCGAGATTGCTGGAGCAGCAGCCGGAGCCGCTGCCACGGCGACGGGCGTGGCGGTGTTTGGCGCAGAGGCTGACGCACCTGCAGCACCCTCGGTGTCGATTCGCGCAATCACCTGCTCTGCGTTCACCGTGGCGCCGTCGGCGACAAGTACTTCAGCGAGCACTCCGCCAGCAGGGGCCGGGACTTCCAGAACGACTTTGTCGGTTTCGATTTCAATCAAAATTTCGTCGGCTGCGATGGCGTCGCCAACTTTTTTCTTCCACTGCAGCAGGGTGGCTTCGGCCACAGATTCGGACAGCTGGGGAACTTTAACTTCTACGATGGCCATTTGATACTTTCGGATTCTTGTGTTTTTTTGAGAAATGCCGCCGCCTTATTTGGTCAGCACAAACCCTTTGAGCTTGGAAAACGCGCCATCGACAAGCGATTTTTGCTGTTCCTGATGCAGGTGCGAATATCCAACCGCCGGAGATGCCGACGCAGCGCGGCCTGAATAGCCCAGCTTCTGCCCTTCAACCATGTTTTCGTGAATATAGTGCTGCACAAAAAACCATGCGCCCTGGTTTTGCGGTTCGTCCTGACACCACACGATGTCGGTGACATTGGGATATTTTTTCATCTCGCTCGCAAATGCCTTGTGCGGAAACGGATAAAGCTGTTCCACGCGCAATATCACAGTGTCGTCAAAGCCCTTTTCCTCGCGCTTTTTCGCCAGGTCGTAATACACCTTGCCCGAGCAGGCGACGATGCGTTTTATCTTGTCGGCCCTTCTGATCACCTCTTCCCTGTTTTCCGGGATGACTGTTTGAAAGCCACCCTTTGTGAACTCGGACAACGGCGAGGCCGCATCCTTGTTGCGCAGCAGCGACTTCGGCGTCATGATCACCAGCGGCTTGCGCAGGTTGCGAACCATCTGGCGGCGCAGTACGTGAAATATCTGGCTCGCGGTGGTGGGCTGAACGACCTGCATGTTGGCGTCGGCCGACAATTGCATAAAGCGCTCCAGCCGGGCCGAACTGTGCTCCGGGCCCTGCCCTTCATAGCCGTGCGGCAGCATCAGAGTAATGCCATTGACACGCCCCCATTTCACTTCGCCGGATGCGATGAACTGGTCGATCACGACTTGCGCACCGTTGGCGAAATCGCCGAACTGCGCTTCCCAGATCACCAGGGTGCTCGGATCGTTCGATGCGTAGCCGTACTCGAAAGCCAGCACCGCTTCTTCCGACAGGATGGAATCGATGACGACAAAGGGCGCCTGGTTCTCGGCGACGTTTTGCAATGGCACATAGGTACCGGTATCCCACTTTTCCCGGCTCTGGTCATGAATCACCGCGTGCCGGTGCGTAAAGGTTCCGCGTCCGCTATCTTCGCCCGACAAGCGCACCGGATAGCCACTGGCGACGAGCGACGCCAGCGCCATGTGCTCTCCCATTCCCCAGTCCACTGGCATCTCGCCCCGCCCCATGGCTGCCCGGTCGTCATACACTTTCTTGACCAAATTATGCGGCGTGACACTGGCGGGAATGGTAGTGATTTTTTCCGCCAGACGCCGCCACTCGGCCATCGGAATGGCTGTGTCGCCGGCATCGGTCCATTTCTTTCCAAGATAGGGAGTCCAGTCAACCGCGTACTTGCTCTTGAAGTTGGTTAGTACCGGATCGAAGGTGCTTTTGCCGGCATCGAGCGCAGCGCGTGTGGCCTTGACCATGTCATCGCCCAGCGTGTCGCCCAGGCCCTGCGCCGCAAGCTTGTCGGCATAGAGCCGGCGCGTGCCTGGATGCTGCGCAATTTTTTTGTACATCAGCGGCTGGGTCAACGCGGGCGTGTCTTGTTCGTTATGCCCGAGCTTGCGAAAGCAGATGATGTCCACCACTACATCTTTTTGGAACTCCATGCGGAACTCAAGCGCCAGCTGAGTCGCCAGCACCACCGACTCCGGATCATCGCCATTGACGTGCAGCACCGGCGCCTCGATCATTTTCACGACATCGGTGCAATACAAGGTCGAGCGGCTGTCGCGCGGATCGCTGGTGGTGAAGCCAATCTGGTTGTTGATGACCAGATGCACCGTGCCGCCGGTGAAATAACCGCGCGTTTCGGCCAGCGCCAGCGTTTCCATGACGACACCCTGCCCTGCGAACGCTGCGTCGCCATGCACCAGCACCGGCAACACCTGCAGCCCCCTGGGATCGGCGCGGCGGTCCATGCGGGCGCGAACCGAGCCTTCCACCACCGGGTTCACAATTTCGAGGTGCGATGGGTTGAATGCCAGCGAAAGGTGAACCGGACCGCCGGGAGTCGTCACATCGGAGCTGAAACCCTGGTGATATTTCACATCCCCGCTTGGCAAATCTTCGGGCGCCGTATGGTCGAACTCAGCAAACAGGTCGGCTGGCACCTTGCCCAGCGAATTAACCAGTACGTTCAAGCGGCCACGATGCGCCATGCCGATCACGATTTCCTGCACGCCGACTTCGCCGCTGCGCTGGATCAGCTCGTCCATGCTGGCGATAAAACTTTCGCCGCCTTCAAGCGAAAAACGCTTCTGGCCGACATATTTGGTATGCAAAAAGCGCTCCAGCCCTTCGGCGGCGGTAAGGCGGTCAAGCAGATGCAGTTTCTTTTCCCTGGATAAGCTCGGCTTGCTGCGAATACTTTCGAGCTTTTGCTGCCACCAGCGCTTCTGGTTTTGGTCGGTCGCATACATGTACTCGGCGCCGATCGTGCCGCAATACGTCTCACGCAGCGCATTGAGCAGCTCGCGCAGGCTCATCGTCTCTTTACCGAAGAAAGTATTGCTGGTGTTGAACACGATCTCCTGGTCGGCATCGGTAAAGCCATAAAAAGCCAGGTCCAATTCGGGAATGTTGTCGCGTTCGGCGCGCTTGAGCGGATCCAGGTCGGCCCAGCGGGCACCGACGTTTCTATAAGCAGAAATCAGCTGCTGAACCGCAGTGCGCTTGCGGCCCATTTCCGAGTCCGCGCCACTGGCAACCACGACCGTGGTCTGGCCTTGCTTGGCGCGCTCAGCGAAGGCGTTGACAACAGGCAAATGTGGAACGTCCTTGGCACTGCTGCCATCGGTTGCGGGAACATTTTGCAGCGCATCGAAGTATTCGCGCCAGCTGTCGGTCACGCTGCCGGGATTGGCAAGGTAATTCTCATACATCTCTTCGACATAAGGCGCGTTGCCCCCGAAAAGATAGGTATTGCCCTGATAGGCTGTGTAAACAGACGCGGGCGCCTGTGGGTTCGAACTCATATCCGCTGACCTCCGTTTCCCTTTGGGAAACATTAGCTGGCCACAACGGCATGTCGTGGCTGGTTAATTAACCTTCCGCAACACGGCTGAACCGATTAGCGGATGCGACTGTGGCAGGAAGGGCCTTCAGAAAGCTCGGATTGTGCCACTTAACCGCTGTGGCGAACTCAAAAGTAAAACCACACCGAAGCTAGCTAAGCGGCGTGTCGGCACAAGCCGGAGTTTCCTGTCAGCCCACGTTTAATTCAAGGCGGATTTCTTGCCGTCTTTGTACACATACAAAGTGATGGCAGGATTTTTCAGCTCGCCGTTGGGCTCGAAAGCGATGGTGGTGGTCACGCCCTTGTAGTTGGACTTGATCAGCTCAGGGGTATAGACCTTGGGGTCGGTCGAATTGGCCCGTTTCATCGCATCGACCAGAAGAAAGGTGGCGTCATAAGTGTAGGGGCTGTAAATCTGGTACTGGCCAGGATATTTGGCGTCGTAACGCTTTTTCCAGGCTTCACCCCCGGGCATCTTGGCCAGGGAGGCGGCTCCTTCGGCGCATACGACGTTGCTGAGAGTTTTTGCGCCAGAGGTCAGTTTTGCCAGTTCGGCGGTGCAGATTCCGTCGCCACCAAAAACCCTCAAGCCGCCCATACCCAATTGCTCCATCTGACGCAGCATCGGGCCGCCTTGCGCGTCCATGCCGCCGAAGAAAACGGCATCGGGGCTTTTGGATTTCACGGCCGTCAAGATGGCCATGAAATCGGTGGCCTTGTCGGTCGTGTACTGCTCGTCAACGACGGTCATTCCTTTAGCCAAGGCGGTTTTCTTGAACACTTCCGCCACGCCCTGGCCATAGGCGGTGCGGTCGTCGATGACCGCGACTTTTTTGAGTTTCAGCGCATCGGCCGCATAGAAAGCCAGTCCCGCGCCTAAGGCGTTGTCATTGGCGATGATGCGGTAGGTGGTTTTATAGCCAGGCTTGGTCAGGTTGGGATTGGTGGCGGCGCCGGTCACCATCGGGATGCCGCAGTCGTTATAAACCTTGGATGCGGGAATGGTGGTTCCCGAATTCAGATGGCCCACCACGCCCGCGACCTTGGCGTCGCATAATTTTTGGGCCACCGCCGTGCCCTGTTTCGGATCCGCCGCATCGTCTTCAGCGACCAGCTCGAACCTGACTTTCTTGCCGCCGATCACGATATTTTGCGTGTTCAAGTCGTCGATGGCCATACGCGCGCCGTTTTCATTGTCCTTGCCGTAATGCGCCTGCGAGCCAGACATCGGCGCCACGTGACCAATTCTGACGACCGTGTCTTGCGCGCTCGCCAGCGTTGCCGTCAATGCGAGCGCGGCAAGTGCTGTCAGTTTTAATTTCATTTGCATAAAAACACCCTGTTTAAAAAATTTACCTATTGCGGATAACAGTGATTTTTAATTCAACGCCGCACATAACATAACGCAATTTTCGAGCCTGCACCATTAGCGACCTCCCTGGCTCGATAGGCTACCAGGGCAAGCTTTCGGCGCGGGGCGTTGCGCGAACACCAATGCAAAGGCATCGCGCCGCAAGCGGATCGGAAAGCCGTTCAAGCTCAGTCCCCAAGGAAATGCGCATCCGCCGCTTCCTGTTCGATGGCCTGCAACATGCACTGGCGGAGGACTTGTGCGATCTCCTCACGAAGCCGCAATGCGAACGTCTGGGTATGGGCAAGAACGATCTCGCCGACCACCTCCTGCAGGCGATTTTCAAGAAGTCGCCCTGCACGTCGCAGCAAGCGCTGTGCCATGTCGTCTTGCAGAGCGGGCGCAGTGGTTGACTGCGTGTCGGTGCTGCAAATACCAGTCTCAGGCAACGGCATCGCATCGACAACCTCGACAACCTCGACAACCTCAGTCAAGGTCGGGACGAAATGCGGCGGCGCCGGCAGCATGCTCATGACGATTCACCTTGCCGAACGTGAATCATGCTTCGTCAGCGCGTAGCCTCGCGCGGCGTAATGCTTCCAGCGCAGGCGCCCCGCGGCAGTGTCGCCCGCAGCCTGCGAAACCACTTCGATAAAACGCTCGAAACGCTCGAAGCCGGCCGGAACGACCTGCCCGAGGTTCACCAGCACTTCATGCCCAGGCGAGGCCGCAAGCGAGCCGGTCAAAAGTATCGACGTGACCGCGGCAGTGCCTTGCGGCGCATCGGCAAGGCAATGGGGCACGAATTCCGCGGGCGAAAAACTCCACAGCAGCTGATCGAGTTCGGCCAGCGCTTCAGGCCCGCTGGTGACCGTTACCTCTGCACCGCTGAGGTAAGCCTTGCGCAACAAACGGCAACAGTAGGCGAGCTTGTCAGGCACGTTGACATGAAAAGCAATCTCGGTCATACCTGAATTTTGGCCGAAGACGCGCTCTTTTTGACCGGCTTTGCTTTCGCAGGCAAGGCGTTTTCCACAGCCGCCAGCGCCGCCTGGCCGAGCAAGTAGTCGAGCAGCAAGGGAACCGGGCGGCCCGTGGCTCCCTTGGCGGCGCCGCCTTTCCATGCCGTACCGGCGATATCCAGGTGCGCCCAGGAAAAATCGCCCGCGAAACGCTGCAAGAATTTGGCGGCGGTCACCGCCCCAGCCGCGCGTCCGGCCACGTTGGCGACATCGGCGAAATTCGTTTTCAGGCCTTCTGCATAGTCATCGTCGAGCGGCATTCGCCAGCATGGGTCCTGCGCGGATTCGCCCGCGTTGATCAGCGCTTGGGCAAGCGGCTCACTGTTGGAAAAGAGCCCGCTGCGAACGCCGCCGAGCGCCACCACACAGGCGCCCGTCAGCGTCGCGATGTCGATCACGGCTGTGGGCTCGAAGCGCTCCGCATAGGTCAAGGCGTCGCACAGCACCAGGCGGCCTTCGGCGTCGGTATTGAGGATTTCAATGGTTTGCCCGCTCATGCTGGTGACCACGTCGCCCGGCTTGATGGCGCGGTCGCCCGGCATGTTTTCGGACGCCGGAATCAGCCCTACGACATTCAGCGCAGGCTGCAGCTCGGCGAGCGCGCGAAAGACGCCCAAAACACTCGCCGCGCCGCACATGTCGAACTTCATTTCATCCATTTCGGCGGCCGGCTTGATCGAGATGCCGCCCGTGTCGAAGGTGATTCCCTTGCCGATCAGCACGACGGGCGCAACAGCCTTGCGCGCACCTTCGTAACGCAGCACGATAAAACGCAAGGGTTCGGCCGTGCCCTGCGCAACCGCCATGAACGCGCCCATGCCGAGCTTCGCCACGTCTTTCGGGCCGAGCACCCGCGTCTTGATGCGAGGCAATTTCGCAAGCGCCTTCGCCGCCTCGCCCAGGAGCGACGGCGTGGCGTGGTTGGCGGGGCGGTTGGCCCATTCCTTGGCGAGGTCGATGCCCTTGGCCAGCGCCAGCGCCTGGTCGAACCCGGCACGCAGGCCAGCCGGACTGTCCACGGTCACCAGGATGCGCTGCAGTTTTGCCGGGCTTGGCTTGGATTTCGTCGTGTCATAGACATAGGCGGCGTCGCTGCAGGAGACGACGGCGGCGCGCAGCGTCCCCGCATTCATATCGCCAATCCCGTTTAGGCAGAGGATCGCGCGCCGCGCATTGCTGCCCTTCAAAGCTCCCACGGCCGCGGTGACGGCGACCCGGACACTTTTCGGGCAGGCGTCTCCCGCCGCGACCAGCACCACGCGCGTGGCCGCAATGCCTGGCGTGCGATAGGCGATCAGCAGTTTGCCGGCCTTGATTTCCAGGTCGCCCGAGGCAACGGCCGATGCGGCCAGCGTTGACAGCGGATCAGCGCCGGACACCGGCCCTTCGGCAACGAGCACGATCAGCGCGTCGGCTTTTTCCCGGCAAACCGCGGCGCGGGTAAGTGTTTTAAGTTCAAAGTCCATAATTCGGGATTCGGTGGGTGCACCGGCTAATAAAAAAGCAAAGCCTTCGCGGCTATTGAGTCAATGTTATTCCAATCTTCGATACGCAAGGAACTGGCGCGCAGTTTCGGCGCCACCCTCGTGGTGCTGGTGACCGTCGTCATGACCATCGTCCTGATTCGCACGCTGGGCCAGGCGTCGCGCGGCGCTGTCAATCCTCGGGACGTGATGCTTTTCATGGCTTATTCGGCGCTGGGGCGCCTGCCGACCATCCTGACGCTTTCGCTTTTCATCGCCATCGTCAGCACGTTGTCGCGCATGTACCGCGACAGTGAGATGGTCGTCTGGTTCACCAGCGGCCAAGGCCTGGCGGTTTTTTTACGCCCGCTCTTTCAATTTGCCTGGCCGGTGCTGCTGGTGGTCACGCTCACGGCGCTGTTCGCATGGCCATGGACCAATCAACAGACCCGGGATATGGAAAACCGTTATCGGCAACGCGGCGACCTCGACCGCATCGCCCCCGGCCAGTTCCAGGAATCATCCAGCGGCAATCGCGTGTTTTTCATCGATCGCGACGCGGGCGCCAGCCAAGCGAGCAACAATGTGTTCATCGCCACGACCGACAACGACAAGAGTTCCATCACCACGGCGCATTCCGGGCGCATCGAGCGCAAAAACGATACGCAATTCCTCATGCTGTCGAACGGGCAGCGGCTTGAAAGCCTGCCGGGGCAATCGGCGCTGAGAATCAGCGAGTTTGAAGAGTACGGCGTCAAGACGGGCAGCGCGGACCCGCTTGGCGCGAATTTCCAGGAAGCCAAACTGCTGACCACGCGGGCCCTCGTCAATGACCCGACGCGCGGCAATCTGGGCGAACTCGCGTGGCGGCTGGGATTGGCGCTGGCGGCATTCAACCTGGTGATTTTGGCGCTTGCCCTGCCCGGCACGAATCCACGCAGCGGGCGCAGCGGCAACCTGGTTTTCGTGGTGCTGGCGTTTCTGGTCTATAACAACCTCGTCAACCTGGGGCAAAACTGGATTTTTGTCGGCCTCATCAGCTTCGGCGGCTTGCTGCTGGCGCTCCATGGCGGGGTGCTGCTGCTTGGGCTGGCCTGGCTCGCCAAACGGCATGGCTATTGGGGGTTGCGGCTTAGGCGGCAAACACACCTTGCACCGCTTGCGGTGCGCGGCAGTTCAGGCCAGGCCCACGGCGGCCGATCATGAAAACAATTCGCCGGCTGATCTACCGTGAAGCACTGACGTCCATCGCTCTGGTGGCGCTGGGTTTTCTGGCGCTGTTTTATTTTTTCGACCTGGTCGATGAATTGCAAAACCTCGGCAAGAACAACGGCCTGGGCGCCTTGGACAATATTTACCGGGTTCGGCACGCGCTGCTTTACGTCACCCTCTTGATTCCCAATCATCTGTACGAGCTGCTGCCGATCTCGGTGCTGATCGGCACGATCCTCGTCATGGCGCGGCTGGCGCAAAATTCCGAATACACCATTTTGCGCACCAGTGGATTGGGGCCGTGGCGCGCGCTCACGCTGCTTCTGGCGCTCGGCGCCTTTTTCGCCCTGCTCAGCTTTGCGGTCGGCGACTACCTGGCGCCCGGCAGCGAACGCGCCGCTCAGCTTCTCAAGGCGCGTTACCTGAACAAGATCACGGTCGGGCAGACCGGCGCCTGGCTGAAGGAAAAGCAGGCGTCGAGCAACTTCGTCGTGAATGTCAAAGAGCTCGCGCCCGACAATGAAATGCGCGGCGTGAAGATCTTCGAATTCAGCAAGAACGGACTGATCGTCTCGACCACCGACGCGCCCAGCGCCCGGTTCGCGCCCAATTCGGCGTGGTTGCTGCAACAAGCGACGCGGGCGGAGTTCGACGTGCCGGCCGGCGGCGAAAATGCAGGCCTGAGTCGGCAACAGGCGCGGGTCAGGCGGGCAACGCTGCCGAGTTTCAGCTGGCCGACCGAGCTCAGCCCGGAGATGGTATCGGTGGCGCTGCTCAAGCCCGAGCGCATGGCGACCATCGACCTGTTCAACTACATTCGCCATCTCGACGTCAATGGCCAGAGCGCGCAGCGCTATGAAATCGAATTCTGGAAAAAAGTGTTCTACCCGCTCAGCTGCCTCGTGATGGTGATGCTCGCATTGCCTTTCGCGTATTTGCACTTTCGCTCCGGCGGCATCGCCGGCTATGTGTTTGCCGGCGTCATGATCGGCATCAGCTTTTTCCTGCTCAACAACGTCTTCGGCTATATCGGCAACCTGCGCGCCTGGCAGCCCTGGCTGGCGGCGGCGGCGCCGGGGTTGCTTTACATGGCGATTTCAATGGCCGCATTCGGCTGGCTGGTGCTCAGGCGCTAGCGGGACGCGAAACGCTATGAATCCTGATCCCGGCGACATGGCTTTCCCAGCCGGCAGACCTCGCGGCATCGTGCTGTTCGCGCATGGTTCGCG
The DNA here is from genome assembly GCA_964236835.1 of uncultured Polaromonas sp. Classification (GTDB taxonomy): domain Bacteria; phylum Pseudomonadota; class Gammaproteobacteria; order Burkholderiales; family Burkholderiaceae_C; genus Polaromonas. The sequence goes on from CAXSGT010000007.1 coordinate 36,317, forward strand.
CGACCCCCTGTGGCGCGCGCCGATCGAGGCTGTGGCGCTGCAAATCCGCGCCCGGCAGCCCGACACGCCGGTTTGCTGCGCCTATCTGGAGCTGTGCGACCCATCGCTTTTTCAGGCGGCTGTCGACTTGATCGCCGCCGGCGCGCGCGAATTAAGGGTGTTTCCGCTTTTTCTCGGTGTCGGAAAACATGCGCGCGAGGACTTGCCGCTGTTGATGGCGCAACTGCGGGCCGCGCATCCAGAAGTGGCGATCGAGCTCTTGCCCGCCGCCGGCGAAGATGCGCGGCTGACGGCGCTGATGGCCGATATCGCGCTTGCATGACGCTGCGGCGTTGCCGAACAGCTGAAAATAAAATAAGCCTCCCGGCCCGCAGCCTGAATGGAAAAAAATAATCATCAACCGGAATTTGCCATGAACCTTCACCAATTCCGCTTTGTCCAGGAGGCCGTCCGGCGCAACCTGAACCTCACCGAAACCGCCCGCGCGCTGCACACTTCGCAGCCGGGCGTCTCCAAAGCCATCATCGAGCTCGAGGAAGAACTGGGCATGGAGATTTTCGCGCGCCATGGCAAGCGGCTCAAGCGCGTGACCGAGCCGGGCGAGCATGTGCTCAAAAGCATCGATCTCATCCTGCGCGAGGTCGGCAACCTGCGGCGCATCGGCGAGCAGTATTCGGCGCAGGACAGCGGCACGCTGTCGATCGCCACCACCCATACGCAGGCGAGGTACGTGCTGCCGCAGCCGGTCGCCAGGCTGCGCGAAGCCTTCCCCAAGGTCAATGTCAGCCTGCATCAGGGCTCGCCCGACCAGGTGGCGCGGATGCTGCTCGACGAGGTCGCCGAAATCGGCATCGCGACCGAATCGCTCAGCCAGTACGATGACCTGGTGACGCTTCCCTGCTATGAATGGCAGCACATGCTGGTCATGCCGCTCGGCCATCCGCTAGCCGGGAACGACAGCATCACGCTGGACGAACTCGCCCGCGAGCCCTTAATTACCTACCACCCGTCGTTTACCGGGCGCACGCGGATCGACCAGGCGTTCGCCGCGAAGCACCTGCATCCGCGCATCGCCCTGGAAGCGATCGACTCGGACGTCATTAAGACCTATGTGCGGCTCGGGCTGGGCGTGGGCATCGTCGCCGAAATGGCGCTCAAGGACGACGGCACCAACAGCGATCTGGTGGCCCTGCCGGCCGGTTCGTTGTTCGGCGTCAATGTGGCGCGCGTCGCTTTCAAGCGCAGCGCCTACCTGCGCAATTTCGTCTATAAATTCGCCGAGCTGCTGAGCGACAAACTCGACCGCGCGACGGTTGTCAAGGCGATGGCGGGCCGGATCGGCGACTTCGACGCCTGAACGAAGATTGAGCATGCAAAATTTATCGAACGACGCCCGCACCCCGCGCCTGGCCAGCAAACTGCCGGCCGTCGGCACCACCATCTTCACCGTCATGTCGGCGCTGGCGGCTGAAAAGAACGCGGTCAACCTGGGCCAGGGCTTTCCCGACTTCGACTGCGATCCGGCGCTGGTCGATGCGGTGACGGGCGCCATGAAGCGCGGCCTCAATCAATATCCGCCGATGGCCGGCGTTCCGGCGCTGCGCGAAGCGGTCGCGGCCAAGCTGGCCTTGCTCTACGGCGCCAGCTACGACGCCGACAGCGAAATCACCATCACGGCGGGCGCGACGCAGGCCATCATTACCGTCATCCTGGCCATCGTGGTGCATCCGGGCGACGAGGTGATCGTGCTCGAGCCCTGCTACGACAGCTATGTGCCGAACATCGAGCTGGCCGGCGGAAACGTTGTCCGCGTGCCCTTGAGACCGGGCAGCTTCCGGCCCGATTTCCAAAAAATGGCCGCCGCCATCACGCCCAGAACCCGCGCCATCATTGTCAATTCGCCGCACAACCCGAGCGCCACGGTATGGAGCGAAGCCGACATGCTCAGCCTCGCAGCCCTTCTGGCGCCCACCGATATCCTTTTGATCAGCGACGAGGTGTATGAGCACATGGTGTTCGACGCAACCCAAGGCCGGGCTCACCAAAGCGCCGCGCGTTTTCCGGCGCTGGCGGCGCGGGCTTTCGTCGTCAGCAGCTTTGGCAAAACCTACCATGTCACCGGCTGGAAAGTCGGCTACGTCGCGGCGCCCGCGGCGCTGACGTCGGAGTTCCGCAAGGTCCATCAGTTCAACGTCTTCACCGTCAACACGCCGGTGCAGCATGGCTTGGCGGCCTACATGGCCGACGCCAGGCCCTACCTCGACCTGCCTGCGTTCTACGGTGCCAAGCGCGACCTGTTTCGCGCCGGCCTGCTGGCGAACACCCGCTTCAAGCCGCTGCCCAGCGAAGGCAGCTATTTCCAGTGCGTCGATATTTCGGATGTCAGCGACCTGAGCGAAGCCGATTTCTGCCTATGGCTGACGCGCGAAATCGGCGTGGCGGCGATTCCGCTGTCGGCGTTCTATGGCGATGGCTTCGATCAGCGCGTGGTGCGCTTTTGCTTCGCCAAAAAAGACGCGACGCTGAATGAAGCGCTGGAACGCCTGGCCAGGCTGTAGGCAAGCCCTGACGGCCAAATTGGCTTTCCGCTCGCCCGGTTCGGCATGGTCTTCACCGAGAATCAGGCGCTGCGCAACAAGGAGTATTTTTATGTCGCTTTCGCTTATTTTGCTTATCGTCCTGATCCTGATTTTGGTCGGCGTCCTACCTACCTGGGGGCATAGCCGCAGCTGGGGCTATGGCCCGAGCGGCGGCATCGGCCTGGTGGTGCTGATACTGATCGTGCTGCTGGTGATGGGCAGAATCTAGCGGCGGCTCCCGCCTCATAGAAAAAGGACCTTGCGAGGTCTTTTTTTGTGACTATTTCAGCCGGTCAACTGCGACCACAGCTTGTCCAGCCGCTTGATGCTCACCGGCTGCGGCGTACGCAATTCCTGGGCAAAAAAGCTCACCCTCAGTTCTTCGAGCAGCCAGCGAAATTCCTGCATACGCGCATCGACGGCGCCCTTGCGTTCGGCGACCAGGCGCCAGTAGCGCTGCTCCTGCGGCTTCAGCTCGGCCATGCGCGCGGCGTCGCGCTCCGGGTCGCTGCGCAATTTTTCCAGCCGCAAGGCGATCGCTTTGAGGTAGCGCGGGAAATGCTGTAGCTGCGCATAGGGCGTTGCGGTCAAAAATTTCTTCGGCACCAGCCGCTGCAGCTGCTGCGCCGCGTCCTGCGCGGCATCCGGCGCGTGCTTCGTGTCCCTGATTTTTCGCAGTGCGATGCCGAAGTCAAGCAAGATGCCGGCGGCCAGGCGCGCGACTTCACTGGCGATCAGCGTCAAGCGCCCGCGACCCTCATCGAGCCGTTTTTTAAAGTCGGCCTCGCGGATCGGCAGCGGTTCGAGCAAAAACGCCCTGTCGAGCGCGACCTCGATGATCTGCTGGCGCAGCTCTTCGAGCGTTCCGCCGCCCGAGTTGTCAGCGCCGCGTCCGACTTGCATGTAGCCGGTCGCCATCTTCTGCAGCTCGGGCAGGTTCTTTTCCAGGTACCTCAACGCGTCCTTGAGCTGCAGCGAAAACAGCCGCCGCAGGCCGGCGCGGTGCTTGGGCTCAGCGACATCGGGCTCGTCGAAGACTTCGCTCGTGACCGCGTCGCCCAAATCGATCAGCGCCGGAAAACCGATCAGCGTCTGCGACCCCCTGCCGATCTCCATCAGTTCGGGCAGCTCGCCGAAACTCCAGCTGGTGTAGCGCTCGGGCGACCTGACCGCAGGCGATTTAATGGCATTTGCTATTGTTTCAGGAGCTAACTCCGCCCGTCCCGCTTGCGCGGAAGGCTGATTTGATGCTGAATTTGGTGGATCGCCGGCCGGCTGCGCCTTCAAACCGGCGAGCGCCTGAAATGCGCCCCGCGCCTGCGATCCCAGCTCGCCCTTGAGCGCCGCCAGATTGCGCCCGGACCCGAGCTGCCGGCCATGCCCGTCGAGCACGCGAAAATTCATGAACAGGTGCGCCGGCAGCATATCTAGCTTGAAGTCGGCGCGCTTGATGTCCAGCGAGGTCGCGCCCCGCACCCAATTCAAGACCGCGTCCGTCAGCGATGCGGCACCGAACTTTTCCGGCGTCATCAGCTCGGCCGCGATGCGCGCGGCGGTGTCGGGCAGCGGCACCAGCCAAGAACGCGGACGCTGGTGCAGGGTTTTGATCAGCGCCTGGATCTTGTCCTTCAGCATGCCGGGCACCAGCCATTCGCAGCGCTCTTCATTGACCTGATTGAGCGCAAAGATCGGCACCAGGGCCGTGACGCCGTCGCGCGGGTCGCCGGGTTCGTGCAGGTAGGTCGCCAGGCAATCGACGCCGCCCAGCCGCAGCGTCCTGGGAAAAGCCTGCGTCGTGATGCCCGCGGCCTCATGGCGCATCAGCTCGTCCTGGCTCAGGAGCAGCAGCTTCGGCCGCGTCTTGACCTCGGCCTTGTACCAGCTCTCGCAGCTCGCGCCGCTGCAGACGTCGGCGGGAAGTTGCTGGTCGTAAAAACCGTAGATCAGCGCTTCATCGACCAGCACGTCCTGCCGGCGCGCCTTGTGTTCGAGTTCCTGGACACGGGCGATCGTTTTTTCGTTGGCGGCGAGAAACGGCAGTTTCGTGTCCCAGTGGCCTGCGACCAGCGCTTCGCGAATGAAGATTTCGCGTGCCGCCACCGGATCGACCCGGCTGAAGTTGACGCGCCGCCCGTGGTAGATCACCAGGCCGTAGAGCGTCGCGCGTTCCAGCGCGGTAACCTGCGCGGCCTTTTTTTCCCAATGCGGGTCGAGCAGCTGCTTTTTCAGCAGATGGCCGCCGACCTGCTCTATCCATTGCGGCTCGATAGTGGCGAGTCCCCGGCCAAACAGCCGCGTCGTTTCGACCAGCTCGGCGGCGACGATCCAGCGCCCCGGCTTCTTGCTCAGGCGCGCGCCGGGGTGGCGGTAAAAGCGGATGCCGCGCGCGCCCAGGTAGGCCTCGTCCTCTTCGCTCTTGCAGCCGATATTTCCCAGCAGGCCGCAGAGCATCGACAGGTGCAGCTGTTCATAGCTCGCGGGCTTGTCGTTCAGCAGCCATTTCTGCTCGCCGACCACCGCATGCAGCTGCGAATGGATGTCGCGCCACTCGCGCACCCGGCGGATGTTAACGAAGTTCTCGCGCAGGAGGGTTTCGTACTGGCGGTTGCTGAGCTTGTGCCCGGTGCCATGGCCGCCCCGGCTATCCCCCAGCCACTTCCACAGTTTCAGATACCCGACGAATTCGCTCTTCTCGTCGTCGAACTTCGCATGCGCCTGGTCGGCCTGCGCCTGCCGGTCCATCGGCCGGTCGCGCACGTCCTGCACGCTGAGCGCGCTGGCGATCACCAGCACCTCGTCGAGCGCCTGCCGGTCTTTGGCCTCCAGAATCATGCGGCCGACGCGCGGATCGAGCGGCAGTTTGGCCAGTGTGCGGCCGACCGGCGTCAGCTCGTTGTCGTCATCGACCGCGCCGAGCTCGGCCAGCAGCTGGTAGCCGTCGGTGATCGCGCGGCGCTGCGGCGGGTCGATGAAAGCGAAGTCCTCGACGGTTCCGAGGTGCAGCGCCTTCATCCGCAAAATCACCGACGCCAGCGAACTGCGCAAAATCTCCGGATCGGTAAAGCGCGATCGGCCGAGAAAATCGGCCTCGTCGTACAGCCGGATGCAGATGCCGTCGGCGACCCGCCCGCAGCGGCCGGCGCGCTGGTTCGCCGACGACTGCGACACCGGCTCGACCATCAGCTGCTCGACCTTGCTCCTGAAACTGTAGCGCTTGACGCGCGCCGTGCCCGCGTCGATGACGTATCTGATGCCTGGAACGGTGAGCGAGGTCTCGGCGACGTTGGTCGCCAGCACGATGCGCCGGCCGCCGTGGTCGTCGAAAATCTTGTCCTGCTCGGCCTGGCTCAAGCGGGCGAACAGCGGCAGCACTTCGGCATTGCGCAGCAGCGGCTGATGCGCCAGATGTTTGTGCAAATGGTCAGCGGCCTCGCGGATTTCGCGCTCGCCGGGCAGAAAAATCAGGATGTCGCCGGCGCTGTGCGGACTGCGCCAGAGCTCATCGACCGCATCGCCGATCGCATCGTTCAGGTCGTGGTCGCGCGACTCTTCAAAAGGACGCCAGCGCTGCTCGACCGGAAAGGTCCGGCCCGAGACCATGATGACAGGCGCCGAACCCTTGCTAGTTGCAAAGTAATCCGCGAAACGCTGCGCGTCGATGGTTGCCGACGTGATGATGACCTTCAAATCGGGCCGGCGCGGCAGCAGCTGGCGCAAGTAGCCAAGCAAAAAGTCGATATTCAGGCTGCGTTCGTGCGCCTCGTCGATGATGATCGTGTCGTAGGCGCGTAGCTGCGGATCGGTCTGTGTTTCGGCGAGCAAGATGCCGTCGGTCATCAGTTTTACCGACGCGCCCTGGCTCAGGCGGTCCTGAAAGCGCACCTTGTAGCCGACAACGTCGCCGAGCGGGGTTTTCAGTTCGTCGGCAATGCGCTTGGCGACGCTGGACGCGGCAATCCGGCGCGGCTGGGTGTGGCCGATGAGCCTGCCCTGGCCGGGCGGAAAATTGAGCTTGCCGCGCCCCATCGCCAGGGCGATTTTTGGCAATTGCGTGGTCTTGCCCGAGCCGGTTTCGCCGCAGACGATGATGACCTGGTGCGCGGCGAGCGCCGCCATGATGTCTTCGCGCTTGGCGGAAACGGGCAGCGATTCGGGAAAGGTGATCGCCAGCGGCGACGACAAGAAAGCAAGCAAGGAAGTTCCGGCGGTCAAAGCGTTTAATTATCGGGGCTTTGCCTTGCACCGGCGCGCTGGCGGGCTTTTGCGAGCCTGGCGCCGCCCTTACACTGACGGCACTTTTTTGCCCACTACCGGACGCCACCGAAAGCCCGCCATGTCCACGGTCTTCAATTTCACCTTCGTGCCCTGGTTTCGCTCGGTGGCGCCGTACATCCACAAGTTTCGCAATCAGACTTTCGTCGTGGCCGTCTGCGGCGAGGCGATCGCCGCCGGCAAGCTGCCGCACCTGGCGCAGGACCTGGCGATGATTCAAAGCATGGGCGTCAAGATCGTGCTGGTGCACGGCTTCAGGCCACAGGTGACCGAGCAGCTCAAGGCCAAGGGCCACGCCGCCAAATACTCGCACGGCATGCGCATCACCGACGAGGTGGCGCTCGACTCGGCGCAGGAAGCGGCGGGTCAGCTGCGCTATGAAATCGAGGCCGCGTTCAGCCTGGGTCTACCGAACACGCCGATGGCCGGCTCGACGGTGCGGGTGATCTCGGGCAACTTCATCACCGCGCGGCCGGTCGGCATCCTGGACGGGGTCGATTTCCAGCATTCCGGCCTGGTGCGCAAGGTCGATGTCGCGGGCATCGTGCGCATGCTGGATTTCGGCGCGATGGTGCTGATCTCGCCGTTCGGCTATTCTCCGACCGGCGAGGCGTTCAACCTGACGATGGAGGAAGTCGCGACCAGCGTGGCGATCGCGTTGCAGGCCGACAAGCTGATCTTCGTCACCGAAATTCCCGGCATTCGTGTCAAGCCGGGCGAGCCCGCCGGCGACGACAATCCGGTCGATACCGAGCTGCCGCTGGCCGCCG
>CAXSGT010000008.1:0-36075 GCA_964236835.1 uncultured Polaromonas sp.
GCTGCGCTGGCTGTCGGGGTCGAAGGTGCGGATGCTGTCGATCTCGTCGTCGAATAGATCGACCCGGTACGGCACGGGCGAGCCCATCGGGAACAAGTCGATCAATCCGCCGCGCACCGCGTACTCGCCGGGGCTGACGACCTGCGCGACGTGGCTATAGCCCGCGAGCGTCAGCTGCGCCTTCAGTTTCGCGTCGTCGAGCTTTTGCCTGACCTTGAACTCGAAGGTGTAGCCGGCCAGAAAAGCCGGCGGCGCCAGCCGGTACAGCGCCGTGGTCGCCGGCACGATAACGACATCGGCGCCGGTGTCCCGGTCGCGCTGCTGGATGCGCCACAGCGTCGCCAGCCGCTCGCTGATCAGGTCCTGGTGCGGCGAAAAGGTGTCGTAAGGCAGCGTTTCCCAGTCGGGGAACAGCGCGCAGCGCAGCTCGGGCGCAAAAAAAGAAATTTCGTCGATCAGGCGCCGCGCCGCGCCGGCGTCCGACGTGACGATGGCGGTGAGTTTGCCGGCGGCTTTTTCGCGCTGCCCGAGTTGGGCGAGGAGAAGGGCGTCGGCCGAGCCGACAGGCAAGGGCAGGGTGTAGCGTTTGCCGGTCGCAAGTAGGGGAAGGTGCATCGCGCCGATTTTAGAATCTATGATGAAGCGATGATTGCCAGCCTTGCCGATATCCGTTCCGGCGCCCGTTTTTTCGCCCTGATTCCATGCGCCGGGCAGGGCGGCAGGGCGGGCGCTTGCGCATCGGGTCGGGCCAAGCAATACCGCGAGCTTGCCGGCCAGGCGATGGTGCTGCACACGCTGGCGGCTTTTCGGGCGGTCGGGCGCCTGGCGCGCACGCTGGTCGTCGTCAGTCCCGGCGACGGGTTTTTCGACGTGATGAGCGATAACTCGTTCGACGTGGCTGACTGCGGCGGCGCCAGCCGGGCAATGAGCGTTCGCAACGGCCTCGACGCGCTGGCCGGCGCCGGGGCGCAAGCGAACGACTGGGTGCTGGTTCACGACGCCGCGCGCTGCCTGGTCACGCCGGCGCTGATCGACCGGTTGATCGACGCCTGCCAGCATGACGAAGTCGGCGGGCTGCTGGCGCACCCGCTGGCCGATACGCTCAAGTTCGAGACCGGCGGGCGCGTCGGCGCCACGCTGCCGCGCGAAAGCAAATGGCTGGCGCAGACGCCGCAGATGTTTCGCATCGGCGTCTTGCTGCAAGCGCTGGACGCGGCGGGCGCGGCCGTTACCGACGAGTCCGGCGCGGTGGAGGCGCTCGGCCTTGCGCCCAGGCTGGTAGTTGGCGACGCGCAAAATTTCAAGGTCACCTATCCGGAAGACTTTGCGCTGGCCGAGGCGATTTTGCTAAGCCGGCGGCTGGCGCGCTGACGCGGCCGGCGGCTGTTCATACCGGCTTTCATTTCAAGAAAAATCCTGTTCATGGCTTCTGTTCCTGGCGATCGGCTTGCGGCTTTCCGGATCGGCGAAGGCTGGGACACGCACGCCCTTGTGCCGGGGCGCCGGCTGATCATCGGCGGCGTCGAAATCGCGCATCCGCTCGGCCTGCTCGGCCATTCCGACGCCGATGTGCTGGCGCACGCCATCATCGACGCGCTGCTCGGCGCCGCGGGTCTGGGCGACATCGGCGGCCATTTTCCGGACACCGACGCGCGCTTCAAGGGCGCCGATTCGATGCGGCTGCTGCGCGAAACCGGCGGGCTGCTGGCGGCGAACGGCTGGCGCATCGGCAATATCGACAGCACCGTCATCGCCCAGGCGCCCCGGCTGGCGCCGCACATCGCGGCAATGCGCACCAGCATCGCCGGCGCCTTGGCGCTCGACGAGCGCCAAGTCAATGTCAAGGCCAAGACGGCCGAAAAGCTGGGGCCGGTCGGCCAGGGGCTGAGCCTGGAGGCGCGGGCCATCGCCCTGCTGATGATTTGCTAGTATTTTAGTAGCAAACTAATGACGCTGGTATTGCGAAAAGCCTGTTTTAATGCTGAAAATGCCCTGGCGCCGGACATTTTTCCGCTTTAGCCCCGGCGCAGCTTGATATGCGCGGCCAGTCCGCCCGAGTGGGTGTTCGACAGGGTGAACGCGCCGCCCATCCGGTTCACCGTTTTTTCGACGATCGCCAGCCCCAGGCCCGCGCCCGTGGCGGCGGTGCGGGCCGCGTCGCCCCTGAAAAAGGGACTGGTGAGTTTTTCCAGGTTGGCCGTCGGCACGCCGGTGCCGTGGTCGCGCACCTTGAGCATCACCCAATGCTCGCTCGCGGTCGCGGTGAGGTCCACCGCGGCGATGCCGGTCTCGGGGGTTTTTCCATAGCGCCTGGCGTTTTCCAGCAGGTTGGAAATGACGCGCGAGAGTTCGACCTTGTCGGCCATGACGGAAGTGCCTTCGGGAATTTCGACCTCGACCCGCATGTCCTCGTAGTCGGCCACGGCATACACCGCGGCGTCGATCACCGCGTTCACCGAGACCGGCTCGAGCATCGTCATCTCGGGGCGCGCATAGTCGAGAAATTTGTCGATGATCGCGTCGAGCTGGGCGATGTCGGCGGCCATGTGCTCGCGCGCGTCCAGGTCGGCCACGCTCATCTCGGTTTCCAGCCGCAGCCGCGCCAGCGGCGTCCTTAGGTCGTGCGAGATGCCGGCGAGCATGACCATGCGTTCCTGATCGACTTTCGTCAGTTGCGCCGCCATGCGGTTAAAGCCCATGTTCACCTCGCGAATCTCGCTGGTCGCGACCTGCTCGTCGAGCATGCTGACATTGAAGTCGCCTTCGCGCATGCGGCTGGCGGCGCGCGACAGCTTTTTCAGCGGCTGGTTGATCAGGCTCGCGATGAAGGCGGCTCCGGCCAGCGACAGCGCCGCCGCCGTCATCAGCCAGATGGCCCAGGTGCTGCTGCGCGGCGGACCGAGCCGCGACGGGTCGGTCTGCAGCCAGTAGGAATCGCCCTCGATCGCAAAACCGATCCACAACCCTTTTTCGCCATTGACGCTTCCGGCCACGACGGTGCTGCGGCCGAGCCGGCTGGTCAGCACGCTGGCGATGCGCTCGTCGAATTCATCGTTGACAAAAGGCTCCCATCTGTCCCTGGGCTCGCGCGGCATGATGCGCACATGCTCCTCGTCGGCCAGGCTCTTGATGAGCGCGGTGCGCGCGATCGAGTCGGAATAGCGAAGCGCGGCGCGGCTCAGGCTCACGAGCGAAGCCAGCTGGCCGGCGTTTTGCATGGCGCGCGGCTCCGACTCGAGCGTGCGAAAGGTCAGCAGCCAGGCGACGATCGAGCCGAACAGCAGCACCGCGAGAAAGAAAAACGTCCGCCAGAATAAATTGACTCCCCGGCGTGGCCGGGCTTCCAGGGGCGCTGGAGCGGTTTCAGGATGGATCATGGATGGCCTGGCAAAGCGCAAGATCGGCGGCAAGGGCGAAACATGCCGGAAAAGCGCATTGTGCCCGCGCCACGCCGCGTCCGGACGGCTTCGCGGGCGCCGCGAATGCCCGTAGCTGCCGCGCCCATGCCGCCGACGCCGGCGGCGAAGCGCCTCAACTGTTTCCGTCCGGCACGAACACGTAGCCGATACCCCAGACGGTCTGGATGTAGCGCGGCACGGCGGCGTCGGTTTCGATCAGCTTGCGCAGCCGCGACACCTGCACGTCCAGGCTCCGGTCGAACGGCTCGAACTCGCGGCCGCGCGCCAGCTGCGCGAGCTTTTCCCGCGACAGCGGCTGGCGCGGATGCCGCACCAGCGTCTTGAGCATGGCGAACTCGCCGGTCGTCAGCGGCAGCTCCTCGCCGTTTTTCTGCAGCGTGCGCAAGCTCATGTCGAAGGAAAACGGCCCGAACGTAATGACTTCCTGGTCGTTCGACGGCGCTCCCGGAACTTCGACCGTCGGCCGGCGCCGCAGCACGGCGTGGATGCGCGCCAGCAATTCGCGCGGATTGAAGGGCTTGGCGAGGTAATCGTCGGCGCCGACTTCGAGCCCGACGATGCGATCGACATCCTCGCCCTTGGCCGTCAGCATGATGATCGGCGTGCGGTCGTTGGCGGCGCGCAGGCGACGGCAGATCGACAGCCCGTCCTCGCCGGGCATCATCAGGTCGAGCACGATCAGATCGACCGCGTCGCGCAGCATGATCCGGTTCAGCGCCTTGCTGTCCTCGGCAAGAATGACGTCGAAGCCCTCCTGCGCCAGGTAGCGGCGCAGCAGGTCGCGGATGCGTGCGTCGTCGTCGAGTATCAGCACCTTGTCGGCGCGGGCGGTGGTCTGTGGTTGGAGCATGATGGGCTTGAAATTTGTAACAAAGGCATTTTGAGGGCTGATGAAGACAAATGTCTCTTTTTTTACTCAAAAAAACTTAGAGTTACAAAAGTTTCCATAGCAAGCAAATATGGGATTGCAACCCTGTCGGTCCAATCGAGCTCCCCGACGTTGCGAGTATTACCTGCAAAAACAGCGGCGGCGCGTGCCGCCCACCTGCCTTGAACCATCGCATCATGCATTCAACGCTTCGCAAAATCTGCGTTTTCGGAATCGCCGTTTTCGCTTGCGCGCTAGCCTTCAAGGCAAGCCACGCGGCCGCGCCGGCGCGGCTTTCCGCCGATGACGCCCGGCATTTCCTGATGCGCACCGGCTTTGCGCCGCGCCAAGCCGAGGTCGACGCCTTGACCGGGCGGCCCGCGAGGCAAGCCGTCCTGGAGGCGATTGGCAAAGCCCGGGCCGCCGCGCCGGTGCTGCAACACCCGCCGCCCGCTTTCATATCGCAGCCGCCGCCCGTGCCCTATCGTTTGCTGCAAAGCCCCGAGGAACGGCAAGCCCAGCGCCGCCAGCAGCTGCGCGAGGGCCTTGACATCAAGGTCTGGTGGATGCAGGAAATGCTGGAATCGCAGACGCCGCTGCAGGAGCGCATGACGCTGTTCTGGCACAGCCATTTCGCCACGTCGCAGCAAAAGGTCGTCAGCTCGCTGGGCATGTGGCGCCAGCACCTGCTGCTGCGGCGCGATGCGCTCGGCAGCTTTCGCTCGCTGCTGCATGGCGTCGCCAAGGATCCGGCGATGCTCGTTTTTCTCGACGGCGCCAACAGCCGCAAGGAAGCGCCCAACGAGAACTTCGCCCGCGAGGTCATGGAGCTTTTCACGCTCGGCGGGACGTCGCTGGGCGGGCGCTACACCGAAGCCGACATCAAAGAAGCGGCGCGGGCCTTTACCGGCTGGAGCGTCGAGCCGGGCGAGTTCAGCTTCAGATACCGCCCGGCGTTCCATGACGGCGGCGATAAAACCATTCTGGGACGCAGCGGCGATTTCGATGGCGACGCCGCGCTGGACATTTTGCTCGACCAGCCGGCCGCGGCAACCTTCATCGTTGGCAAGCTGTGGAAGGAATTCGTCTCGCCGACGCCGGACGCCGGCGCCGTCGAGCAAATAGCCCGGCATCTGCGCGCCAGCGACTACGACATCGCCGCGGCATTGGCAGAGCTGTTGCTCGGCGACGCCTTCTGGGCCGAAGGCAACCGCGGCACCCTGGTCAAGTCGCCGGTGGACCTGGTCGTGGGAACGCTGCGGCAGTTCGATTTCAGCTACAGCGACGCCACCCCGTTCGTGCTGGAGACCGCCCAGCTCGGCCAGAACCTTTTGGCGCCGCCCAGCGTCTTGGGCTGGCCCGGCCAGAACGACTGGATCAACGCCACGACACTGCTCGCGCGCAGACGCTTTACCGAGCGGCTGCTGCGCCCGGTCGATCCGAAAGCGGCGGCCGCGCGGCCTGCCGAAGGCATGGCGGGCATCGCGTTCGATCCGGAGCGCTGGCTGGCGCAGTACGGTGGCGCCGGCGACAAGGTGCCCTCGCAGGAGGTCAAAGCGCGTCTGGCGCAGGCCCTGCTTCCTTTGCCGGCCACGCATTCGATCGCGGACGGCGCGGTGGGCGCAGCCTACCTGCGAAGCCTGACGCTCGACCCGGCCTACCAGCTCAAATAGCTGGATTAAGAGAGTAACGCCATGAAACGACGCCACTGCATCAGCTTGTTTTCAACCCTGACGGGCGCGGCGCTGCTGCAGGCCCACGCGCCGGGATGGGCGCAGGCCGCCGGCGCTCGCGCCGCTCTGGCCGCCGAGCGCGTGCTGGTGCTGATCGAGCTCAAAGGCGGCAACGACGGCCTGAACATGGTAGTGCCGTACGCCGACGCCGACTACCACCAGCTGCGGCCGACGATCGGCATCAAGCGCGAGGAGGCGATCAGGCTCGACGCGCAAACCGGCCTGCATCCCGAACTGAAGGCGCTGCTGCCGCTTTGGGAAAAGGGCGAACTCGGCATCGTCCAGGGCGTCGGCTATCCGCAGCCCAATTTGTCGCATTTCCGCTCCATCGAAATCTGGGAGACCGCCTCAGGCTCGAGCGAATACCTGCAGGAAGGCTGGATCACGCGCGGCCTGAACGCCGGCTTGGCGCGCGCGGCCGATTTCACCTGCGAAGGCGTCATGATCGGCGCCAGCGAATCCGGCGCGCTGGCGGGCGCCCGGGCGGTCAGCCTGCGCGACCCGCAGGCATTCGTCAGCCAGTCGCGGCTGTCGCAGGGCGCGCAAACCGGCGCGGCGCCGGGCAACGCCGCGCTGCGGCATGTGCTGCGGGTCGAAAACGACATCAATCAGGCGGCCGCTGGCTTGCGCGGCGAGCGTTTTGAATTCGCCACGCCGTTTCCGGCGGGCGCTTTCGGCAACGGTGTCCGGGCCGCGGCGCAGGTGGTGGCGTTGCAAAAGGGCAAGGGCGGCGTTCCGGTCATTACTTTGACGCTGGGCAGCTTCGACACTCACCAGAATCAGCCCGCAACGCATGCGAATCTGCTCAGGCAGCTGGCCGAGGGCCTGGCGGCGCTGAAAAGCGCGCTCACCGAGCTCGGCGCCTGGGAGCGAACGCTGGTGATGACGTTTTCCGAATTCGGCCGGCGCCCGCGGCAGAACAGCTCGAACGGCACCGACCACGGCACCGCCGCGCCGCATTTCGTCGCCGGCGGCGCGGTGCGCGGCGGACTCTATGGCCAGGCGCCCGACCTGAGCCGGCTGGGCGGCGGCCAAAACGCCAGCTACAGCACCGACTTTCGCCAGCTTTATGCTACCGTCGCCAAAGACTGGTGGGGCGTGAAGCCCGACATCGTCACCCGCGGGCATTTCGAGCCCCTGAAATTCATTCAAAGCTGACCGCATACCATGCTTACTACAAAATTGATAGCTGCCTGCGCGCTAGCAGCTTGCGCAAACAGCCTTTTTGCCCAAAATATCATGGTAACGCCGCCGCAGAACGTCGCGCAGCTGTCGGCCAGCGGCTCGGTCGAAGTCCAGCAGGATCTGCTGTCGATTTCCATGACCACGACGCGCGACGGCGCCGACGCCGGTGCGGTGCAGGCGCAGCTCAGGCAGGCGCTGGAAACCGCGCTGGCGCTGGCCCGGCAGGCGGCGGCGCCCGGCCAGATGGACGTGCGCACCGGCAATTTCAGCGTTTTTCCGCGCTATGGCCGGGACGGCAAGATCAACGGCTGGCAGGGATCGACCGAGCTGGTGCTCGAGGGCCGGGACTTCCCTCGCATCACCGGCATGGCGGGAAAGATCCAGACGCTGAGCCTGGGCAACGTCAGCTTCGCCCTGAGCCGCGAGCAGCGCGCCAAAGTCGAGAGCGAGGCGCAGACGCAGGCGATCGAGCGCTTCAAGGCCAAAGCCGTCGAGATCGCCCGCAATTTCGGCTTTGTCGGCTACACGGTGCGCGAAGTGTCGGTCAGCTCCAACGATCAGGGATTCACGCCGCGCCCGCGCGCGATGTCGATGGCCAGTGCCGAGTCGCAGGAAGCGCCGGTGCCGGTCGAAGCGGGAAAAACCACGGTTTTGGTCAATGTGTCAGGCTCGGTGCAGATGAACTCGATGCTGCCGGCGCGCCAGTAAGCCGGCGGACGGAACACGCATGACGACTGTGCTGCAAATCTCCGATCCGCATTTCGGCACGGTGCGGCCGGCGGTGATGGAGGCACTGGCGCGGCTGGCGGCGCGCCAGCGACCCGATGTGCTGGTGCTGTCGGGCGACATCACGCAGCGCGCCCATGATTCGCAGTTTTCGCAGGCCAGGGCTTTTTGCGACCGGCTGGCGATTCCGCGCATGCTGTCGATCCCCGGCAACCATGATATTTCCCTCTACAACCCGTACCAGCGGCTGGTCACGCCTTATGCGCGCTACCTGAGGGCCTTCGGCCCGGAACTCGAGCCGAGTTTAACGACGCCGGCGCTGAAGATCATCGGCGTGAAGACCACGCGGCGCTGGCGCCATACCAATGGCGACGTCTCGGGCGCGCAGATCGCCCGGGTCACCGCCGAGCTGGAACGGTCGCACCCGGCGCAGCTGCGCATTGTGGTGGTGCACCAGCCTGTGCATGTACCCAGGGCGAAGGATGAGCACGACCGGCTGCGCGGCTGGGAGCCGGCGGTCCGGGCCTGGGCCGGGGCGGGCGCGGACATCGTGATGGGCGGCCATATCCACTTGCCCTACAGCTTCGACATGTCCAGCGAGCTTGCCGGCCTGGCGCGCCGGCTGTGGTGCGTTCAGGCCGGCACGGCGCTGTCCACCCGGGTGCGCGAGGGCGTGCCGAACTCAGTCAATCTGCTGCGCCGCGACGGCATCGGCCAGCCGGCGCAATGCATGCTGGAGCAGTGGGACTATCGGGCGGCAAGCGATGAATTCGAGCTGGCCCGGACAGGTGCGTTGGCGCTGTCGCGCTGACACACCGACCTGCCTGCAAAAGCGCGAGCGAATTATCTAGAAGCGGTAGCGCAGACCCAGCGTGGCGGCGCTGACGCGGTCGCGTCCGGCGTTCACGAACCGCAGCTTGTGCTCGTCATACTGCACCACGGCCGAGATTTGCGGGCTGAAGACATATTCGGCGCCCAGGCCATACGAAACGCCGAAGCCGGTTTCCCTGCCCGATGAAATTCCGGAAGAAGGCGCCGCCGAGACGTCGGTGCGGCCGTACGTCGTTCCCACTTTGCCAAGCAGGTTGAAGCCCGACGAGCCCAGCGGCGCCTTGCCCACCAAGCTCAGGTTGACGCCCTCGGCCTTGGTGCTGCCGCCGGCGCGCGCCACATTGCCGAAATGGGTGTAGCCCAGTTCGAGGCCGAAATTAGGGCTGAAGAATGTGCCGCTGTAAATGTTGTACACGGTGTCGCGCTTGTCGGACGGAAAACCGCCGAAACCAGTGTTGATCGCGAAGTCGGACCGGCCGATGTTCAGGCCGATATAGGTGTTGCCCGGCGCATAGATCGAATAGTCGGTGGCGCCTTGCTGCGCCTGGGCGGCCGCGCCGGCGGCCAGTGCCGCTAAGGCCAGCACCACGGCTGAAAAGGTACGGATGCATGCTGTCATGGGGATGGTCCTCCGGCAGCGAGACGTGAAACATCGCCTCGTCAAATCAGGAATTTTATCGCTTTTGAAGCTTGTTTCAATGTGCCGCGTCAATATGACTGCAAGCCCGCCAGTGGCTTTATTCGTTTATTCGGCGCCGCGCTTTACTTGCCGAAGGAGGCCGCCATAAATACGCTTGCGCGCTGGAAAAAAGGGCTGATAAAGTCGCCTCATGCAGCTTGTCACCTATCGTCCCGGGAGCAGCGCCCTGGTGCTCGATTCGCCGCACAGCGGCGTGGCGTATCCGCCCGATTTTGCCTATGCTTGCGCGCTGCAGACGCTGCGCCGGGCGGAGGACACGCATGTGGAAAAGCTCTATGACTTCGCGCCCGGCATGGGCGCGCACTGGATCGAGGCGCATTTCCCGCGCAGCTACCTCGACGCCAACCGCAACACCACCGAGATCGATGTCTCGCTGTTCGACGCGCCCTGGCCCGGTCCGGTGGAGCGGGACCCGCGGATCCTGTCCAAGGTTCGCCTGGGCAAGGGCCTGATCTGGCGCACCACCGACGACGGCGTTCCCATCTACGCGCGCCCCTTGAGCGTCGCCGAAGGGCAGGCGCGCATTGACCAGTGCTGGACGCCCTACCATGCCGCGGTGGCTGAGGCGATTTCCGCGGCGCATCGCGCGCACGGCTACAGCATTCATGTCAATTGCCATTCGATGCCCGCGCTGGCGGCCAGCCACGCGACCGATTTTCCAGGCGAAGCGCATGCCGATTTCGTCGTCGGCGACCGTGACGGCGGCACCGCCAGCCCGGCGTTGTCGCGCCTGGTTTGCCGGCACTTGAGCGCGCTGGGCTACAGCGTGTCGCACAACCATCCGTACAAGGGCGTCGAGCTGGTGCGCCGCCACAGCGACCCGCCCCGGCAGCGGCACAGCCTCCAGCTGGAAATCAACCGCAAGCTCTATATGGACGAAAAAACGCTGGCGATGACTTCCGGCGCCGCCGCGCTCAAGGCGCACCTGCGCTCGCTGGTCGCGCTGCTGCTGCAAGTCGATCCGCGAACGCTGCAGGATTGATTGGAAATGGACCGGGTCGAATGCGTGGTGATCGGCGCCGGCGTGGTCGGACTCGCCGTGGCGCGCGCGCTGGCCTTGCAGGGCAGGGAAGTGATGGTGCTGGAGGCGGCGAACGCCATTGGCACCGGAGCGAGTTCGCGCAACAGCGAAGTCATTCACGCCGGCATCCACTATCCGACGGGCTCGCTCAAAGCGCGGCTGTGCGTCAGAGGCAGTGCGCTGCTCTACGGCTACTGCGCCGAACGCGCCATCGGCCACAGCCGCTGCGGCAAGCTGATCGTCGCCACCCATGAAGCGCAGCGGGCACAACTCCATCAGATCATGGGCCAGGCGAGCGGCAACGGCGTCCATGACCTGACGCTGCTCGGCCGCGACGCGGCGCGGGCGCTGGAGCCGCAACTCGAATGCGTGGCGGCGCTGCATTCGCCGGGCACCGGCATCTTGGACAGCCACGCGCTGCTGCTGGCGCTGCAAGGCGACTTCGAGCGCGCGGGCGGAATTGTCGTGCTCAATACGCCGCTGGCGCGCGCAGAGCATGCGCGAGGCGCTATTACTTTAATAGCGCAGGATGGAACAGCTTTGCAAGCCCGAGTCGTGGTCAACGCGGCGGGTTCGCACGCGCAGGCGCTGGCCGCTCACTTCGCCGGACTGGCGTCGCGCTTCGTTCCTCCGAGCTATTTCGCCAAAGGCAATTACTTCACGCTGCCGGGCCGCTCGCCGTTCGGCCGGCTCATCTACCCGGTGCCCGAGGCCGCAGGCCTGGGCGTTCACCTGACGATCGACCTGGACGGGCGGGCGCGGTTCGGCCCGGACGTGCAGTGGGTCGGCTCGCCTGACGACCTGCGGGTCGATCCGTCCCGCGGCGACGCGTTCTATGCCGAGGTGCGCAAGTACTGGCCGGCGCTGCGGGACGGCGTGCTGCAGCCGGGCTATGCCGGCATACGGCCCAAGACGCGGGGGCCGGGCGAGCCCGCCGGCGACTTCATGATCCAGGGTCCGGCAACGCACGGCGTCGCCGGCCTGGTCAATCTGTTCGGCATCGAGTCGCCGGGGCTCACGAGTTCGCTGGCGATCGGCGAGCATGTCGGACGGCTGGTGTGATCGCAGGCTCGCCGGATTGGGGCCTATGGCGAATGCCGTTGACTTGTAAGCGCCGGACCTGGCGGATGATTTACGATGGTTGCCTGCGATTCGGTCAGCGCCCCGGGCGCTGGGCGACGCGCAATTCGCCGGCGCAAGGCCCACGCTTTCATCAACAACTTTCGGATTGCACCGCCCCATGACCGAACCGAGCCTGCACTATGTTTCCTGCCCCGATGCCGCCGGCGGCCACCGCATGGCTTATTGGCAATGGGGCGACCCGCAAAGCCCGCACGCCGTGCTGTGCGTCCATGGCCTGACCCGCCAGGGACGCGATTTCGATGTGCTCGCCCAGGCCTTGTGCGACCAGGCCGGGCAGTCCGCGCAGGGCGCCGTCCGCGTGGTCTGCGCCGACGTGGTGGGCCGCGGCGCAAGCGACTGGCTCGCCGACCCGATGGGCTACCAGGTGCCCGCGTATGCCGCCGACATGCTGGCCTTGCTGGCGCAGCTGCATGCCGAGTCGCCGATCGCGACGCTGGACTGGGTCGGCACCAGCATGGGCGGGCTGATCGGCATGGTGGTCTGCGGCCAGCCCGGCTTGCCGCTGCCCGCGCCGGTGCGCCGGCTGGTGCTCAACGACGTCGGCCCGGCGCTGGAGTGGCGGGCGCTCCAGCGCATCGGCGCCTACCTGGGGCAGGCGGGGCATTTCTCCTCGGTGCAGCAAGCCGCCGACGCGATGGAAATCATCTCCCGGAGCTTCGGGCCGCACACCAAGGCGCAATGGCTGGCGTTGTCGCGCCCCATGGTCAAACCGGTGACGGCTGGCGACGACAGCCTGCTGCGCCTGCATTACGACCCGGCGATTGCGATCCCGTTCAGGCTGGGCGACGAATCCTCTGCCCGGCAGGGAGAAGCGGCGCTGTGGCAGCTTTACGACGCTATCAAGGCCGAAACGCTTTTGATCCGCGGCGCGCTGTCGGATTTGCTCAGCTCGGAAACAGCCCACGCGATGGCACGGCGCGGCCCGCACGCCAGGCTGGTCGAATTCGCGGGTGTCGGGCACGCGCCCACCCTGGTCGCGAAAGACCAGGTCGCGGCGGTGACGGGTTTCCTGCTCGCTTGAGGCGGCTGGCGCAGGCGCAAGGGTTGTCATGAAAAGCAGGGCGTCTGCCGCCGCTACACCGTCAGCGCGGGAAACGCCTGGCCGCATCGCCACGGCCACGGCCGGCCGCCTCGATGATGAATCGCATGAAGTGGCGCGCGCCCGCGCCTTCGCCGAGCCGCTGATCGCCGGCGAGATGCTGGAGACCGGCGAAAACCTCCTGGCGCATGCCGACGCGGCGGCTGCCATCGTCGAATCGATCGGCGGCTCGCCGGCCATGCAGGCGGCGACCTACCTGGTGTATGCCTGCCAGCACCTGAACCGGCCTCGGGAGGTGATCGCCAAGGCTTTCGGCGACAGCCAGGCTGGACTGGCGGTGGAAACCACAAGGCTGATCGATGTGCAGCGGCAAACCCGCTTCGCCGGCGCAACAGCGCAGTTGCATGACGACCCCGATGCGCAGACCGAGAGCGTGCGCCGGATGCTGCTGGCGTTCTCGCGCGATTTGCGGGTGGTCATGCTGCGGCTGGCGTCGCGCCTCCAAACGCTGCGCTATTGCGCCGCCAGCCGGCAGGTGGCGCCCGGGCCGCTGGCGCACGAGTCGCTGCATGTGTTCGCGCCCCTGGCCAACCGGCTAGGGATCTGGCAGATCAAATGGGAGATGGAGGATCTTGCCTTTCGTTTCCTAGAGCCCGAGACGTATCAGCGAACCGCCAGGCTGCTCGATGAAAAACGCGCCAGGCGGGAAGTGCTCATGGATGAATTGCGCGCGCAGCTCGAACGCACGCTGAACCAAAACGGCATTGCCGCGCTGGTGCAGGGACGGCCCAAGCACATCTACAGCATTGTCAAGAAAATGCGCGGCAAGGCGCTCGGCTTCGAGCAGGTGTTCGATATCCGCGCCTTGCGCGTCATCGCCGCCGATGTCAAAGGCTGCTATGCGGCGCTGGGCCTGGTCCATTCGCACTTCACCCCGGTGGCCGGCGAATTCGACGACTACATCGCCAAGCCCAAGAGCAACGGCTACCAGTCGCTGCATACGGTGGTGCGCGACGATTCGGGCCGGGCAGTCGAGGTGCAGGTGCGCACCCAGGCCATGCACGACCATGCCGAAAACGGCGTGGCGGCGCATTGGGCTTACAAGGAGGCGGGCGCCAAAGGCTACAGCGGTTATTCCGCCAGCGGCGAATACGATGTCAAGATCGCGGTGCTGCGGCAGCTGCTGGCCTGGCAGCGCGACGTCGCCGCGCCAGAAGCTGTTTCGCAGCGCGACAACAATGCCAGGCAGGGCTTGTTCGAGGACCGTATTTACGCCTTGACGCCCAACGCGGCTGTCGTGGAACTGCCGCAGGGCGCCACCACGGTCGATTTCGCCTACAGCGTGCATACCAGCTTGGGACATCGCTGCCGCGGCGGGCGTGTCGATGGCGTGCTGGTGCCGCTTAACACGCCGCTGCAAAACGGCCAGATGGTCGAAGTCATCACGGCTAGGGAGGGCGGACCGTCGCGCGACTGGCTGAACCCAGAGCTGGGTTTTCTTGCCAGCCATCGGGCGAGGACGAAAGTGCGCGCCTGGTTCAATGCGCAGGCGCTGGAGCACACGGTGTCCAAAGGCCGGGAAGCTGTTGAAAAGCTGCTCCAGCGTGAAGGCAAAACCGCCGTGAAGCTGCATGACCTGGCGCTTCAGCTGGGTTTCAAGTCGGCGGACGAGTTGTTCGAGGTCGTCGGCAAGGACGAATTGTCGCTGCGGACGATCGAGAACATGCTGCGGCCGGCCGAGCCGGCGCCAGGGGTGGACGACGTCATTTTGGCCAGAAAAATGCGTCAAGCCGGCAATCCCTCTTCGGCTGGCAAGGGCGCCAGGGGAGGCGTGCTGGTGGTGGGAATGGATTCGCTGCTGACGCAGCTGGCTAAATGCTGCAAACCCGCGCCGCCCGACCGGATCGTGGGTTTCGTAACCCGCGGCAGGGGCGTGAGCATCCATCGAGGCGAATGCGGCAATTTTCGGAATATGGCCGGTGGCAACCCGGAGCGCGTCATCATGGTGCAGTGGATTTCACCTGCCGAGTCCGACGACAAGTCGATTTACCCGGTCGATGTGGCTGTCGAAGCGGCAGACCGGCAGGGACTGCTGCGCGATATTTCCGAAGTGTTCGCCAGGGAAAAAATGAACGTCGTCGGCGTCCAGACCCAGTCGGTCTCCGACAGCCGCGGCGGCACGGCATGGATGACCTTCACGGTTGAGGTGGCGCGGTCGAGCCGGCTAGCCCAGGTGCTGACCATGGTGGCCGATGTGCCAGGCGTGCGGTCGGCCCGAAGGCGTTGAGCTTTTGAGCGGTCAATTTTCAATACGGGTAAAACCCGGGTTTTACCCTGCTAGAATATGAGATTCAGACAGTTCCCAGGCGCGTAGCTCAGCTGGTTAGAGCACCACCTTGACATGGTGGGGGTCGATGGTTCGAGTCCATTCGCGCCTACCAATTTTCCTGTATTTTGCGTTTTCAATGTCCTTTCCGTTTACGGTCGGTCCATTAATTCGGCTTTCCAAGGAAAATTGCGTATTCAAGTCATTTCCAGGAATGTAGCGAGCCTTGTTGCCGTAACGTGTGACGACGTATAGCTCGGGCCGTCATTTCGAGGACTCATTCGTGCAGAAAAGTAAATCACTCCTTTCGCCTTCAATAAACCCGGCTCCATCGGGCGGCGCTCTGGCAGGGCCTGGTTTTGACGGCAAGGGCAAAAACGCCGAGCCCGACACGATCGAGACACCGCGGATCATCAAGAAATACCCCAATCGACGCCTGTACGATACAGAAACATCGGCTTACATCACACTGGCCGAAGTTCGGCGCCTGGTGATGGCGAGCACGCATTTCGTCGTGCGGGACGCCAAAACGAATGAAGACCTGACGCGCAGCATTTTGCTTCAGATCATCCTCGAGGAGGAAGCTGGTGGAGCGCCGATGTTTACCGAGGCTGTCCTCGGCAACATCATTCGTTTCTATGGCGACGCCATGCAAAGCTTCATGGGCGCCTATCTGGAGAAAAACGTGCAGAGCTTTCTGGATCTGCAACTAAAGATGGCTGAGCAATCCAGGGGCTTGAGTCCCGAAACATGGGCGCAATTCATGAATGCGAAGTCGCCGATGATGCAAGGCATGATGGGCGCCTATGTCGAGCAATCCAAAAATGTTTTCACGCAGATGCAAGAGCAAATGCAAAAGCAAAGCGAGCAGATGCTCGCCGCGCTGGGGTTAAAGCGCTGAGGCCCAACCAGGTTGCCAAAGAGCTCATCCACCAGGGTCATCTGGAAGGCTTTGACGCCGCCTGCTCTTGCTCTGAGACAATGGCGGCCATGAGCGAAGTCCTTACCCCGATTCCCGTTTCTGCGGTTTCTCCAGTCAGCTCAACGCCGCGTGTAGGCTTTGTCAGCCTTGGCTGTCCCAAGGCATTGACCGATTCCGAACTTATTCTTACGCGGCTCAGCGCCGAAGGCTACCAGACGTCCAAGACGTTCGCCGGCGCCGACCTGGTCATCGTCAACACCTGCGGCTTTATCGACGACGCCGTCCGGGAGAGCCTGGACACCATCGGCGAGGCGCTGGCCGCAAATGGCAAGGTCATCGTCACCGGCTGCCTGGGCGCAAAGGCCGACGAAAACGGCGACAACCTGGTGCGCCGTATGCACCCCAGCGTGTTGGCAGTCACCGGCCCGCACGCCACGCAGGAGGTCATGGACGCGGTGCATTTGAACCTGCCCAAGCCGCATGATCCGTTTGTCGATCTGGTGCCCAACGCTTTTGGCATCGCCGGCGTCAAGCTCACGCCGCGCCACTATGCCTACCTCAAAATCAGCGAAGGCTGCAACCATCGCTGCACGTTTTGCATCATTCCATCGATGCGCGGCGACCTGGTGTCGCGCCCTGTCGGCGATGTGCTGAACGAGGCGCGCGCGCTGTTCGAGGGCGGCGTCAAGGAATTGCTGGTCATCAGCCAGGATACTTCGGCCTACGGCGTCGATGTGAAATACCGCACTGGTTTTTGGGATGGCAAACCCGTCAAGACCCGCATGCTGGAGCTTGTCAAGGCGCTTGGCGAGATTGCCGCGCCCTATGGCGCCTGGGTGCGTTTGCATTATGTCTATCCGTACCCCAGCGTCGATGAGGTACTTCCGCTGATGGCGACGGGCAGTGTGCTGCCTTATCTGGACGTACCCTTGCAACACAGCCATCCCGATGTCCTAAGGCGCATGAAACGGCCCGCCAACGGAGAGAAAAATCTCGAACGAATTGCGCGCTGGCGCGAGATTTGTCCGGAAATCGTCATTCGCAGCACGTTTATCGCGGGCTTTCCAGGCGAAACCGAGGCCGAGTTCGAACATCTCCTTGATTTCATGCGCATCGCGAAAATCGACCGCGCAGGCTGCTTTGCCTACAGCCCGGTTCAGGGCGCCGCCGCCAATGAAATCGATGGCATGCTTGCGCTCGAAGTGCGCGAGGAAAGGCAGGCCCGCTTCATGGCGGTTGCCGAAGCGGTTTCAATCGAGAAACTGCAACGCCGCGTCGGCGCAACCATGCAGGTGTTGGTCGATCATGCGCCAGCGCTGGGCCGAAAAGGCGGTATCGGCCGATCATATGCGGATGCGCCCGAAATCGATGGCGTGGTCAGGCTGCTTGCGCCGGAGAAAATCAGCAAGACGATGAAGGCAGGCGAATTCACTCGCGCCCGCATCGTCGGCGTGCAGGGTCACGACCTGCTTGGCGTTCCAGTCTGAACAAGCAAAAAGCCGCTGGTTGGCAGCGGCTTTTTTTAAACTTGAGTGATTTTGGTGCCCGGGAGAGAACTCGAATCTCCACATCTTGCGATACACGGACCTGAACCGTGCGCGTCTACCAATTCCGCCACCCGGGCATGACGGGCAGTTTAACATTACATTAATGTTTATCGAATTCATGGCTGAAAAACCGTGAAACTTCATTTCCAAATTTCGATGCGTTCAAGTTAACCGGTGTGAAGCCGGACGAAATTTTGCAATCCGACGCTGGCGGCGTTTTGCGCCTTTCGGGATGCGTGTTTTCTTGTTCTGAAAACCGATACCGGACCTGGGCATTTTTGCCGGTCCATCATTCGATTTCAACGCCCTGGCAAGCAACGCCGCCAGCAGCGCCCTTATGAAAGACTATTCTTATCAAAACGATCAATCCAATTACCGGCGCCTCCTCAGGACTTTTGGCCGAATTCGAAGGCACTGTTTCCGGCCACCGCGACGGACATGGTTTTGTTCAGCGCGATGACGGAGAAGCGGATATTTACCTGCCGCCCAATGAGATGCGCGCCGTGCTGCACAAGGATCGCGTCAAGGCGCGCATCGTTCGCCATGACCGCAAGAACCGCCCCGAAGGCCGGGTCACGGAAATCATCGAGCGATCCCCGAACCCGATCATCGGCCGCCTGCTGCAGGAAAGCGGCGTCTGGCTGGTCGCGCCCGAGGACAAGCGCTACGGCCAGGACGTCCTGATACCCAAAGGCGCGACCGGCGCTGCCAAACCCGGCCAGATCGTCGTTGTCCATCTGACCGAGCCACCAGCGCTTTTTGGCCAACCGGTGGGCCGCGTGACCGAAGTGCTGGGTGAAATCGACGACCCGGGAATGGAAATTGAAATCGCGGTGCGCAAATACGGCGTGCCGCATGCCTTCAGCGACGAGGCCCTGGCGCAGGCGCGCACCTTGCCCGACGCGGTGCGGCCGGCCGACAAGCTCAACCGCATCGACCTGACCGATATTCCCCTGGTCACCATCGACGGCGAGGACGCGCGCGACTTCGACGACGCGGTGTATTGCGAGCCGGTAAGGGTCGGGCGCGGCAAGGGCTGGCGCCTGCTGGTGGCGATTGCCGACGTCAGCCATTACGTCGAGACCGGCAGCCCCATCGACATCGACGCCTACGACCGCGCCACCAGTGTGTATTTTCCGCGCCGCGTGATTCCGATGCTGCCTGAAAAGCTGTCCAACGGCCTGTGCTCGCTCAATCCGCATGTCGAGCGGCTGTGCATGGTGTGCGACATGCTGGTGACCGCCAAGGGTGAGGTTCACGCCTACCAGTTCTACCCGGCGGTGATGCTCAGCCAGGCGCGTTTCACCTATACCGAAGTCGCCGCCATCCTGGGCAATACGCGCGGGCCGGAAGCCGCGCAGCGCGCCGCGCTGGTGCCGCACCTGCTCGACCTTCACGAGGTCTATCAGGCGCTGCTCAAAGAGCGCGGCGTTCGCGGCGCAGTGGATTTTGAAACCACCGAAACCCAGATCGTTTGCGACGATGTCGGGCGCATCGAGAAAATCGTGCCGCGCACACGCAATGTCGCGCACCGGCTGATCGAGGAAGCGATGCTCGCGGCCAATGTCTGCTCAGCCGACTTTATTTCGCAAAGCAAGCATGTCGGGCTGTTTCGGGTGCATGAAGGCCCGACGCCCGAGAAAATGGAGACGCTGCGCAATTATTTGAAAACCGCCGGCATCGGCATGACGATCAGCGACGATCCGAAGCCCGGCGAGTTCCAGCGCATCGCGCAGGCGACCAAGGACAGGCCCGACGCGCAGCAGATTCACTCGATGCTGCTGCGCTCGATGCAGCAGGCGATTTACACGCCGATGAACAGCGGGCATTTCGGGCTTTCGTACGAAGCGTACACGCACTTCACCAGCCCGATTCGGCGCTATCCCGACCTGTTGGTGCATCGGGTCATCAAGGCGATTTTGCAGAAAACCCGCTATCAGCTGCCGGCGCTGCCCACGCCGGGCGAGGCCGAAGCCAAGCTGTCGAAGCGGCTGGCCGCGCGCGTTCGGGAGCCGGACGAAAAACCGAAAAAAGCCAGCGCCGACCAGCTGGCCTGGCAGGCCGCCGGCCTGCATTGCAGCGCCAACGAACGCCGCGCCGACGAGGCCAGCCGCGACGTGGAGGCATGGCTCAAGTGCAAATACATGCGCGAGCACCTGGGCGAGGAATTCGGCGGCGTCGTGACGGCGGTGACCGGTTTTGGCGTTTTCGTGACTCTTGACGCGATGTATGTCGAAGGCCTGGTGCATATCACCGAGCTCGGCGGCGAGTATTTCCGCTTCGACGAGGCCCGGCAGGAGTTGCGCGGCGAGAGAAGCGGCATGCGCTACGCCCTGGGGGCCAGGGTTCGGGTGCAGGTGAGCCGGGTCGATCTGGATGGCCGGAAAATAGATTTTCGTCTGGTGCACGAGAGTGAGGACGCGTCGGGCCTCGTCAGCCGGGCGATGAAGGACAAGGCGGGAGGCGCCGCCGGCGAATTGCCGCTGCACGATCGCGGCGTTGGCGGCAAGCGAAGCGGCAAATCCACGGCCAGGCGTTCGGCGGCGCCAGATCTGGGTGGGCGCGGCTCCAGCCCGGGGGGCGGCCGGCGCCAAGTCGAAAACAAAGCTGGGCAAAGAAGTCCGGGCGCCTCGATTTCTGGCGACGCCGCGGGCGCCCGGCAGTCAGCCCGCGAGCTGGGTCGCAAGCCGGCCAAGAAGCCTCGCCGATAGCATGGTGTGCATGGTATGCATGGCGTAG
The DNA here is from genome assembly GCA_964236835.1 of uncultured Polaromonas sp. GTDB lineage: Bacteria > Pseudomonadota > Gammaproteobacteria > Burkholderiales > Burkholderiaceae_C > Polaromonas. The sequence goes on from CAXSGT010000008.1 coordinate 20,200, forward strand.
AGCTTTCTGTTTTTCGACAGGCTGAAGATTCATGCTGATTCGAGTGCTGGCTTTTCTGATCGAGACGGTTTTTTTCGTGCTGATTGCCGCGGCCTTGCTGCGTGCCTGGATGAACCAACTGCGGGTCAGCATGATCGCGCAGCCAGGCGCTTTTGTCATGGCGCTGACAAATTGGCTCGTCAAGCCGCTGCGCCGCGCCTTGCCTGAGGCGCTGTCCAAGTCAAGAGTCGATTGGGCCAGCGTGCTTGCCGGGGTGCTGCTGGCGCTCGGTTATGCGGTGCTATGGTGGGTATTGTTCGGGCTGCTGTTGCGCGCTGACGGCGCTGCGCCTTTTCACCCGCCGCTGCTGACAATGTCGGTTTTCGCGGTCAAGATGCTGCTTCGAGTGATACTGCAAACCTTTTTCATGCTGGTGCTGGGGTTTGCGATCTTGTCCTGGGTCCAGCCCCGCTCTGAAGCCTACGGCATGCTGGCTCGACTCACGGAACCGTTGCTGACACCGCTGCGGCGTGTGATTCCGACCGTTGGCGGCATCGATCTGTCGGCGCTGGTGCTGCTGGTGCTGCTGCAAGTGGGCATGATCGTTCTGGTTTAGCGTTCCTGCCACGGTCGCTGCTACTGCCAACGCGCCAGCGTCGATGCGGTCAAGTTCTGGCCGGGCTTGGCGTCAGCCCAGGAGTCCGCCCGAAGCCCGTGGGCGAAGACCGCACTGCAAGCCGCCTCGAACTCCTCCATTCCGCCAGCCAGGCAGGCGCCCAGCATGCCAGCGAGCACATCGCCGGTGCCGGCGGTCGCCAGCAGGGCGTTGCCTGTCGGATTGATCATGCTGGGCTTGCCGGGACCCGCGATGACGGTTCCCGAGCCTTTGAGCACCACCACGCACTGAAAGCGCTCGGCCAGTTGCTGCGCCGCTTGAAGCCGGTCGGCCTGCACCTGGGCGACGGTGAGCTTCGCCAGCCGCGACGCCTCGAGCGGATGCGGCGTCAGCACGGTGCCCTGGCCTTGGGCTTGGCGGGATTCGAGCTGCGCTTGCAGCCGCGGGTCGCTGGCGATGGCGTTAAGCGCGTCGGCATCCAGAACGGCAAGCGTTGCCGACGACAGCACTTGCGCAAGGACCGTTTTGACCGCTTCGCCGCCGCCGCAGCCACAGACGACGACCTGGCGCTTGAGATCCAGCGCCGCAAAGCTGCGGAACATCAATTCGGGTTGCTGCGAGTCGACGGCCATGTGGGGCGCATCGCCGAGCAATGCGACAAACACCCGGCCGGCGCCGGCATGCAGGGCCGCGCTGGCGGCTAGCAGGGCGGCACCGGCCATATGGCTGGCAGCGGTCGATTCGCCCCCCACGACGGCGACATCGCCAAAACTGCCTTTATGGCTGGCATGCGCGGCATTTGTTCGCAAACTCTGGCTGGCGCGGTCCGCGCCCAGCAGCCAGGCGCTGGGCCCGACTGCGTTCGGCAGCACGCCAAGATCGTCAAACCAGACCTGGCCGGCGCGGTCGCGACCGCTGGCGGTGAATAGCCCCGCTTTCAGCGTCAAAAGACTTAAGGTAAATATGCCTTTTGCGCTTGCCGGATATATGTCTTGAGCTATAAAATCTGTAGCAAACTCCGATGCCTCCGCGCCGCTGTCTGCATCCAGCCCGGTCGGAGTGTCGACCGCCAGCCGCAGCGCCGGGGCGCGCCGCATCAGCGCCAGCCATCGGGCAATAAGCGCGGCGCCCGGCCGATCCGGATCGAGCATCGCGCCGATGTCCAGGAGCGCGTCGATGCAGACATCGAACCGCTCCGGCGGCTCGGGCGCCATCGGCACGCCTGCGGCCAGCGCCCGAAGGCGCGACGCATGGGCATCGGGCGGAGCTTCGGCGACGCCTGGCGCTGGGCCGGTCCAGGTAACGACGACAGCCTTGCCCCACCGATGCAAATGCATCGCGGCCTCGAAGCCATCGCCGCCATTGTTGCCGGGTCCGCAGGCGATCCAAATGCATCGCGCGTGGGGCGCAAGTGCAAGCGCCAGCCGGGCGACCGAAAGACCGGCCCGCTGCATGAGCGTATGCGGCGGCAGGATGATTGCCGCATCACGCTCGATCAAGCGAGTTGCCGCGACGCTATACAGTGCAAGCGTTGACGCGCTGGTGATTCTTTGCATCGGATGATTGTGCAGGCTCCGGATGCGCCCTGCGTTCACGAATCGAGTATCAGGGTGGCAGGAGCGACCGTAAAAAAGCCCGGCGAACCGGGCATGAGCGAATAAACTTTGCTTTACCTCGCCAAGGCGGCAAAGCTCAAGCCTCGGGTGGAATTCGCAGCATCTGGCCTGGATAAATCTTGTCCGGACTCGTCAGCATCGGCTTGTTGGCCTCGAAAATCTGGGTGTACTTGTTGGGCGTTCCATAGAACTCGTTGCTGATCTTCGAAAGGGTGTCGCCACTTTTCACTTCGTACATTTCAGATTCGGCCGAGCCATTGGCGACCGTCATCTGGTCTTTGACCGATGTCACGCTGGCGACGTTGCCGCAGCACAAGACCACTTTTTCCTTGGTCGCCTGATCGGGTGCGACGCCCGCGACCGTGACGGTGCCGCTGGGCGCATCAAAGCTTACCTGCAACTGGTCGACTTTCAGGCCCATGCTGTTGATGTAGGTGGCGATCGCAGCGCCGGCCGTCTTGCTCAACGTGGCAATGTTTTCAGGCGTTGGCGCTGCCGCTGCGGCGTCCTGGGCGGCCTTGGCCTCGCCTCGGCCGAACAGTTTTTCACCTGCGTCTTTGATAAAACTAAATAAACCCATGACATCTCCAATAAGTAACGATTGGCCTGGTACAAGACGCCAGGCTGAGCCCTAATGTACTGTCATGCTACGAAAAATAATTTATGGCTAGGCAACAAAGTCTGTAGGACAAATCCGCGCTGGCTGACCGGCGGTTCCTGGGAAACAGCGCTGAGGAATCCTGAATAAAGTCATTTGAACTTTGCTGACGCCAGCAGGCGTCTGCTGGGTCCATAGCCTCCGAAATGCTATACTCGATGCGCTCTCCAAGCGGCCATTGCGTCGTTTGCAAAGCAAATCACAAACCGGCCAATCAAGGTGTCGCTCGGAAATCGTTCCGACGATAAGCGCTGGTTTTAGAAACAACCTTTGGAGAAAATCAATGTCCACGAACATGCGCGAAATGCTGGAAGCCGGCGTTCACTTCGGTCACCAAACCCGTTTCTGGGACCCGAAAATGGCGCCGTATATCTTTGGCCACCGCAACCGTATCCACATTATCAACTTGGAAAAATCGCTGCCGATGTTCCAGGACGCGATGAAATTCGCTAAACAGTTGACGGCCAATCGCGGCACTATTTTAATGGTCGGCACCAAGCGCACGGCGCGGGAAACCATCGCGGCCGAAGCGCAGCGCGCCGGCATTCCCTACGTCGATCAGCGCTGGCTGGGCGGCATGCTGACGAATTTCAAGACCGTCAAGACCTCCATCAAGCGTTTGAAGGAAATGAAGGCGCAGCAGGACGCAGGCCTTGACACGATCAGCAAAAAAGAACAGCTGACGTTCAAGCGCGAGATCGAAAAGCTCGAGAAAGACATCGGCGGCATTCAGGACATGAATGCGCTGCCCGATGCGATTTTCGTGATCGACGTGGGCTTCCACAAGATCGCGGTGCTCGAAGCCAAAAAGCTGGGCATTCCCTTGATCGGCGTGGTCGATACCAACCATTCGCCGATCGGCATCGACTATGTGATTCCAGGCAACGACGACTCGTCCAAGGCGGTTGCCTTGTATGCCCGCGGCATTGCGGACGCGGTGATCGAAGGGCGTGCCAGCGCCGGCAACGACGTCGTCAAGATGGCGCCAGCCGAAAGCGGCGATGACGAATTTGTCGAAGTGGAAAACGCTGCCGCCTGATCGTTCTCTGGCGCTGCCAGACGTGAAAAAGGGGCTTGCGTAGCCCCTTTTTCACAATCATCACACCAGCGGCGTCGCCATGCGAAGCGGCGCTGCGATATAGAAACGAAAAAAAGAAAGAGAATCGAAAATGGCAATTACCGCACGCATGGTCGCCGAGCTTCGCGCCAAGACCGACGCCCCGATGATGGAATGCAAGAAAGCCTTGACCGAGGCCGATGGCGATTTTGAAAAAGCCGAGGAACTGCTGCGCGTGAAACTCGGCAGCAAGGCCGGCAAGGCCGCTTCTCGGGTGACGGCCGAAGGCGTGGTCGCCTTGGCGCGCGAAGGCGATGTTGCGGCGCTTGTTGAAGTCAATTGCGAAACCGATTTCGTGACCAAAAATGACAGCTTCCTGGCGTTCGCCAATGCGGTCGCGCAGGGCATCGTCAAGCACAATCCGCTTGACCTGACCGCGCTCGGCGCCATGCCGCTGACGATGGACAGCTTCGGCCCCACCGTCGAAGACGTACGCAAAGGCCTGATCGGCAAGATCGGCGAGAACATGACCATTCGACGCTTTCAGCGTTTTGCCGGCGGCAAGGTCGCTTCCTATCTGCACGGCACGCGCATCGGCGTGGCGGTTGAATTCGAAGGTGACGAAAATGCCGCCAAGGATGTCGCCATGCATGTCGCCGCGATGAAACCTGTTTCGCTGTCGAGCGCCGAGGTGCCGGCCGAACTGGTCGCCAGGGAGCGGTCGGTCGCCGCGGCGAAGGCGGCAGAAGACGCGACGCTTGCCCAGGCCGCCGGCAAACCGGTTCAGTCCGCTGAAATCGTCACCAAGCGAATCGAGGGGGGCGTGCAGAAATACCTCAAGGAAGTCAGCTTGCACAACCAGGCTTTCGTCAAGAACGACAAGCAGACGGTCGAGCAAATGCTCAAGGAAAAGGCCACTTCGGTCAAGTCCTTCACGCTGTACGTGGTCGGCGAAGGCATCGAGAAGAAGGTCGATGACTTTGCCGCCGAGGTGGCGGCCCAGGTCGCCGCTGCCAAGGGCGCCTAGGCATTTCGGTCATCGCCTTGGGCCAAGGCTGCTTAGACAACCACACCACACGCCAATCCTGAAAGCGCCGATATGCCAGCGTACAAGCGGATCCTGTTGAAACTCTCAGGTGAGGCCTTGATGGGCGATGACGCCTTCGGCATCAATCATGCCACCATCGTGCGGATGGTCGGCGAAATTGCCGAGATCACCCGCATGGGGGTTCAGACGGCCGTAGTGATTGGCGGCGGCAATATCTTTCGCGGCGTGGCGGGCGGCTCGGTCGGCATGGACCGCGCCACGGCCGACTACATGGGCATGCTGGCGACCGTGATGAACGCGCTGGCGCTGGGCGATACGATGGACAAGGCTGGACTCGTGGCGCGGGTGATGTCCGCCATCGCCATCGAGCGCGTTGTCGAGCCGTATGTGCGGCCCAAGGCGCTTCAATACCTGGAAGAAGGCAAGGTCGTCATCTTCGCGGCCGGCACCGGCAACCCGTTCTTCACGACCGACACGGCGGCAGCCTTGCGCGGCGCTGAAATGGGCGCTGAAATTGTGCTCAAAGCCACCAAGGTCGATGGTGTGTACACTGCAGACCCCAATAAATACCCGGCGGCGACGCGCTACGCCAGCATCACTTTCGATGAAGCCATCGGCAAGAATCTGGAGGTCATGGACGCCACCGCGTTTGCGCTGTGCCGTGACCAGAAGCTGCCGCTCAAGGTGTTCAGCATCTTCAAGCTCGGTGCGCTCAAGCGGGTCGTGATGGGCGAGGACGAGGGAACGCTGGTGCATGTCTGACTCCGGGCCGGTACGAGCGGCGCCGATTGCGGTTTTTTCGCACTTTTTGAACCAGTCATCAGGAGATAAGGCGATGAGCATTGTTGACATCAAGCAGCAGGCGACGCAAAGAATGCAGCAGTCGCTGGAGTCCTTGCAGCACAGCCTGACGAAAATCCGCACCGGCCGCGCGAACCCTGGCCTGCTCGACACCGTGCAGGTGGACTACTACGGAACGATGGTGCCCATAAGCCAGGTGGCGAACGTGGCGCTGCTCGACGCCCGCACTATCAGCGTTGCGCCCTGGGAAAAAGGCATGGGCGCGAAAATCGAAAAAGCCATTCGTGATTCCGACCTCGGCCTGAATCCGGCGTCGCAGGGCGATCTGATCCGTGTTCCGATGCCTGCGATGACCGAAGAGCGCCGCCGCGAGCTCACCAAAGTCGTTCGCGCCGAAGGCGAGCATGCAAAGGTGGCGATCCGCAATCTGCGCCGCGATGCCAATGACGGCGTCAAGAAATTGGTCAAAGACAAGCTCGCTTCCGAAGACGACGAGCGCCGCTCGCAAGACGACGTCCAGAAGTTCACCGACCGCTTCATTGCCGAGGTTGACAAGCTGGTCACGGGCAAGGAACATGACTTGATGGCGGTTTGACCAAGCGAGACCGGCTTGACAAGCCCATGGCCGCGACCCTTCCCATCGTTCCGCGCCACGTGGCCATCGTGATGGACGGCAATGGGCGCTGGGCCACGAAACGCTTTCTTCCGCGCATTGCGGGGCACAAGCACGGCATCGATTCGCTAAGCCGCTGCGTACGGGCTTGCCTGGAGCGCGGGATCGGTGTGCTGACGGTATTTGCCTTCTCGTCGGAGAACTGGAGCCGGCCCGCCGAAGAAGTCTTCGGTCTGATGGACCTGCTGGTGCTGGCGCTGGCCAAGGAGGTTCCACGCCTGATCGACAACGGCGTGCAGCTTCACTTTGTCGGAGATCGCCAGCGGCTTTCCGAAAAGGTCCAGGCCGGGCTGGCGCGCGCCGAACGCGAAACCGCCGCCAACCGGCGTCTGATATTCAACGTGTGCTTCAATTACGGCGGACGCTGGGATATCGCCCAGGCGGCGCAAAAGCTGGCCAGTCGGGGCGAGGCGATTACCGAGCATTCGCTGGATCGGGCCATGGCGCTGGCCCATGTGGCCGACCCCGACCTCCTGATACGCACCGGCGGCGAAATGCGCATCAGCAACTTTTTGCTGTGGCAGGCGGCGTATTGCGAGCTGTACTTCACAGCCAAGCTCTGGCCGGAATTCGACGAAGCTGAGCTCGATGAGGCAATCGCCGTGTTCCGCACCCGGGAGCGGCGCTTCGGAAAAACGTCGGCGCAGCTCAAAAGCGCTCATTTAGCAGTCGATGAGAGGGCCGCCTGATGCTCAAGCAGCGCGTCATCACGGCGCTCATCCTGCTGGCGATTTTGCTGCCGGCGCTTTTCTACAGGACCCCTGTTCCATTTTGTTTGCTGGCGCTGCTCTTGATTGCCGCCGGCGCCTGGGAATGGGGGCGCCTCAATGCGTTTGGCTCCATCGGGGCTTTCGGCGTTGCCGCGGCATTCGCGCTGGTCTGCGGGCTCTCCTGGTATGGCGGATTGCTTCAAAAGCCGCTGCCCCTGCTATGGGTTATCGGCGGCGCGGCGTGGCTTGTGGCGGGCGGCTGGCTGCTTCATGCGGGAGTTGTCGGCTGGCCGCGAATTCCCAGGGCGCTCCGTCTGGCCGCCGGTGTGGCCGCGCTGTGGCTGGCTTGGCTGGCGATGGCGCAGGCGCGCTACAGGGGCGTTGAATTTTTACTCTCGGTCCTGCTGCTGGTCTGGGTTGCCGATATTTTTGCCTATTTCACCGGCCGCGCCCTTGGCGGGCGTTTCAGCAAAGGCAAACTGGCGCCTTCCATCAGTCCCGGTAAAAGCTGGGAAGGTGTCTGGGGCGGGATGGCGGGGGCGCTGGCGCTGGCGCTGGGCTGGATTTTCGTCGGCGGCGAATCGTTCTACAGCCAGCTGTTCCAGCGCCGTGGCATCGCCCTGGTGCTGCTTGCGGTTATTTTTCTGACAGCCATGAGCGTCGTCGGCGATCTGGTCGAGTCGCTGATCAAGCGCAGCGCCGGCGTGAAAGACTCCAGCGGCCTGCTGCCCGGCCACGGCGGCGTGCTGGACCGTATCGACGCCTTGCTGCCCGCATTGCCGCTGGCCATGATGCTGGTCACGCTTTAAACATTCGCGCCTTGCTTTTATTTCATGACTTTTAAAAAGCAGCGCATCACCGTGTTGGGCTCGACCGGCTCCATCGGTGTCAATACGCTCGACGTCATCGCCCGTCATCCCGAGCGTTTCGAGGTGTTTGCGCTCAGCGCCGCGACCCGGATCGACTCCCTGCTGGCGCAATGCGCGCAATTCAAGCCGCGATATGCCGTCATGGCCAGCGAGCCGCATGGCCGAGCGCTGGCCGAAAAAATTAAGGCAAACGGGCTTGCTACGCAGGTGCTGTGGGCACAGGATGCTCTTGAAATGATAGCGTCTCATGAGATGGTCGATGGCGTGATGGCGGCGATCGTCGGCGCCGCGGGTCTGCTGCCGTGCATGGCGGCCGCCAGGTCGGGAAAGCGCTTGCTGCTGGCCAACAAGGAGGCGCTGGTCGTGGGCGGCGACGTGTTCATGCAAGCCGTGCGCGCGGGCGGCGCGCAACTGCTGCCGATCGACAGCGAGCACTCGGCTATTTTCCAGTCCCTGCCTGACGATCCGGCAAGCTGGCCGCAGCGCGTTGAAAAAATCATCCTGACCGCGTCGGGCGGGCCGTTTCGCACGCGCGAAGTTTCCAGCCTGCGCCAAGCGACGCCCGATGAAGCCTGCGCGCATCCGAACTGGGTGATGGGCCGCAAAATCTCGGTCGATTCGGCGACGATGATGAACAAGGCGCTGGAGGTCATCGAAGCCAAATACCTGTTCGGCCTGGCGCCGTCGCAAATCGAAGTGGTCATCCATCCCCAAAGCATTATTCATTCGATGGTGCAGTACCACGATACATCGGTCGTCGCGCAACTTGGCAATGCCGACATGCGGGTGCCGATCGCCTATGGCCTGGCATGGCCCGAGCGCATCAGATCGGGCGCCGCGCCGCTCGATTTCCGCTTGCTGGCCGACATGACGTTCGAGGCGCCCGATGCCGAGCGCTTTCCAGGCCTGGCGCTCGCGTGGCAGGTGCTGGGCGCCCCCGTCGGCACGGCGGCAGTGCTGAACGCGGCCAATGAAATCGCGGTCGCGGCGTTCTTGGGCAAGCGGATTCGGTTCGATCAAATACACCGGGTCAACCATGAAACTCTGGAGGCCCTGGCGGTCTCCAATGCGTGCGATATCGAGTCTTTGCTCGGGCTTGACGCCCAGGCGCGCTCGATCGCGGCGCAAATTGCCGACCGTCTGGAGTGCTGACATGCTGACTTTGGTTTCTTTCGTGGTGACGCTGGGTATCTTGATCGCCGTGCATGAATACGGCCACTATCGGGTGGCGGTCGCCTGCGGCATCAAGGTGCTGAAGTTTTCCATCGGCTTCGGCAAGCCGATCTACACCTGGCGGCTTAAAAACAACAGCACCGAATTTTCGATCGGCATGCTGCCGTTGGGCGGCTACGTCAAGATGCTCGATGAGCGCGAGGCGCCGGTCGCGCCATCGGAGCGCCACCTGGCGTTCAACACCCAGCCGCTCAAAGCGCGAGCGGCGGTCGTGGCCGCAGGGCCTCTGGCCAACCTCGTGCTGGCGGTGCTGCTCTATGCGGTGGTCAATTGGAGCGGTCTGCAGGAGCCCAGGGCGGTGTTGGCCAGCCCGGTGGCCGGCTCCCTCGCCGAGCGGGCGGGTTTGCGCGGCCATGAAATCGTTCAACAGGCCGCCTTCGAAGGCGATCGGCCCGAGGCGGTTCACTCGTTCGAAGACCTTCGCTGGCGCCTTGCCCGGGGTGCGCTGGGTGGACATGACGTGCAGCTGACGCTTGCCGAAGACGCAGGCGCATCCAGCCGCACGGTCATGCTGCCGCTGAGCCAGCTCGACGCCTCGCAGGCCGACGACCAGTTGTTTCGCAAGATCGGCATCGTCGGGCCTTGGACGCAGCCGGTCATTGGCGAAGTGATGGCGCAAAGCGCGGCGCAAAAATCGGGGCTGCTCGCGGGCGACGTGGTGCAGCGCATCGGCGCGGCGGCGATCGTCGATGGGCAGCAGTTGCGCGAAGCGATACGCGCTTTCGCGCCGGCTTCTGGCGACGGCACTGCCGGCGCCGCGCGGCAAAGCTGGCAAATTTTGCGCAATAACCAACCTTTGACTTTGCAGGTGACGCCCGAAATAAAGCAGGAAAACGGCGGCGCGGTCGCCCGCATCGGCGCGTATGTGGGCGCGCCGCCTGAATTCGTGACGGTGCGTTACGGCTTTGCCGAAGGGTTGTCGCGCGCGGCGGCGCACACCTGGGAAGTTTCCATCCTGACGCTCAAGATGATGGGCAAGATGGTCATCGGGCAGGCATCTCTCAAGAATCTGAGCGGTCCGCTCACGATCGCCGACTATGCCGGGAAGTCGGCCAGCCTGGGCTGGACGTCCTATCTGGTGTTTTTGGCGCTGGTCAGCGTCAGCCTGGGCGTGCTCAATTTGCTGCCGCTGCCGGTGCTCGATGGCGGACACCTGATGTATTATCTTTGGGAAGGGGTCACCGGCCGTGGCGTTTCCGACGCCTGGATGGACCGGCTGCAGCGCGGCGGCGTTGCAATCCTGCTGGGCATGATGAGCATTGCCCTTTTCAATGACGTCACCCGACTCGTGGGCTAATCTCAATCATTTCATGCCACAGCAATTCAATCGATTCAAAGTTCGTGCGTGTTCCGCCATCGCAGCCGGCTTATTTTTCGTCAACGCCGCCTGGGCCGTCGATCCCTTTATCGTCAGGGACATTCGCGTCGAGGGTTTGCAGCGCGTCGAGCCGGGAACGATCTTTGCATCATTGCCCTTTCGTGTCGGTGAAACCTACAACGACGACAAGGGATCGACCGCGATCCGGGCGCTGTTCGGCCTCGGGCTCTTCAAGGATGTCAGGCTGGAAGTCAGCGGCGATGTGCTGGTGGTGATCGTCGAAGAGCGTCCGACCGTTGCCGACGTGGAGTTTCTGGGCAACAAGGAGTTCGGCAGCGACTTGCTGAAAAAGGCGCTGCGCGAGGCGGGTGTCGCCGATGGCCAGCCGTTCGACAAGGCGCTGGCCGACAAGGCCGAGCAGGAACTCAAGCGCCAGTACATCAATAAAAGCCTGTACGGCGTCGAGGTCATCACCACGGTGACGCCGATCGAGCGCAACCGCGTCAACCTGACCTTCAGCATCGTCGAGGGCGATGTCGCCAAGATCAGGGAAATCCGCATCACCGGCAACCGGGCCTTCAGCGAATCGACGCTGCTCGGCCTGTTCGATCTGGACACCGGCGGCTGGCTGAGCTGGTACACGAAATCGGACCGCTATTCCCGCACCAAGCTCAATGCCGATATCGAAAGCCTGCGCTCTTACTACCTGTCGCGCGGTTATCTCGAGTTCAAGGTCGATTCGACCCAGGTTGCGATTTCTCCCGACAAGCAGAGCATCACCATCACGCTGAATGTCAGCGAGGGCGAGCGCTTTATCGTTTCTAGCGTCAAGCTGCAAGGCAACTACCTCGGAAAGGACGAGGAGTTCAAGTCTCTGGTGACGATCAAGCCGGGCCAGCCCTACAACGCCGACGCTGTGGCTGAAACAACCAAGGCTTTCAACGACTATTTCGGCATTTTCGGCTTCGCCTTCGCCAAGGTCGAGGCCCTGCCTGAAATCGATCGTGTCAACAACCGCGTCGCATTCGTGCTGCAGGCCGAGCCGTCGCGCCGCGCTTATGTGCGCCGCGTCAATGTGGTGGGCAATAACCGGACCCGTGACGAGGTGGTGCGCCGCGAGTTCCGGCAGTTTGAGTCGTCCTGGTACGACGGCGACAAGATTCGGCTGTCGCGCGACCGGGTCGACCGGCTGGGATTTTTCACTGAAGTCAACGTCGAGACGCAGGAAGTCGCCGGCACGCAGGATCAGGTCGATGTCACGGTGACCGTGATTGAAAAACCGACCGGGAACCTGCAGCTCGGCGCCGGCTACTCGAGCGCCGACAGCGTCTCCGTGACATTCGGCATCAGGCAGGAAAATGTGTTCGGCTCGGGCAACTATCTAGGCGTCGAGGTCAATACCAGCCGTTCCAATCGCCAGCTGGTGCTCACGACGGTCGATCCTTACTTCACCGCCGATGGCATTTCCCGAAGCATCGACCTGTACTACCGGACCGCGCGGCCGTTGACGGGCCAGGGCGGCGACTACCAGCTGCGAACCAAAGGCGCCAGCATTCGATTCGGCGTTCCCTTCACCGAAATCGACACGGTTTATTTCGGCAGCGGCTACGAAGCGCTGACCATCGTGCCGGGCGACCTGCTGCCACTGAGTTACCAAAACTATGCCGAGCAGTTCGGCTTCACCAGCAATTCGGTTCCTCTGACCGTCGGCTGGTCGCGCGACAACCGGGACAGCGCCCTGGTGCCCACCTCGGGGCGCTACCAGCGCCTGTACGGCGATTGGGGCGTCGCCGGCAACATCCGCTTTGTCCGCGCCAGCTACCAGGCGCAGCAGTACATTCCGCTCAACAAGCAATTCACCATCGCCCTCAATGGCGAAGTCGGGTGGGGAAAGGGCTTGCAAGGCCAGCCTTTTCCCTTGTTCAAGAACTATTACTCGGGCGGCCTGGGGTCGGTGCGCGGGTTCCAGCAGGGCTCGCTCGGGCCGCGCGACGCGTCGGACCTGGCGGTCGGCGCTGCCAAAAAGCTGACGCTCAACGGCGAGCTCATCGCGCCGTTTCCCGGAGCCGGCAATGACCGGACGCTTCGGCTGTACGGTTTCGTCGATGCAGGCAATGTGTTCGCCGATAAATACCGCCTGAGCGGACCCGATGGCCTAAGGGTTTCCACGGGTCTCGGAATCAGCTGGATTTCCCCCCTTGGCCCGCTGCGTATTGCGTACGCGCTGCCGGTGCGCAAGCAGTCCACCGATAGAATCGAACGCCTGCAATTTCAAATTGGCACATCTTTCTAATGAAAAATTTTTTAAACAAGATTGTCTTCGGCCTGCTGATCGCATTGACCGGTCTTTGCGCCGGCGCCCAGGAATTCAAGGTTGGCGTCGTCAACCTCGACCGAATTTTCCGCGAGGCCAATTCGGCCAAGGCGGCGCAGACCAAACTGGAGCAGGAGTTCAGCAAGCGCGAGAAAGAGCTGACGGACCTTGCGGCCCAGCTCAAGAGCCAGTCGGACAAGTTCGAGCGTGAAGCGCCCACGCTGGCCGAAAGCCAGCGCACCGTGCGCCAGCGCCAGCTGGTCGATCAGGACCGCACGTTCCAGACCAAGCGCCGCGAGTTTCAGGAAGACTTGAGCGCCCGCAAGAACGAGGAGCTGCAGCAGGTGATAGAGCGCGCCAACAGGGTTGTCAAAACCCTTGCGGAAAATGAAAAATACGACCTCATCCTGCAGGAATCGGTGTATGTCAACCCGCGGCACGACATCACCGACAAGGTCATCAGGGCACTGAACGCTGCACGCTGACAGTTGCCGAGCGACGGGCGAAGAACAGGCGTACGGGGCGTGAACATGGCTGGCGGCCGGTGACGCTTCGACTTGCCGATATTGTCCTGGAGCTTGCGGACAAGGCGCAGGGCGAGCTGGTCGGCGACGCGGGCCTGGTGATTGAGCGGCTGTCCACCCTTGAGGCCGCCGGTGCGCATGACCTGACGTTCCTCAGCCACCCCAGGTATCTCGGCCAGCTTGCGCGGTCCGGGGCGGGCTGTGTGGTGGTGGCGCCTTCGGCGCGCGAGGCTGCCGCCGCCCGGAGCGCCTGCATCGTGACGGAAGACCCCTATCATTACTTCGCGCTCGTCACGCAGCTCTGGAAACGCCACCATTTTCCGGCGCCGGCGCCGCACATTCATCCCAGCGCCGACATCGATCCCGGCGCGACGTTGTCCCGGGACGTTTCCATCGGCGCCTTCGCGTCTATTGCCGCCGGCGCGTCGATCGGCGAGGGCGCGTCGATCGGCGCGCATTGCGTGATCGGCCGCAACGCCGGCGTCGGCGCCGGCAGCCGCCTGGCAGCCCGGGTGACGCTCGCCGACGCCTGCCGCATCGGCGAGCGCTGCATCGTTCACTCGGGCGCGGTGATCGGCGCCGACGGCTTCGGCTTCGCGCCGCACGATGGCCGCTGGGTGAAGATCGAGCAGCTCGGCGCCGTGCGTATCGGCAATGACGTTGAAATCGGCGCGAACACCTGCATCGACCGGGGCGCGCTCGAGGACACGGTGCTCGAAGACGGCGTGAAGCTCGATAACCTGGTGCAGATCGGCCACAACGTCCGCATCGGCGCGCACAGCGCCATGGCCGGTTGCGCCGGCGTGGCCGGTAGCGCGACGATCGGCGCGCATTGCACCATTGGCGGCGCCGCCATTGTGCTCGGCCATCTGCGCCTGGCCGACGATGTGCATATATCGGCCGCCTCCGTCGTCACCCGATCGCTTTTGCAGCCCGGCCACTACACCGGTTTCTTTCCCATTGACGACAATGCCAGCTGGGAAAAAAACGCCGCCACGCTCAAGCAGCTCCATGGTTTGCGTGAACGCCTGAAGCGGGCGGAAAATTCCCTGCGGCAACTCAACGACGCCCTAAAATAAAAAATCATGATGGACATTCACCAGATTCTCAAGCTGCTGCCGCACCGCTATCCGATCCTGCTGGTCGATCGCGTCCTCGAAATCGAACATGGAAAGCGCATCAAGGCGCTGAAGAACGTCACGATCAACGAGCCGTTCTTCATGGGCCATTTTCCGCAGCATCCGGTCATGCCCGGAGTACTTGTGATCGAGGCCATGGCGCAGGCCGCGGCGCTGGTGTGCTTTTCCACGCTGGCCGAGCCTCCCGGCGAAAAAACCATCTATTACTTCGCCGGCATCGACGGCGCGCGTTTCAAGCGTCCGGTCGTGCCTGGCGACCAGCTCATCATGGACATGGAGCTGATCCGCGCCAAAGCCGGCATCTTCAAGTTCAAGGGCAGCACGCGGGTTGACGAAAAAATCGTCTGCGAGGCCGAATTGATGTGCACGATGCGCACGCTTGCTTGACGCGGGGCGCCGAAGCATGTCGCTCACAAGCGCGCCCGCGGGCATTCACGCGACGGCGCTGGTCGATCGCCGGGCGCAGCTCGACAGCTCGGTCAGCGTGGGTCCCTACACCGTCATCGGGCCGCATGTCCGGGTGGGGCCCGGAACGACGATCGGCGCGCATTGCGTGATCGAAGGGCATACCACCGTCGGCGCGGACAACCGGATTTTCCAGTTCAATTCACTCGGCGGCATTCCGCAGGACAAGAAATACGCCGGCGAGCCTTGCGAGCTGGTCATCGGCGAGCGCAACACCATTCGCGAGTTCTGCACTTTCAACATCGGCTCGCCCGGCGACCAGGGCGCGACGCGCATGGGCGATGACAACTGGATCATGGCCTACGTGCATGTGGCGCACGACTGCCAGGTGGGCAATCACACGATTTTCGCCAACAACGCGACGCTCGGCGGCCATGTGCAAATCGGCGACTGGGCGATCCTGGGCGGCTTTACCGGCGTGCACCAGTTCGTTCGGCTCGGCGCCCACAGCTTCACCGCGATTTCCTCGGTGCTGGTGGCTGACTTGCCGCCGTTCGTCATGTGCCAGGGCCAGCCCGCCGCGGCGCGCTCGATGAATTTCGAGGGCCTGCGCCGGCGCGGTTTTTCAGCCGACCGCATGGCCGCGGTCAAGGCCATGCAAAAGGCGCTGTACCGCGACGGTCTGACGCTGGAGCAGGCCATGCTGCGCATCGCCGAATTGACCGAGAAGTATCCGGAGGCGGCGCAGGATGTGCAACTGATGCTGTCTTTCTTGGCGCAAACCTCGCCGCAGCGCGGCATTGTTCGCTGAGCCCTTATGCTGGGACCTGCCGCTCCTATGCCGAGCCTGAAGGGCTGCAACGTGCCCGACAGTACCAGCGCGGCAGCGGAATTTTCCGACGGGCCGCCCCTAGGA
>CAXSGT010000008.1:36175-36426 GCA_964236835.1 uncultured Polaromonas sp.
AAATTAGCCCCCTCGGGGGGCAGCGAACCACACGCAGTGGGGAGCGTGGGGGCAAATTTTTCCGACGGGCCGCCCCTAGGAAAATTAGCCCCCTCGGGGGGCAGCGAACCACACGCAGTGGGGAGCGTGGGGGCAATTGCGATGGTCGCCGGAGAAACGTCGGGCGACTTGCTGGCGGGGTTGCTGCTCGATGGGCTGAATGCGCGCTGGCCTGGCCTGAAGTCCAGCGGCATCGGCGGCGCGCAAATGGC
>CAXSGT010000009.1:0-22955 GCA_964236835.1 uncultured Polaromonas sp.
CGCCTGACGAAAGCGAGCGCTGGGAGGCGCATCGCGCGGCGCGGCTGCTCGAAGGCAAGGGCGGCGCGCGCAATGTCGATGCGCTGTTCGCCGGGATCGACACATTGGCCGAAACTGCCGACGAGCGCGGCGAAGCCATCTTGGGTGAACTGTATGACTATGCCGAGTCGATTGCGCCTGAGCTCTGAGAGCGTCGAAAGTAGTTTCCAACGCAAAGGCGCAAAGTGGCAAAGTGCGCAAAGAAAAACAGCAATAAATTTAATACTTTGCGCCTTGGCGTTGAAAGGCTTCCCAGCCGCAAAAAAGCTTGTTGCTCAGCGTCGTTCCGGCGGATATACAACGCTGAGCTGTCCCGGCTGCCAGGGCGGATATTTTCCCATCACGCGCCGCAGCGGTTCATCCGATTCCCAGCGCATCAGCCACGCGCGCAAATGTGGCCACGGCTGCGCGGCAAACCATGCGCCGTCGGTATGCGCGAATTGGCGCGCAAACGGCAGGATGGCCATGTCGGCCAGACTGGCGGCGGGTCCCATCAGCCAGGCATGGCGCGCGAGTGGAGCTTCAAGCGCCATCAGCCAGCTCGCGGCGCCGGCCCGGTGCGTCAGGGCAAACGCCTTCTCGCCTTCCGCATGCTCGTGTGGGTAGCGGTTGGGATACTTGTAGCGGTCGAGGTGCCGCTTAAAGGCGCCATCGTTTTGCGCGATCAGCGCCTGCATCGTGTCCAGTGTGCCTTGCGGCGGCGCAAGCCAGGCTTCAGGATCGCGCTGCCGCAAGGCCCACAGCATGATCTCCAGGCTCTGCTCGATGACCTGACCGTCCGGCAACACGAGCACCGGCACCGTCGCCTTGGGCGACGCCGCCAGCAGTTCGCGCGGCTTGCTGCGCAACACCACTTCGCGCAATTCGCAGCGCAGGCCACTCGCCGCAATCGCCAGCCGCGCCCGCATCGCATAAGGACAGCGGCGAAAGGAGTAAAGCACGGGCAGCGCCTGCTCTTGAGGCGCCATGAAAGCGGGCGTCACGGCACTCACTCAGGCGCCGCCCCGCCAGCGCCCCCCGATATGGGGTTTCCCGCGTCCGCCGGCCAGCGTGACCTGGCGCTGGCGTTCGCGATAACCCCGCTTTTGCGCCTCGGTGGTTTTTCCGTGGCAAAGCGGACAACTCACGCCGACCTCGTAAAGCGGCGACCGCCGGTCTTCGGCGCTCACCGGATCGCGGCAGGAGCGGCATAGCGAATAGCTGCCTTCGCCAAGGCCGTGGCCGACCGACACCCGTTCGTCGAAGACGAAGCATTCGCCGCGCCAGCGGCTTTGCGCTTCGGGAACGGTTTCGAGGTACTTGAGAATGCCGCCTTCGAGGTGATAGACCTCGCCGAAACCCTTGCCGCGCAGATAAGCGGTCGATTTTTCGCAGCGGATGCCGCCGGTGCAGAACATCGCGACCCTGGGTCTTTTGCCATCGACGGGCGCCAGCTTGCCGCCTTCGGCCATTTCCTTTTCGACCCAGGCGGGCAGTTCGGAAAACGTTTGCGTCGCCGGATTGATGGCGCCCTTGAAGCTTCCGATCGCCACTTCATAGTCGTTGCGGGTGTCGATCATGACGACGCCGGGGTCTTCCATTAGCCGGTTCCACTCGTGCGGCTTGACGTAGCGGCCGGCCAGCTGCGCCGGATTCACGCCGGGAACGCCCAAGGTGACGATTTCGCGCTTGAGCCGCACCTTCATCCGGTGAAACGGCATCCGGGCGGCATAGGCCTCTTTGTGTTCCAGCGCCGCCAGGCGCGGGTCCCGGCGCAAGAAGGCCAGCACGGCGTGAACGCCGTTGGGCCTTGCCGCGATCGTGCCGTTGATGCCCTCCGCCGCCAAAAGGAGCGTCCCCTTGACGCCGTGAGCCTCGCAGCATGCCAGCAGCGGCGCCTGCATTTCGGCGAAATCGGGCAATTCGACGAATTTGTACAACGCGGCGGTCAAAAACTCATTATTCATCTTGGAATCAAAAAAACGGTGAAAAATTACCTCGCTCCCAAGGCCACAGGCTCAATGGTAACGACGCCCGCCTGAGCTATTTTGGGCGTTCAGGGTATTTTGCGGAAGCCGGCTTACAAAGTAAATTGCTGCATTGCAACAAAATAAGCCGGATCGCATTGAAAATAACGCTGCGGCATGTAGTCGCTGGCGAGCCGGCCACCACGACGCCTGAATCCCTTAATACGGTAATTACGCCAAATACGCCATTGACAACCATGACAAAAAGTCTGACCGGCCTCTGGCTCAAGAATTTCAATCGAATCAACAGGGCGCAGCAAGCGCAGGGCCGCAAACTTTTCAAAAGCCTGCTGCCCAAGGCGACTCGCACTCTCCCTGGCGCCGCCAAGGCTAGGCGCGCGGCCTCGCCGCAACCGGTCAAGGCGCTCAAAACCCTCAAGACGTCGGTCGCCAAACCTGTCAAGCCCGCAAAGCCGCAGCGCAGCACCGCTGCGCCGAAGCGCGCCGCCGCGGCGCTGCCAGCCCTGCCGGGCAGCTGGCAAAAATTGTTTTTTTCGCTGCCCGGCGAGTCGCTGGCGCCTGGCGGGCGAATGCTGTACTGGCTGTACCTGCCTTCAGGCGTCGCGGACGCGCCGCGCCCGCTGGTCGTCATGCTGCACGGCTGCAAGCAGACGGCGACCGACTTCGCCGTCTCGACCCGAATGAACGAGCTGGCCGAGCGCAAGGGATTCGCGGTGCTGTATCCGCAGCAGTCGGCCGCCACCGACTCGCACCGCTGCTGGCACTGGTACAAGCGCGCCACCCAGCAGGGCGCCGGCGACGTCAGGCTGATCGCCGAGCTGGTCCGGCAGGTGCAGGCCAAACACCGGCTCGACACGTCGCGCACCTACGCGGCCGGCCTGTCGGCGGGGGCGGGACTGGCGGCGATCCTGGCCTTGCGCCATCCGCATTTGATCGCGGCCGCCGGCCTGCATTCGGCGCCGGTCTATGGCACGAGCGACTCGCCCATGAGCGCTTTCCAGGCGATGCAGCAAGGCTCCGGCATCGCGCATCGCGAAACCGCGCGGGAGTTTTCCGCCGGACAGCCGGTGTTTCCGGGCATGCCGGTGGTGCTGATCCATGGCAAGAGCGACTCGGTGGTCAGGCGCGTCAACCTGGAGCATTTGACGGCTCAGTTCGCCATCATCGACGCGCCTTTCATCACCAGCGCCGAGCCGGTGCTGCGCAGCTATCCAGGGCGCGGCGGCGGACGCAAGCCGCGCCATGCCTACAAGACCTCGACCCACTACGCGGGCCGGAGGCCCCAGCTGATGAGCTGCGAAATCGACACGCTCGGCCATGCCTGGAGCGGCGGCGACGGCAGCGTCGAGTTCAGCTCGCCCGAAGGCCCGGACGCGACGCTGTTGATGTGGACGTTTTTTGCGCGGCAGCGGCGTGTTCCGCAGGCGACCAAGCAGCGTGTCGCCGCACGCCTGTAGCGCGGCGCGCAAGGCTTGGCTTTAACGCCATTTTGCTGCCGCGGCTTTGATAGCAGGCTTAAAGCGTTGCCAGGCATAGACGGCGCGCCGCTTGAGGCCGTGCGCGGCGCGCCAAGGCCATGAGCTGCGCGCCTGCGACAAGATGCGGTCCTTCCAGCCTTGAAAAGCGGTGTAGCTTCGCGCGAACCATTTGAGCTGCATCAACGCCGGCTGGGTCAGCTGGAACAGGCGCGCCGCAATGGCGGTGCCGACCAGCTTGGCGCCAAGGATCAGCGCGACGCCCATCCCGATGCGGCCCTCGCCGATCAGGTAGAGCGCCAGCAGCTTGACGGGAATCAAGGCCAGCACCGGAATGCCAAAGGCGAGCAGGGCGGCCCAGGGAGGCAGCCTGGCAATCACTCGTTCGAGTTGGCGCCACACGGGCAGGCGGCCCAAGGTGGCGAAAGCGGCGGCCAGCGGCACCCAGCCCCATTGCTCGAACAGCAAAAACAGCGCTATCGGCGCGAGCAGCAGCGAGCGGATGAATTTCTTCAACCGGCCCGCCGCGACTATTTCGCTTGCCACGCCGTGACCTTCGAGGCAAATTGTTTGGCTGGCGCGGCGCGCAAGGCAAGGACGGAGCGACCGGGCAATTCCATAAACGCATTGTGCTGCAAGCCGCCGCGGCGGCATTCGGCCAGGCCGCTCAGCTACCGGCGCTGCGCGGTAGCGCGCTGGCCGATTCCGGCGCTCACACCGCGCACCGCAGGCTGACCGCCTGCAAGGTCGAGCCGGTTTTCGTGTCGAAGACGACCAGATTCACCTGCCTGGCGTGGCCGGGCGTGGCGGCGATGCTGCGAAACGCCAGCCGTTGCGGCATGTCGCTCGCCTTGTAGTCGCCTGCGGCGCTGTACTGCCGCACCACGAAGTCGTGCTTGAGCAATTCGCCGGCGTTTTCACCGGCCTGGACTCTGGAGCTGTGGCCGTGCTCGGTGATAGTCCAGTAGGCCGACCAGCCCGACACGCTCTGCGGCGTCGCGGCGGCGCCGACGCTGGCTTCGAATTGGTTCGCAGCGAGCTGCCGCACGGTGACGCTCGCGCCGGCCGGACGGCGCGCGGCCTGGCCGCTCCACTGCGCCCAAGCGCTCCAGTCCTTGCCGTCGAGCACGGCCTGCGGCGTGTACACATTGCTTTGCTTGTTGCGAACGGCGATTTCGCGCTGGCGGCTGGTGTGGGCCGGCGCGGCAAAGCGGTCGACCCAGCCGATGTAATCCCAGTAACCCACGTGAAAAGCCTGGACCACAAGGTCTTTGCCCTTCAGCGATGACGCCCATTTGTCGGCGGGCGGGCAAGAGCTGCAGCCTTCGGATGTGTAGAGCTCGACCACGGGCGTGATCGTCGGGCCGGACGTCGCGCTGCAATGGCTTTGTGCGGAAAAAGTGCTTGCCGCACCCGTCAGCAGGGCGCTGACAGCTATGAGTTTAATAGCGTTTGGCAAAAGCATGGGTCTTCTTCACGGGTTGGGCCGCCGGCCCTCGGCGCTGCGCCTGAAAATGGCGGGCTGGAGTCTGGCGATCAGACTTGGTCGGATGGCCGGCCGTATTCTTACACCATGAGTCAAAGCCGCGGGTCGAGGCTTCAGCCCGGCAACCGATCAGGCGCACGGCCGACAGGGCCGCGCCCCGCCAGGCGGCTCTCCAGTTGGCCCAGGTAAGCCGCCATGGCGCTGTCCGACTGCTCGATGCGCGCCAGCAGCGCCTGGTGCTGCTGCGCGAAGCGCTCGGCCAGCGTGTTTTCCAGGGTGGCCTCGCGCCGCTGCGCCGCCAGCGCCTGCTCTTCGAGATAGCCGCGCAGCGCGGTGAAGCGCGAAGCCTCGGCCTTGTCGGCGAGTTCGCGCTGGGCATTGAGCTCGCGGGTGTGGATCCGCGCTTCCAGCACGTTTCTGCTTCGCATGTACAGCGTGCTCGCCAGGAACACCAGCAGCGCCGCGGCCAGCAGCAGCAGCATGACCACGCCGAGCGACGCGCTGACGGTTGTAAAGCCCAGCCTCAACATGCTCGGACGCACGAACTCCTCGACGTTCAGCGTAACGAAGGCCGCGAGCAGCAAAATGAAAACAAGCGTGGCGGCAGTGCGAAAACGCATGGAATAACCTTTTGAAAAAAAACGGGACAACCAGATAAATGGGGCGATTATGAGCCTCGCCAATCCGTTCCAGCTTGCGACAGCCCCATTCTCCAGCAGTTCGGGGGTCAGAACAATTTTTCGGGCTATAAAGCCGCATTACGCATGCTGGGCGTGTATTGATAGCTATTAAATACATAGCGTGGCGCAACCGCATCGCAAGGCACGCCGCGCCTGGTCAAATCAGGCGCTCGATGCTTTTCTTGCGCCAGACGGTCCGGTAATAAATCGACTGCAGCAGCAGCATGGCGACGAAGGCGGCCGGGTAGCCGACCCACACGCCGCTCAAGCCCAGATGCCGGCTGGCGAACCATGCCACCGGAACTTCGATCGCCGCGATGCAGAAGATCGAAATCGCCGTCGGCACCAGCACCGAGCCGCTGGCGCGCATGACGCCTGCCACCACGCTGGCCATGCCAAAGAAGATGCTGCTCCAGAGCATGATGTGCAGCAGGCGCTGGGCGATGTCGATCACCGGTTCGCTGGTGATGAAAAACCCCATCAGGCGGCGCGACAGCAGGTAGCCCAGCAGCACCAGTCCACCGGTCAGCACCAGGTTGATTTGCAGTCCGGCGCGCGTAATGGCGCCGAGCCGGTCGGAACGCCCCGCACCGATCGCCTGGGCGCCCAGGATCGACGCGGTGATGGCGATCGACACCGCCGGGAATTGCACATAGGCGACCACCTGGTTGACCGCGCCGTAGGCGGCGGTGGCGTCGGAGCCGTAGCCGTTGACCAGCCAGAGCAAGGCGATCTCGGCAAGGGAAATGACGATCATCTGCACGCCGGTGGGCAGGCCGATGCGCAGCACCGCCCGCAGCAGTGCGGGCTGGATGCGCAGCTCGCGCCAAAATCGCGCGTCGGGCGCCAGCGGGCTGCCTTTGCGCCGCAGCCAGAAGGCCAGCCAGAGCGTTGCGGCGACGAACGATGCGATCGTGGCGCAGGCGCTGCTGGTCACGCCCATCCGCGGCAGGCCGCCCCAGCCCCGGATCAGTGCCGGCGTGAGGATGAGTCCCATCGCGGTCGAAATCGAAAGCGCGAGCAGCGGCGTCACCGTGTCGCCGACGCCGCGCAGCATGGCGGTGGACAAGAGAAAGACAAACAGCCCCGGCATGGCGACGAGCATGATGCGGGCATAGCGCGTGGCGTCGGGCAGGATGTCGGCGGGCGTGCCGAGCGCCCGCAGGAGCGGCTCGGTGAAAAAGCCGCCGAACACCGCGGCCAGCATGCCGATGGAGACGCCCACCGTCAGCGTCGTGCCGGCGATGGCTTTGACCTTGCCGGTCTCGCGCGCGCCCCAGGCCTGGCCGATCAGCACCGAAGCGCCGGCGCCCAGGCCGATGATGAAGGCGATGAAAAAGAACATGAGCGGAAAAAAGCCCGCCACCGCGGCCAGCGCCTTGACGCCCAGCAGCTGGCCGACATACACATTGTTCAGCGTGCCGGAGAGCGACTGCAAGATATTGCTGAGCAGCATCGGCCCCAGGAATAGCGCGAAGACCTTCCACAATGATTTTTGCGGCGCGGCTGCGGCGAAAGGCGCGTCGGCGGGCAAAGCTGCGGCGCCGTCCGCCGTGGGAAGCGGCGGATCGGCGGGAAGAGCATTGGAATGCGGTGGGGATTTGCGCATGGCCTGGGGTTCCTTCAACGCAGCATAACTTCTCAGGAGCGCTCGCTGCGCTGTACGATGCGGGATTCGGCGTTTGCCTTACTTTCAACGGTTGGAGAGCCCATGAATCACAAGCGCATTTGTACAGCGGTCATTCTGGCGATGACGGGGCTCGGCGTCCAGGCCGATTGCCTGAGCGACGCGCAAGTCGGCGACATGGCGGCGAATATCATCGCCAGAACGCCCGCCGCCACACCGCTAGGGTTGAGCGAGGCCGACGGCGCCTGCAGCCGCGCCAAGCTCAATGCGCTGCTTGAAAAACGCTATGGCCAGCCGATCGGCTACAAGGCGGGCCTGACCAATCCGGCGGTGCAAAAGCGCTTCAACTACGACCAGCCGGTGTGGGGAAAACTCTATGAAGGCATGGTGCTGCCCGGCGGCGCGACGGTCGAGGCGGCTTTCGGCGCGCGCCCGCTGTTCGAGGCCGATATGCTGGTGCGCGTCAAAAGTGCCGCCATCAACCAGGCCAGGACGCCGATGGACGTGCTGCTGGCGATCGACCAGATCATTCCCTTTCTCGAGCTGCCCGACCTGGTGGTGCAGGCGCCGGCGCAGCTCAACGGTCCGGCGGTCAGCGCCATCAACGTCGGCGCCCGGCTCGGCGTCGCCGGCGCGCCGCTGGCGATTCCGGCGTCGCGCGGCGAGCGCTACGCGCTGCTCGACGCGCTGCAAGGCATGACCGTGGTGCTGACCGATGGCGGCGGCGCGGCGGTCGTCGAGCTTGCAAGAGGCAAGGGCGGCGACATCCTCGAGCATCCGCTCAACGCGGTCGTCTGGCTGGCGGGCGCACTGGCGCGGGAGGGCCTGGCGATGAAGCCGGGCGAGCTGATCAGCCTGGGGTCGTTTTCGCCGCTGCTGGGGCCCAAGCCCGGCATGAAGGTCACCGCAACCTACCAGGGTTTGCCGGGCGCGCAGGACCGGCCGCCGTCGGTTTCGGTGTCGTTCAGGTAAATGCGCCTGCAAACTCCCGAAAGCCTGCTGGCGCCGGCGATGCGCGACCTGCTCGGCCGCATGGCGCGCGCCGACCGTTCGCCGATCCACACGCTGAGCGTCGCCAAGGCACGGGCCGCTTACGAGATCGGCGCGGGAATGCTGGAGATCGCCCGGCCGGCCTTGCCGCGCGTCGAGGATTTCAGCATCGCCGCGCGCGACGGCCACCCGCTGGCGGCCCGGCTGTATGCGCCTTCGGCTGAAAACCTGCCGGCGCTGCTGTATTTCCACGGCGGCGGCTTCACGATCGGCAGCATCGCCACCCACGACACGCTGTGCCGCCAGCTCAGTTTTTTGTCGGGCTGCGCCGTGGTATCGCTCGATTACCGGCTGGCGCCCAAGTACAAGTTTCCCACGGCGGTCAATGACGCCTGGGATGCGCTGCAATGGCTGGCGCGCCATGCGGCGGCCCTGGGTCTCGATGGCGGACGGCTGGCGGTCGGCGGCGACAGCGCGGGCGGCACGCTGGCCACCGTGTGCGCCGTGCTGGCGCGCGATGCCGGCTTGCCGCTGGCGCTGCAGCTGCTGTTCTATCCCGGTTGCGCGGCGCATCAAGACACGCCTTCGCAGCGCGCGTTTGCCAAGGGATTCGTGCTGGAAGCAGCCGACATCAGCTGGTTTTTCGGCAACTACCTGCGCTCGCCGGCGGACCGCGGCGACTGGCGTTTCGCACCCTTGAACACGCCTGACCTTAAAGGGGTGGCGCCGGCCTGGCTGGGGCTGGCCGAATGCGATCCGCTGGTCGATGAAGGCGTTCTTTATGGCGACAAGCTGCGCGCCGCCGGTGTGCCGGTCGAGCTCGAGATCTATCGCGGCGTCACCCATGAATTCATCAAGATGGGCCGCATGCTTGCCGAAGCGCGCCATGCCCATGCCGACGCGGCGCGGGCGCTCCAGCAGGCGTTTCATCTCCAGCGATCTCCGTGAAGAGGCGCGAGTTCCGTCTTTTTCACCGGCTGAGCGGGGCCGAGGTGGAGACGCGGAAAACCGCTTTCAATGCGCGCTGCCTGGCTTATTTCGACATCGCCGTCGATGAATACTGGCGGGCCCTTGCGCTGCCTTATGAAGAGGCGCTGCCGCGGCTCGGCGGCGAGCTGTATGCCAGAAAGGCGAGCCTTGACTATCACGGATCGGCGCATTTCGACGAGCGGCTCGATATGGCGCTGGCATGCCGCCATGCCGGCACTTCGTCGATGATTTTTTCCGGCGCCGTTTTCCGTGGCGATGACATGCTCGCCGCCTGTAAGCTGGTCTATGTTTTCGCCGATCCCCTGTCGCAAACTCCGAAACCGGTGCCCCAAGCCTTGCGAAGCGCGGTGGGACGCTTCGAGTCTGGCCAGCCGGTGCTTGACATCAGGGCTGGCGACTGGGCCGAATTGGCTACGGATGCGACGAAGTTGCGAGTCGCGGTATTCGTGCAAGAGCAGGGAATTTCCCAGGACCTGGAGTGGGATGGCCAGGATGACTCGGCCCATCATGTGGTCGCCAGCAATTTCCTGGGGCAGCCCGTTGGCACGGCGCGGTTGACTGAACAGGCCGCTAAAGTCGGGCGGATAGGGCGAATGGCGGTGCACCGCGCGCTGCGCGGCACCGGCATAGGAACGGCATTGCTCCAGGAGCTGGTAAACATGGCGAAGCGGCGCGGCGATGTCGAAATCATGCTGCATGCCCAATGCAGCGCCGAAGGCTTTTACCGAGGTCAGGGTTTTATCGGATGGGGCGATCCCTTCGAAGAAGCGGGTATCGCCCATATTGAAATGAAGATGAAGCTTTAGCGACTGGCAGGCATGGCTAGGCGTGCTTTGGTGTCACCATAAATTATTTATAATGTAATCTACATATTTAAAATCATTAAAAAATTAATTAAAAACTAACAAAATTTCGGTATCCAGATCACTCAAAACAGGCTTGAACAACAAATCATGAAAATAGGTTCGTTCCGTTATCAGCATCTGATACTGAGATAAATCGCTATCCAATCGCGCAGGTTTGACCAGTACCAGCGTACTGTTGCGCGTGCCATAGCCTTTTTCGGGAAACTCGACAAAAGCGCTTGAAAAAGCTTCTTCACGCACCGGTTCCAAAGCGCTAGAAGTCACAGGGGATCTTGATCCCAGTATACGAACGCGGCTGGCAAGTGCTTGCCAAAGTAGCGTTTGCAAGCTATCCGGGTCGGCTGCATCCGATTGCGCCGCCAAGGCGGTATGCAAAGCGCGCTTCAACTCGACGGTCTTGGGCCACGGTGTATCCAGGGCCGCATTCGACAGGCCATACACGCCGGGTTGAAGTGCCTGCATCCGCCATCCGGGTGGGCCGGCGACGCCGTCCCTGTTTGTCACCCACATCCAGTCATTGCGCTGGAAATCTCCCACCACCAGATTGAAGCCGCCGTAATGGCTGGCGTCCGGCTTCAAATTTTCGGCAAAGCTGGCGGCGTTGCAGCTCGCTTCCAGCCAGCGGGTGACAAGCCCGCCCCGGGAGCGCAAGGCAGGGCTGGGGGCAAGCCCATCGCCGCGTACATTGGTCAAGAAGGCAACGCGCCCGCCAGGGGAAGCACCCAGCCAGGTTCCACCGGCGAGCAGGTCGCGGCCGGAGATGACGTCGTGCCCGGTGGCAGTGGTCCAGCGCGTCAGCGGCAGTGTCGGACGGTCGAGATACTCGTCGCGATTGGAAGCTATGACAAGCGGCCAATGCGGCGAAGCTCCGATGGCGAATGCGACCAGACACATGGCGAAATCTTCAGCAGGCGGCCGACTAAGTTAAATATCTTCCAGCAAGGAATACGGCAGCGACAGCAAGCTCAAACCCGCGCCGGTGGCGCTGCCCAGCCTGAGATATTCCGCGCCAGCCTCGCCGGCACGCTGCGCCGCGGCGGCGGCGGAAATCCGCATCGACACAATGGCATCGAAGCCGCCCGCAGGGTTCACCGCCGCCGCGGCCACAATGCCGCAGGGTTGATCTGCATCATCGCCGCTTTCGAACACTTCCTGCCCCACCGCGGGCGCCATATCGCTATGCAGCAGGTAGGCGCGACGCTTGAGCGTGCCACGGAACTGGCTGCGCGCGACGATCTCTTGGCCAGGGTAGCAGCCTTTTTTGAAGCTCACGCCGCCGACGGACTCGTAATTGAGCATTTGCGGCACGAACGCCTCGACAATCGGCTGGGTGATCATGGCAATACCGGAGCGTACCTCCAGCCAGTGCCAGAGTGCTGGATCTAGCGCCGCGGCTTGGGGAGCGTGCGAGCCGGCCGGAGCCCACCAAAGCGCGCACGGCAGTCCCGCGCCAGAAAGCAAAAATACCATGCGTGCATCACTGGAATCGGCTTTTCCAGAGGTGGGGAGTAGGTTAGCAGCTATTAATTTAATAGCGGTTCCGGCCAAGCCATAAAACGCGAAATCGCGGCTTGCGTCGCTTAGTTTTGCCTTGGCGCGCATGACGAACATCGACAGCCTTTTGAGTGTCGCGGCGAGAATATCGCGGCTGCACACCAGTAGAAACTCGTTTCCGCCACGCTTGAAGACGACAAAGCTCGCCTGCATCCGGCCCTTGGCATTGCAGAACGCCGCGAGCCGTGCCTGAGCCAGCTCCAGCGACATTACGTCCTGCGTCAGCTGGCCCTGCAAAAACGTCGCCGCGTCTTCGCCGACGACCTGGATAATGCCTAGATTCGTTAGAAGAGCGATGCCGGAAATCTCGGGCAATGGGTTGTCAAGGATCATAAGAATCCGCTGGATTGATGGGCAGTAGCCTGAATTATCATCGTGTGCCCCTTTCGGGTTTCAATAGGCAAAGGATAGCTGGGACGTGCGCCGTGTTTTTACAAGTCTTCTCGTTGCAGTGGTCGCTGCCGCGGCGCTGCTGTTCGGCGCCTCGCTCTGGTGGCTGCAGCAACCGATCGCCCTGCGGCTGCCGCCGGGCAGACCGGTACTGGACCTGGAGGTCGAGCCGGGCACCGCTGCCGACGGTGTGGCCGAAGCCGTGGTCGCGAGCGGCGCACAGGCGCCGGCCTTTTTGCTGCAGGTCTGGTTCCGCTATTCCGGGCAAGACCGGCAGATCAAGGCCGGCAGTTACGAGCTTGCGCCAGGCACCACGCCGCGCAAGCTGCTAAGCATGCTGGTGCGCGGCGAAGAATCGCTTAAAAGCGTGACGCTGGTCGAGGGCTGGACCTTCGCGCAGGTTCGCAAGGCGCTGCAAAAAGCAGAGCAGCTTGCGCCCGACACGCTTGCCCTGAGCGCTGAAAACATCATGGAAAAACTGGACAAGCCAGGCCTGCACCCCGAGGGCCGTTTTTTCCCCGATACCTATTCCTACGCCAAGGGCTCTAGTGACCTGGGCGTGCTTCGGCGCGCCGCCCGCGCGATGGACCGGCGGCTCGACGCGGCCTGGAGCCTGCGCGGTCCTGACACGCCGCTGAAGTCGCCCGAAGAAGCGCTGATTCTGGCCAGCATCGTCGAAAAAGAAACCGGCAGGCCATCGGACCGGGCGCAAATCGGCGGCGTCTTTAGCAACCGGCTGCGCATTGGAATGCCGCTGCAAACCGACCCGACCGTGATTTACGGGCTTGGCGCGCAATTCAGCGGAAATCTGCGCCGCCGTGACTTGCAGGCCGATACGCCTTACAACACCTATACCCGCGGCGGTTTGCCGCCGACGCCGATCGCCATGCCGGGCCGAGCCGCACTGCTGGCGGCCGTGCGGCCCGAGTCCACCAAGGCGCTTTACTTCGTCTCGCGTGGCGACGGCAGCAGCGAATTCAGCGCGAGCCTGGACGAGCACAACCGCGCCGTCAACAAATACATTCGCGGGCGGCAAATACCGTGAGCACAAAATAAAATGACCCACCGCGCCGGCCTTTTCATCAGCTTCGAGGGCATCGACGGGGCTGGCAAATCGACCCATATACCGGCTCTGGCCGATGCTTTTCGGGCCGAGGGCAGGGCGGTGACCCTCACGCGCGAGCCTGGCGGAACGGCGCTGGCTGAAAAACTGCGCGCCATGGTGCTGGGCGACGCCATGGATGCCCTGACCGAAGCATTGCTGATTTTCGCCGCCCGGCGCGACCATTTGACCCAGGTCATCGCGCCGGCGCTGCTGCGCGGCGACGTGGTGCTTTGCGACCGGTTCACGGACGCCACATTCGCCTACCAGGGCGCGGGACGCGGCTTCGATATCGAAGTCTTGGCCACGCTCGAGCGATGGGTGCAGTCCGATGAGGGTTTGCTCGGCGACCCCGCAGGCAACCGGCCGATGAAGCCCGAAGTTGAAACCGTCATCGAGCCGCACCTGACGGTCTGGTTCGACCTGCCGCCCGAAGAAGCCGCGGCGCGCTTGGCCGACGCACGCGTCGCCGACAAGTTCGAGTCGCAACCGGTGGCGTTTTTCCAGCGGGTCGCGCAGGGCTATGTGGCCCGCCAGCAAGGCCACCCCGAGCGTTTTGCCCGAATCGACGCCTTACAGGCACGTGAAGCGGTTTGGCAGGCAGTGCTGCGGATATTCGTCGAAAAAGGGTGGTTGGAAGGCGCAGCGCCGTCATGACGCCGATGCAGGAAGCGCGGGACGCGGCCGCATCCCAAAGCAGCCATCCTCGGCCCTTGGCGCCGTGGCTTCAGAGTCAGCTGCAAAGCCTGTTGCGCCAGCGCGGCCACGCCTGGCTGCTCGGCGGACCTTCGGGCCTGGGGCAATTCGAGCTGGCGCTGGCGCTGGCAACAAGCTGGCTGTGCGAGCGTCCTAGCCCGCAGGGCGCGTGCGGCGACTGCGGCAGCTGCCACGCGGTGAATGTGCATACCCATGCCGACTTGTTCATGCTGATGCCTGAAACCTTGTCGCTCGCGCTCGGCTGGCCGCTGGATGAAAAAACCCAGAACGAACTCGACGACAAAAAACGAAAGCCCAGCAAGGAAATCAAGGTCGATGCCGCGCGCGAAGCGGTGTCGTTCACGCAGTTCACCCGTTCTCGCGGCAGCACCAAGGTCGTGCTGGTGTTTCCGGCCGAGCGCATGAACCCGATTACGGCCAACACGCTGCTCAAGACGCTGGAAGAGCCGCCAGGCGCCGTGAAATTCATTCTTGCGACCGAGGCGGCGCACCAGTTGCTGCCGACGATACGCAGCCGCTGTCTGGGGCACACGATGGCTTGGCCTGATTTCGGACAGGCGCTGGCCTGGCTTGAAAGCGAAGCTTTCGCAGCCAATGCCGAATCGGGCAATGCGAAAAAACCGCTCAGCACGAGCGATGCCGCTGATCTGCAAACGCTGCTGACCGCTGCGGGCGCGCGCCCCGCCAATGCGCTGTCCTGGGTGCGGCAAGGCCAGGCAGGCTGTCCAGGCGACGCCGCCGCCCACTGGCGCGCGCTGCCCCATGCCATGGTCAAAGGCGATATCGGCGCGCTGGCCGACTGGCCGCCAGCCCAGGCGGTCGATGCGCTGCAAAAGCTTTGTCATGATGTGTGGGCCGTTCGCGTCGGCGCGGCGCCCCGGTTTTTCAGTGCCGCGGATCTCCAGGAGATCCAGGCCCGCTTGCCGCGTGACTCCACGCATGGCGACGCTTCGCGCAACAGCATGCGGGCGCTGGCCGCCTGGTCCAGGGAGCTTGCCACGCTTGCCGGCACCATAGAGCACCCGTACAGCCCGGGCCTGTTGCTCGAATCGCTGGTCGGCCGAGCCCGCGCGGCGCTCAACGCGAGTTGACGCGCAGGCGGTTTGTGCTCATGATCCATCGCAGCGTATCCAAACCTATAAACTAGCGCCATGAGCACCCCACCTTCCGCCGCATCGCCACGGCACAGCATCATCCAGCTGCCTATCAAGGACAAGACTGCGCTCTATGCCGCTTACATTCCGCTGTTCAAGGAGGGCGGTATTTTCATCCCCACCTTGCGCGAATACAAACTCGGTGACGATGTCTATGTGTTGCTGACGCTCCCGGATGACACTCAGCGTTATCCGGTATCTGGCAAAGTGGCCTGGATCACGCCGGGCAGGGCGGCAGGCAATCGCACCCAGGGCATAGGCGTTCGATTTCCGTCCGATGAGAAATCGCGCCTGCTCAAAGTCAAGATCGAGGAAATCCTGGGTTCCGAGTTGGCGTCGGACCGACCCACTCAAACCCTTTAGCTTTTTATCCTGGTACTCGCGCGGTGGCGCCAATCAGTCTGGGACTCACTCTTTTTGGTAGCGCTTTGCACCCGCGCCTGATGAGAATAAAGCGCTCTTTCCGTAGATCATCAAATGTTCACCGATTCGCATTGCCACTTGAGTTTCCCCGAGCTGCAGGCATCGCTGGCGCAGATTCGCGACGCCATGCAGCAAGCCCGGGTGGACCGGGCGCTGTGCATCTGCACGACCCTCGAAGAGTTCGACACCGTTCACGCGCTTGCCTTGCGCTATGACAATTTCTGGTCAACGGTTGGCGTCCACCCCGACAGCGAAGGGGTTCGGGAGCCGGCGTTCGATGACCTGGTGCGGCGTGCCAGCCTACCCAAGGTGGTCGGCATCGGCGAAACAGGTCTGGACTACTACCGGTTGGGCGAACGAACGCCAGCCGATATGGAGTGGCAGCGCGAGCGTTTTCGGGTGCATATCCGTGCGGCGCGGCATACGGCCAAGCCATTGGTCATTCATACCCGCAGTGCCTCTTCGGACACGCTGGCAATCCTTGAGCAAGAGGGCGTGAGCGCGGGAGAAAGCGCGCCGGCGCGCGGTGTTTTTCATTGCTTCACGGAAACACTGGAGGTGGCTCGCGCGGCGCTCGACCTCGGTTTTTATATTTCGTTTTCAGGCATCGTCACTTTCAAGAATGCTGCCGATATTCGGGAGGTCGCTCGATTCGTGCCGCTTGAAAGCATGCTGATTGAAACCGACAGCCCTTATCTGGCACCCATGCCGCATCGCGGCAAAACCAACAATCCGTCTTACGTTCCTTTGGTGGCGCGGCAAATCGCCGAAATCAAGCAGTTGCCCCTGGAAGTTATCGCCAGCGCGACCAGCCGCAATTTCGACGCGCTTTTTTTTGGAGTCGTCGCATGAGGCGGCACTTCGATGGCGTCTTGAAAGCCTTGATGGCGTCACTGATCCTCGGCGGCTTCGCTATGGCGAACGCGGGCTCGTATGAAGATTTTTTCAACGCCGTTCAACGCGACGATCCGGGCAAAGTCAAGGAACTGCTCGTCCGTGGCTTCGACGCCGATACGATCGACTCGAAAGGTCGCAGCGGGCTTTATCTTGCATTGAGCGAGTCGTCGCTGAAAACGGCCCAGGTCTTGATCGATTGGTCGAAAACCGACGTCAACAAGCTTAGCGCCAATGGTGAAAGCGCCCTCATGCTGGCAGCGCTCAAGGGGCACTTGAGCCTGGTGGAAAAGCTCATCAAAAAAGGCGCTGACATCAATAAAACCGGCTGGACCGCCCTGCATTACGCCGCCACTGGTGGCCAGCTCGCGATCATCGGCGTGTTGCTCGACAACAGCGCCTACATCGATGCGGAATCGCCCAATGGGTCCACGCCCCTGATGATGGCCGCGATGTACGGCACGCCGGAAGCGGTCAAGCTGTTGTTGCGCGAAGGCGCGGACCCTGCGCTCAAGAATCAGCAGGGAATGACGGCGTTGCAATTCGCCGAGCGCGGCGGGCGGCCTAGTTGCGTTGAAGCCATCGCTGATATCCTGCGTGGCAGGCAGCCTCGGGGTCAATGGTAAATCGCTCCGGTCAGCCAAAAGCTAGGTTTCTCACCGATCGATTGAATGTGCTTGTAGGTAAATCGTGGCATGAATGCCCCTTCACGCAGCGCTGATCTTCGCCAATTCCTTGAGCAAAACAAGTTGATGCGTCTTCCCTGCGCCTACGCTGGGCTGTCGGCCAGGATCGCCCAGCAAGTCGGCTTTCCGGCAGTGGCGTTTTCGGGCAACGCGGTCTCCGCCAACCTTCTGTGCGCGCCCGATGTCGAAACGCTATCAAGCCGCAAGCGCAGGTCTGGAAAAAGGACCAATGAGGGGGCCGTCTTGCGCGTTCAGGTCAACGAAGGCCCTGCTGGCAACCCTTAATCTCAGTAGCGGAAAACCTTTGACCCCGCATAAGGCGGGTGGCATTCGGCGCCAGCAAATCCAGTGACAGTGCCTGGAAATACCTACCACCTTACTCGCCGGATTACTTGCCTATCAAGTGGACAAGATTGAAATTCCGCCTAAACTAGTTAAGGAACGCACGGAAAGGTATTGTCATGTTCAGTGTAGGCCAGTCAGAAATTTACTTGGAACCTTTAATGAGCATTAAATTTACATTCCACGATGTATATTATGTTAAGTAATCACAGAAAATAAAAGCGTCCATCGCGCAAGGCGTCCGAACGGTAACACGGTTTAGGACTGCGCAATGAAATTTTTTGCCGAACGCGTCGCTGGCGCGGAACACTTCGCTATTTTTTTTGAAGCACTCTCAATTCCACCGGAAAAGAAACTTGCCGCTGTTGCCAAGTTTCTCGACGTGTCCACAAAATCCCTGAAACTCTGGCTTGCTGGCATCCGACCGCCGCCGCGCGCCGCCGTGATCGCGCTGTTTCACGAATGCCGGTACGGCCTGTCAGCGACCAGCACGCACAGCGAGAACGGCGCGGCGCTGGCACGGCAACTGGCCACCAGCCTGAAGCGGGAAAACTTTGTTCGCCAGCTCGTGATCGACACGCTGCGTATCGAGCTGGACACGCTGAAATTGCGCAGCGCCGACGCGGCGCGCTCGCCGATGAATGACCCGATGTACGACCGCCCGAAAAGCCATTTTTGACGGGCAAAAAGACGATGCACGAAATCAGCCGGCTTTGCGTTTCCCGGCTTTTTTTTCGCACGGAATTAGTCGCTAGTGTTCGCCGCCGAAAACTTCTCGAATGAAATTAGCCGCATTTATTTTTTGCGAAAAATCGGTTTTATGAAGTCAGCCGATTTTGCTTACACAGAAAATTTTCCCTTACAGTCAAAAGTTTTTTTTAAAACAGTATTTTCCTTTTTATGTAAAAAAAAAGTCTTTTCGCGCTAGGTGCGCCTCAAAATCTAAAAGTCCGAAAAGCAGTCAAAAGCATTTTATTTTGGGTTTTTCTAGCGTTAGCAATAATTTCGTCCAGTTTCAATTTTATTTTCTGGGACGTTAGCAATAGTGTCTTAAATTTTTTCAGGGACTTTTAAACCTGTTAGCGATAGTTTTAACTATTTTCTCCCATGAAATTGACCGTGTTATCAGTAATACGATTACCGAGTAAATCCAGCGCATGCGCCGGCGTTGACGCCGCCCTTGCACTCACGTCTTAACCGATTGTCCCGCTGCACATGGGTTTCCGCACTGCCGGCAAAGCCACTGGCGCGCTGGCCGTGGCAGTGATATCCGACGCGCTTGGACGCATGGCAGCCATTGGCATCGACGCCACCTGGCGTCGCCCAGGCAGACGCCGCCAGCAGCGACAGCGACAAAATCAAAATCCTAGTTTTCATGGCAAGCCCTTTCAAAGCTGCCACTGTAACGCGCCTCAGTCCCAAACGAGCTTATGGCTCCGGCGGTAGCGTTTTTGGTAGTAAGCGTTTTTGGCCTTTTTCTCGGCCTCGGGGTCGAAGCCGTTCTTGCGCCATGTGACGACGGCGCGCGCCTTTTGCGACAGCCCGCCCATGATGAGCTTTTCCGCCGTGCCGTTGTCGATTGCAGTGCGCACGCCGGCCTTGATGATATCGCCCAGCGCTTGGCCGTCGGCGACGCTGGCAATGGGGATGCCAGTGGCCCGCGACAGCGACGACGACGCCAGCTTGTCGATGCCGCCGACCATGGCCTCAGGCGTCAAGTCATTCATCTCCAACCCGGACTTCTCGATGATCGCGGCTTTGATGCCGTCGAGGGTCAGCGCGCCCTCTGGCAGGTCCAGGCCGGCGCGCTGGAGCGCGGAGCGGATTTTGTCGCTGTAGCGGTCAACAGCCTTTTGAATCAATGACTCCTTCACCGACTCAAGCGCATCCTCGAAGGGCATGCCTTGCTCGAAGTAGAGGCCGGCGACTTCTTCCAGCACGTCGCCGGCCATGCCTTTGTTTTCCCTGACCGTGGCAACGGCCAGCGCCTTAGTTTTTGAGGCCCGTTGCGCGAATGTCATTTACCTATTCTCCCAGTGTCGGGTATGGCTGGCCCGGTATTTTGCTTGTCGCTCGCGGTTGCTGATGGCTGCCGGCGTGTCAGCCACCGGCGGAGGCGGCACCGGCTGGCCGTTGGCATCGAGATTTTTTCTCACCGACTTGATGATAATCAGGACTCTGGACAAGTCCTTTGCGCCGTCTATCAAGTCGCCCGAGCTCGCGCCAATTTGCTCTTTTATTTGATCGCAAATCCAATCTTTTAGCGCATCTTTCATGCCGTCCACCGTGGCATGCACCAGCTCGATACCCAGTTCTTTTGCCGCCTTTTTCAGCGTGTAGGCCTCAATGTCTTTTTTTGTCGCTTTGGCGTCGAACAGGTTTGTGAGCTGGATATCCGAGCCTGACAAAAAATGGTTATTGATCGCGCCGGTGAATGACTCGCGGGTCAGCTTTTCGTCCATTAAATCGGGCAGCCCGATGGCTTCGAGCGCGTTTTTCAGCGCCCATTCTTCGATTGCCGGGCGCTGCGTCATCAAGTAGCGATGCAAAAATGGCTTTGATACTGCATAGACGCCACTGCCTATCGCTGCCACGCCCGCTAAAACTAATGGCAAGGGCATGATTTCCCCCTTCAATTTTGGTTAAAAAAATGGGGCACCCGGCCCCATTAGCGCTTTTTTCGGCGGCTTAGTAATCGCGCCCGCTTACCGCCTCTTTCTTTCCCACCCCTATCACCCCCGCGATTGCCAGTGCAGCCGCCAATGATTTTTCTCCCACGCTCGTATCTCCGAAAAAATACTGCCCAAGCGCACCCGCAATAAGCGACAGGCCCTGATAAGTTGACGGCTCTTTCGCTCTGTCGAGCCACCAATTCTTAACTACTGTTCCTGTCATAGACACCGCCTTTTAATTGAAAATGAACCTTCTCGACCAGGCTGCCGCGCCACCGTCCCGCCCACTCCAGGCCGACGGACTCGCCGCATTCGCCCATCAGCTCCAGCGCTTTGTCGTCGCTCCAAAGCGCCTTGCCGAAGTTCAGCGGCACTGCGTCAAAGGCCCACGCCATGCCGTCCACATCGGGGTTATGAAGCGACTCGCCGGGCCGGCAGTTCGTGACAATCGACCCATCGTTCGAGCGCCCGCTTTTGTAGAGCACGGCTTGCTCGGAATTGCTTCGCAGCGTGCAATAGATCAGCACGCCAAGGCGCTGCACCTTGCACGCCGCGATGAACTCGACGGCCTTGCGCCGAACGTCCGGCGCAAGGGCTTCTATCGACCTGGACGCCATCAAATAGGCGCGTACGTATCGGGGTTGACGCCGGCGGCAGTCAGCGCCGCGGCGCGCGCAATGACGCGCGCGGCCACAAAGGCCTTCCACTCTGCAATGGACGCCTGACGCTTCACTAAGTCGGCAAATTCGTCGGCCTCAGGCGTGCCGACAGCGGTATTCCAACCCAGTGAAGTCGCCGCACTGACCTTTGCCGTCAGGAGCGTGACCGACTTGTCAGCCTCAAGACTTTCGGCTTTGAAGCCTTTGTGCTTGATTTTCAGCGTTGCAACCGGGTCGCCGACATTGGCCGGCTTTTCCATGCGGACGATCATGATGGCCGTGTCCGCCGCGAGGTTCGAGCGCTTGGCCAGAGCGACCGCCGCATCGGCACCGGCAAAGATGCGCACGTCGCCGCGCACGTCGCAGACCGGACGCATGGTCTCTACGTTGGCATCTGTGATGCCGACGATGACGACCACGCGGCCCGACTTGTCCACCTCGGATGCGCCAAAGGTCGTGACGTTCAGGTCATTGAGCAAAGTCTCGGCCACCGGCGTCGCATTCGCTGCAACAGTCAGGCCAAGGGCAACAGCCGCAGCAGCGACCAGGTTAAAGTTTTTCACGCTCATTGAAGATTCTCCAAAAAATAAAAGCCGCAAGCCCTTATTTTGAAAATCATGGTGCCGGCGCGCGCATCGCGTCCAGGAAGTCCGCAGCGGCATCCATGCGCGCCGCAGCTGCGAGCACCGCGGCGCGGCGCTCGCCGGGCGACCAGCCCGCGACGGTTGAGCGCTTGGCCTGCGCAATAAGGCGGATATCCGCCGACGCCAGCGCCTGATACTTTGCGACCTGCGACTGGACGCGCTCAGGCGTCCAGAGCGCGGGTATTTTCGAGGCGTCATCACAATTTATCGTCAGCCGGCTTTCTTGGCCGCTCAGTGACTTTGCCAGCCACACGGCCAGCTCGGAAAATGTCCAATCTACCAGGTAGCCCCGATGATCGACCAGCGACACCGGCCCCAGTTCAACGCGCCAACTCAAGCTGACCGACACATTGAAGGACGCCGACGCCCTGGCGCGGCTTGCGCCGGTTTCAACTAGCCAAAAGTCGGTCGACTTTTTCTCACCGCCCACAGGCGGCGCCGTGCAACCTAGCCTTATCAGCTCTGCCAGCATGAGCGGCGTTGCAGATTGCGTCATGCGCCACGCAGCCAGAGGGCATCGAAATATGTGGTCGCACCATTGCCGCCACACTGGACGCCGGTATAGACCGTGACTTGCACCTCCAGGTAGTCATCCACCCCATTCATGAACACCATGGCATTGACCATCGCTGTGTAAAGGCTCGCACTGGCTTGCGTCCCATACCTTAATGCGACGCCGTTCTTATAAATCGCCAGCGCCACAAAAGTTGGCGAGGCATTGAACGACAAAGTCGCATCTATCAAATACCAGCCTGGCTTTGTCGGCTTAAATCGCTTGTCCGCCATCGAATAAGCCGACCCGGTATCGACCTCTACATTGTCAAAGGCGACCACCGTAGCGACATTGCTTGGCAGGTTCTGCGCGGCCAGCTGGTGCAGGACGCAAATGTCCGGCACCGCAGCCGGCGCGCCGCCGCCACCGCCGCCGCCACCGGCGCCGGCGCCGGCGCCTTGGTGAAAGCTGCCATCGCTTAGCCTGGCTTTCAAGGCACCATCGCTGCCGGCAAAAACAATGGCGCGACCTGGCAGTGGGATAGGCACGGTTTGCGGGTCAGCCCGCAGCAGTAGATCGAACATCAAGACACTTTCAAGACGCCGCTCAGGCGCAAAACACCATCGACGACCAGCACGGCCACGGCATCGAGCACCGCGACCGAGCCGGCCGGAATTTCAAGCCACTGGCCGGGTTCAATGTGGTAACGCTGCAAATTTGCCGGCGAGGTCAGCTTTTCTAAGATAGGCATGCGACCGCCCTATTTCCGCCGGCGTCCAGTCCCAGGAGCGCAGCTCGAAGCCTGCCTGTCAGCCGCGCCGTACAGTTATTGAAACCAGTCCAAGGCGCGCCGCAAGCGGCCCGCTCAGCCGGGGACTGCTTGACCTTTTCGAGCACTCGCGACCATGCCAGGCGGCGCGAAATCAGCCAGCGGCCCGATTGCAGCTCGACGCCGACAACGCGCTTTTGCGTGACCGCTTCGCCGTAGCCATTGATGATTTCATTGACACGCTTGGCTGGCTGAATTAGATAGTCCAGTCGTGCCATGCAGGCACCTCCCATGGCCCGCATGTAGCGCGCCCAACAGGCCAGATCGTCGCCCACG
>CAXSGT010000009.1:22965-28984 GCA_964236835.1 uncultured Polaromonas sp.
CTACCTTTTCGCCTTGCACCCTTGCAAGCTCGACTTGATCGGCGGTCACGCGGCGCAGCTCGCGCCACACCGTGACAGACGGTTGGCCGATAGACTGGAATTGCCGAATGCCCCACATTGCCGCCCACGCGCCGACGCGCTGCCAGCCCTTGACATCGCCGGCCCAAACCATCACTTGCAGTCCGTCGGCTTCATCCAAGTCCTGCCCGACATCAAAATGGCCGATGTTTTTTGCAATGTACTTAGCGATATATCCCGCCGCGCCGCCGGCCACCATGCGTTTGAATTGGGTGCGGTATTGCGCCGCGCCGCGCTCGCCGGCGCATTCGCTAAGCCAGTGTTTTTTAATGACCGACTCGACGATTTCGGCATCCGCCACCGTTTTCGCCCAGAGCAGCGCATGCCAATGCGGCGTGCCGTCATGGTGAGGTTCTGCGACCCTAAAGCCGTACACGCTGACGCCCCGGCGCGCCAGTTCCGACCTCACCCGCGCCCACATTTTCCTAAGCCATAGCTGCGCATCACGCGGCGTACTCTGGCCGTCATAGAGCGGGTTTGCGCGCGGCCTCGCCGCCGCCGTCTTGCCGCCGACTGTGACGGCGTGAAACTTGGATGGCGCAGTCATCGTGCCGAACGTGCCGACGTGTCCATGCTCTAGCGCGAAGTCTTCACAACCCCGGATGCGGGTCATCAGCTCGCCGCCCCTGATTTCCGGGTTTGACACACTCGACTTCGCCAGCTCGGCCAGCGTGTAGAACTGCCCGGCCTCATTGCGCATGATGGCCTTGGACAGCATCAAGGCATTGCGCGCAAGCTGTTCGCTGCGCCGATTCACCGCGCCGTCTGACGCATAGCCGCCGGTCAACCGGTTTACCAGTCCCAACTTTATCGCGCCGTGCTCGACCACGCGCGCTACATGCTTGCGCAGCACCCGACGCCACCACGTTGGCGACACGCCGCGCGCGACCGCGCCCCCGCCGGTCAGCGCGACCGGCTCTGCGACGCCGACCGATTGGCAGACCATGCGCACGACATCCAAGCGCTCGGCATCGCCTAGCGGCTGCGGCCACAGGTTCACCAGGTCATCGATTTTTGCCGCGATTTCTTTGGCGCGCTGGCAAATCTCGCTATCTGACATTGCCCAATGGAGCACTTGTCCATGCGCCAGCTTGAAGGTTTGCAGGCGCTCGACCCATGCCGACGCCTGCATCCAAACGGGTAGCGCCCTGTCCTGCGTTCGCATGGCCTTGATGCCAGCGGCCCACTGAACAGGGACAGCTCGGCAAAGCGCCGCCTCGGCAATGCGCGCATCGAGCCGGTCGCGCGCTTGCCAGTCGGCGGTTTGCCGGGCGCTCACCGACGCACCAGGGCGACCAGGCCGGACAGCGCGACCTTGAGCTCACGCACGACGGACTGTATAGCTTGCTTTTCGGGCAGGCTGTATTCGCTCCAGTCCTTCAGGATGACATCTTCGGCTTCATCAATGCCGGCCATAAGCAATACCACAAGCCGATGCTCGCGCGACAGGCGCGCCCATTCTTCGGACACGATAGAGACGCGCACGATGCCCAGGGAACGCAGCTTTGCTTCATCGCGCAGGACGCGCAGCCGACGCAGGCAGTCAGGTCGAACGGACGACGCGCTCAGAGCCACGGCGCTCAAGCGCAGGCCCCTTGCGGATGGCGCACCAGCCACGCAGAAACGCCGGAGCGGCGCGCCGCATGGCAAGCCCTGATTGCTTCGTCGCGGTCAAAGCTAATAGCCGTGTCGAGATTGCCGAAGCAAACTATTTGAACGTCTTTTTTCTCGCGCTCGCCACAGATTAGCGCGGCTGACACATAAACGCCGTCGCCGGCATAGATCGCAAATTTGCCAGGCTCGCGCTCAGCAGGGTGAATTTTTGCTGCAAAGTCCATTGCGTTTTCTCCAATAAATTGAAAAGAAAACGAGGGGAAGGGCTTGCGGCTAAACTTACCCCCCGACCTTGCAGGATGGACGCTTATGGCCTCTGTATATTATGTTAAGTTTACGTCAAAATTAACCTTTTTGATTATTTTTACGTTAGTTATGGGTAGCTTGATAGCGCAACCAGCTTTAAGCAGTGAATCAAGGGCAATTATTCTTCAGGAAAAACATGTTGCGCTGTCACAGTATCTATCCAAGAATCAATATCGACGTCCATTATTTTTAGAATCATCAGAAACCAATGACCGAGTAAGTAGTACTGTATATGCCGTGCTTGACTCGCCTTTTAATATTGCAAGCACCACTCTTAAAAGACCGAATCTCTGGTGTGAAATCATGATTTTGCATATCAATACAAAATATTGTCATGCCGATGCTGATATAAGTCCCACAACATTAAAGATAAATATTGGTAAAAAAACGCCTCAATTATTATCAGAAGCATTCCTCCTTGACTTTTCTTATAATGTCATTGAATCTTCCTCAAATTATTTAGCTATGCAGCTTTATGCTGAAAAAGGGCCTTTAAGCACAAATAACTACCGTATAGAGCTTCAGGCAATACCGCTTATCGGAGACAAAACATTTATTTATTTACGTTATTCATACGGGTTCGGGATAGCGGGTCGATTGGCAATGCAAACTTACCTAGCTACATTAGGCAGAGGAAAAATTGGTTTTACACGTATTTCTCAGGATCAAAAATCGAACTTTGTGGATGGAATGCTTGGTGCTGTAGAGCGTAATACCATGCGTTACTATTTGGCGATTGAAGCTTATTTCGCGTCGTTAAAGCAGCCTTTTTCTAATCAATTAAATGCACGCTTAAACTTCTGGTTTGATGCCACCGAAGAGTATCCTGAGCAACTTCATGAAATAGATAAAATAAGTTATTTAACAATGAAAAGGGAAGAATATCAAAGGCAATTGACAACAATGTTGGTTCCCGCTTCTAAATAACATTAATTAATATTTTTTATTATTTAATTTCTATAAATATGTAGATTACATAAATTATTTAAACTATATGCTTCAACCTACGCTTGCACTTGAAATAGCTTATCAACATGTAAACCTTGCCTGTTTTTCAGGTGAACAGCGCGCGCACTGGTACGGTTTTTAAACGAATTTGAAAGAGACTGTCGGTACCGTAAAGTCGTCGAAAGATGAGCCGAGCGCCATTTCTCCTTCCATTATTAATACGCATTCCTGTCGACGCAAGGCAACAATCGCCTTATTGTCAGCAAACCGCACCCAAGTCCCATAGCTGCTTGTGTCCTTAAGATGAAACCTGCCTGCGCGCCAATCGATTCGGGCATGATGTCGAGACACTCGTGGGTCTTTCACGACAAATTGCGCATTGCCATCCCGACCTAAATATGCCGGTAAATTTATTGATTTAAATCTGGCATTGATGTTCAAATATGACAATTCAATGAAAGAAGTTTGCGTTGAAATTCCGTGCGCAAGAGATGGCGCCAAGCTGGCGGGTCTGGTAAATACCTCCGATAACACTTCCGATTGCCACTCAATTCGATAGACGATGCATGCTTCGGTTCTTCCACGTATTGTCATTACGCCCATAGAACGTGAGCGCACAAGACTATCTTGCGGCAAATGCTGGATGACTGTGTCAGTAACCAAAATTTGCTCCGGACCAGACAGCTCACTTAGTCGCGAGGCTACATTCACGGCATCTCCATAACAATCTCCATCTTGTTCAACAATTTCACCACGGGCGACACCTATCTGTAGCCGCATTTTGAGCAGTTCCGGCCAAGTAAGAATTCGTTTATGGTGAACCTGTTGAAATTCAATTACAGCTTCAATGGCGTCGTGACTTTGAGCGAAAAGCATGAGTACACCGTCACCAAGATACTTTACGACTCGTCCATGATGGATTTCACATACTTTGCCTATCCATTGAGTTAAACGCGTGATTGCCTGAGTTGCCTTGATATTGCCTACGGATTCAAAAACACCAATGCTTCCCGTTAAATCGGCAAATACGACAGTAGTTTCTGCCATATACCTAGGACTTGCTATTTGTTGTTGAAGACATCATGCCAACCCATCATTGAATTTGTTCAAAAACAAATCAATGTTGGTGCCCCCATAGCAAAAACGCGTTTCGATCTTCTGTCGCTAGGCTGATTTTCATTCCAACAGGTAACAGCACTTTGGTCGCCACATGTCCAAAAGGCAGTCCAGTGAGTATCCGAGCTTTTACTTGGCTCTGCAGCCATTGCATCACGCTGGCGAGTTTGAAGCCCTTGTCATGAGAGGCGAGTTTGTAATTGCTGAAATGACCAAAAATAATTGCTTTTTGCCGAGCAAGAATTCCAGCCTGCAGCAATTGCGCCAACATGCGCTCCACTTTATAAGGGTGCTCACCCACATCTTCTAAAAACATAATACCGTTTTTAACTATCGGTAGATAAGGTGTTCCCAGCAGTGACACAAGCATGGCGAGATTGCCACCCCATAGCATCGCATCTTGAATATCAGAATTACGATAGTTGGTTTTTTCGCCCGAATCATTTGCTTGGCATGCTAATAAACTAGTTGTTTTTTTCGGTAGTTTCCAACCGCAGCCCTCACCCTGCCCTGTCACTAGATCGTCAAAGCACGCTTGCATAATTTCGTCGCATCCTGTTCTGTTCCCAAAATCATCCAACAGCGCAGGTCCCGCCCAAGTTATTTCTCCAGTTTTTGCCAACACAGCCAGCTGAAATGCAGTGAAATCACTAAATCCGACAAATCGTGTTCCTTGGCCTAGGGCCTTTCCAACTACTTTGTAATCGATGGCTGGCAGGATACGCGTTACACCATAACCTCCTCGGGAAATCAAAGCTACACTGGCGCCACTGCATGCAGCACGATGAATAGCCGCTACCCGTGTTTCATCGTCACCGGCGAATCGCTGGTGGGTTGCAAGAGCTGCCTCATCCACTTCGACGTCGTACCCTAATGTTGTCAGACGTTTTAGGCCGCGCTGGAAACCAGCTTTATCCCGTACCGCGCTGGAAGGAGAGTAAATATAAATATGTTTATTCACTGTACAAGTATCCCACTACCTAGTTCTAGTGCAACTAAAGGAGTCTTCACTTCGTCAAATGAGTTCCTTTCTTCGATTATTCAGGTGGTTTGAACGTAGTGCCTAGCTCTTGATATTATGTATTTTTATATATGTAGATTACATTAATATTTTGCGGTTTTCATTCCTTTTATTCTTTCTTAGCAAACTGCTGCCAGAATATTTCTATTTCAGTCTGAAAGCGAGATAGCTGATTACTTTCTGTCTTTTTGGCCATAGTCTGAAATGCGCGTATTCCGGCGCGGTAACTGTTACCGGGAAAAGGCGCATCGCGAGCGGCTTTTGTTTCTCCAGCCACACCGGCAGGACTTGCAAGGCGAATCGGACGAGAGCCAGACCCGGTGTAGCGCGAGGCAGCGGCCATCGGCAGGGACAATGCGAGCAGGCTTGCTTGCTCCTGCATCACAAGCACCACATTTCTCAGGTCGAGCTTTTCCACGAGTTCAAGCAATATCTGGCGATGCCGGCCAAAAGTATGAAAGCTTTCTTTTTTAGGCTTGTCGCTCTTGCCAAAACCGATCAGGTCTGGCGCAACAACCCGATGACCAGCATCAAGCCAGAAAGGGATCATTGCACGGAAGGCGTAGCTCCAGTCCGAACTGTCATGAAGGCAAAAGTAAGTCAGGGGTGCTTCTCTACCCTCTTGCACCACCGCACCCGCCTGTTCATCGAGATAATGC
Organism: uncultured Polaromonas sp.; assembly: GCA_964236835.1. Lineage (GTDB taxonomy): Bacteria > Pseudomonadota > Gammaproteobacteria > Burkholderiales > Burkholderiaceae_C > Polaromonas. Next base: position 28,708 of record CAXSGT010000009.1, read on the forward strand.
ATTCGCAAGCCACTCAACGCGGGCAGATTACTAAGGTAATTCGCAGCCCATGGGTAATTCGGCAGTTTTTCGAAGGCGGCATCGGGCGTGCGAAGCGCATCGTCTCGCAATGGATAACGCTGCCTGGCGAGCTCGCGCTGGACAGCACGGCGACAGCGAAAAAATTCCTTCAGCAGATCGCGGCTTGTCTCGGCAAGCACTCCGCCCTGCAGGGCAGTCTGGTGGTTCAATTGCACTTGCGCAAACAAATTGACGACCGAGCCGGCGGCCCCGGTCT
>CAXSGT010000009.1:28994-35304 GCA_964236835.1 uncultured Polaromonas sp.
CAGCGGCGCCAAACACAACTCGCTTGAGGCGGGCCGCCAGCATCGCACCGGCGCACATGGCGCACGGCTCCAGCGTGACAAAGAGTTCACACTCCTGGAGCCGATAATTTCCCACGGCAAGCGCCGCGGCGCGCAAGGCGGCGATTTCAGCATGCGCTGTCGGGTCGCGCGTTTCAATCGGCGCATTCCGACCCGCGGCAATCACGACGCCCTTGAGCACCACCACCGCCCCTACCGGAACTTCTCCAAGGGCGGCGGCTTCGCTGGCCTGAAAAAGCGCCAGCGCCATCAAATCTTCGTCGCTCATTTGCTATTAAAAAAGTAGCACGTGGGATATGCCAGTCATGCCTAAAAGCTCTATTTGACTATTATTTGTCGTCGTCGGGCGCGGCGCGTGGCTGCATGCCGGCTTCGACCACCCGCTTGAACTGCTGCTGAATTTGCTCGGTTTGAATCGCGACCGGCGCCGCCGACACCGGTTTCAGCTGTTTTTTTGCCACAACGCCAACCACAGCCAGCACAATCAGCAAGCTAAACATGCCCAGTGCAGCGCGCATGTCAGCTCGCGCGCCGGCAGGATGACGGCGCTGCCGCGTCTAGCCTGCCCATCCAGTCGGCCAAGGCCAATAAACGCGGCGCCGGTTTCCAGATGCAACGGAAGATGGGTGCGCTTTGACATCTCCGCAGCGTCCACGCTGACGAGGCTGGCAAAGGATGCTGCCGAATCAGCGCCGCCGTGCGCACGCTGCCGCCTTCGAAGTGCTCAGGCAGGTACATGTTTTTCATTCCCACTCGATCGTCGCCGGCGGCTTGCTGCTGACGTCGTAAGTGACGCGATTGATGCCACGAACTTCATTGATAATGCGGCCTGACACTTTTTTGAGCAGCGCGTAAGGCAGCTCCGCCCAATCGGCGGTCATGAAATCGCTGGTCTGCACCGCCCGCAGCGCCACCACGTAGTCGTAGGTGCGGCCGTCACCCATGACGCCGACGCTTTTCACCGGCAAAAACACGGCGAAGGCCTGGCTCGTCAGGTCGTACCAGGTCTTGCCCGTTTCAATATCAGTGAAATTGCGCAACTCCTCGATGAAGATCGCATCGGCCCGGCGCAGCAGATCGGCGTATTCCTTCTTGACCTCGCCCAGGATGCGCACGCCCAGCCCGGGGCCGGGAAAGGGATGGCGATAGACCATGCCATGCGGCAAGCCGAGCGCCACACCGAGCTCGCGAACCTCGTCCTTGAACAATTCACGCAGCGGTTCGAGCAGCTTCAGACCCAGCTGTTCGGGCAGGCCACCGACGTTGTGATGGCTTTTGATCGAAACAGCTTTTTTGTTTTTCGCGCCGCCCGACTCGATTACGTCGGGGTAAATCGTTCCCTGCGCCAGCCATTTTGCGCCCTTGTAGGCGCCGTCCAGGCCCGCCTTTAGCCGCGCGGCTTCGGCCTTGAACACTTCGACGAACTCGCGGCCGATGATTTTGCGCTTGGCTTCCGGGTCGCTGACGCCGGCAAGCCGGCCCAGAAACTGCTCGGCGGCATCGACGCGGATCACCTTGGCATGCAGCTGGCCGACAAACATCCGCATCACGAAGTCGCCCTCATCCAGGCGCAACAGCCCATGATCGACGAACACGCAAGTGAGCCGGTCGCCGATGGCGCGGTGGATCAGCGCCGCAGCCACAGACGAATCGACACCGCCAGACAAGCCGAGGATGACCTCCTCGTCGCCCACCTGCCTGCGGATATTCTCGACCGCTTCAAGGGCGTAGTCGCCCATCACCCAGTCAGGCCGAGCGCCGCAGATCTCGCGAACAAAACGATGCAGGATCGCCGTGCCCTGCGGCGTGTGCGTCACTTCGGGGTGAAACTGCACGCCGTAGAAATGCCGCTTTTCGTCGGCGATTCCGGCAATCGGGCAGCTGGCCGTGGAGGCCATGACTTTAAAGCCGGGCGGCAGCTCGGTCACCTTGTCGCCATGGCTCATCCACACGCTGAGCATGCCCTGCCCTTCCGGCGTCGTGAAGTCCGCGATGCCTTGGAGCAATGCGGTGTGGCCGCGCGCGCGGACATCGGCATGGCCGAATTCGCGCTTGTGGCCGCTCTCGACCCTGCCTCCGAGCTGGTGCGCCATCGCCTGCATGCCGTAGCAGATGCCCAGCACCGGAATGCCCAGCTCGAACACCGCCTGCGGCGCCTTGTCGGTCGCTTCCTCATAGACGCTGGCATGGCTGCCGGACAGGATGATCCCTTTCAGATTGCCATCGCCGGCGTACTCACGAAGCCAGTCGTCGCTGACGTCGCACGCATGAACTTCGCAGAACACATGGGCTTCACGAACCCGCCGGGCAATCAGCTGCGTGAGCTGCGAGCCGAAATCAAGAATAAGGATTTTTTGATGCTGCATAGGTGAAAATCATCGGATGTGGCTCCCGCCAGTACCAGCACCTGCCGCAGAACTGGCTTCGCCAGGCCGCAGGCGGGGCGGCCCCCTCGGGGGGCAGCGCAGTACGCGAAGCGACAAGCGTGGGGGCCATCAATCTGCCCTGTAGTTCGGCGCCTCTTTTGTGATCTGCACGTCATGCACATGGCTTTCGCGGATGCCGGCGGCGGTGATTTCAACGAACTGCGCCGTGTCGTGCATTTCCTGGATCGTGGCGCAGCCGCAATAACCCATGCTCGCCCGCAAGCCGCCGGCCATCTGAAAAACAATCGCGACCATCGAGCCTTTGTAAGGCACCCGGCCTTCGATGCCCTCCGGCACGAGCTTGTCGGCGTTCGGATTGCCGGTGCTCGACTCCTGGAAATAGCGGTCGGCGCTGCCCTGCTGCATCGCGCCGATGCTGCCCATGCCGCGGTAGCTTTTGTAGCTGCGGCCCTGAAACAAAATTATTTCGCCGGGCGCCTCTTCGGTGCCAGCGAACATGCCGCCCATCATCACCGTGCCGGCGCCGGCCGCGATGGCTTTGGCGATATCGCCGCTGTAGCGAACGCCGCCGTCGGCGATCAGCGGCACGCCGGTTCCGCGCAACGCCGTCGCCACGCTGTCGATTGCCATGATCTGCGGCACGCCGACGCCGGCGACGATGCGGGTGGTGCAGATGCTGCCCGGGCCGATGCCGACCTTGACGGCATCGGCGCCGGCATCGACCAGCGCGAGCGCCGCGGCGCCGGTGGCGATGTTGCCGCCGACGACGTCGATCCGCGGATAGTTCCGCTTGACCCAGCGCACGCGCTCGAGCACGCCCTTGCTGTGGCCGTGCGCGGTATCGACCACGATGGCATCGACGCCAGCCTTGACCAGCGCCTCGACCCGCTCTTCCGTGCCCTCGCCCACGCCGACGGCCGCGCCGACCCGCAGCTTGCCGTGCGCGTCTCGCGCCGCATTCGGAAAAGTCGTTTGCTTGGTGATGTCCTTGACGGTGATCAGGCCCTTGAGCTCGAAGTCGTCGTTGATCAGCAGCACGCGCTCGAGCCGGTGCTTGTTCAAAAGCGCCTTGGCGTCGGCGAGCGAGGCGGTTTCGGAAATCGTGATGAGGCGCTCGCGCGGCGTCATGATGGTGCTGACCGGCTCATCCATTCGCGACTCGAAGCGCATGTCGCGTCCGGTCACGATGCCGACGACCTTGCCGCCGTCGATCACGGGAAAGCCGGAAATGCCCAGCTGTTCGCTGAGCGCCATGACCTGCCGCACGGTGTGCGTGGGCATGATGACGACCGGGTCGCGCAGCACGCCGCTTTCATAGCGCTTGACCTTGGACACCTCGGCCGCCTGCTGCTGCGGCGTAAGATTTTTATGCACGATGCCGATGCCCCCTTCCTGCGCGATCGCGATGGCCAGCCGCGCTTCGGTGACGGTATCCATCGCCGCTGAAACGAGCGGCAGATTCAGGCGGATATTGCGGGAAAATTGAGTGGACAGCAAAGCGTCCTTGGGCAGGACCTGAGAAAACGCCGGCACCAGCAACACATCGTCGAACGTCAGCGCTTTGCCGAGGAGGCGCATAGAGAAAGCTCCAAAAAAACAATTGTACCTTTGGGTTTCTCCTTGGCATCGACGCTCATCCGTACTTACCCTTGGCTGGCGCCTCATACCCGTTCAACGGCATGCAAACAGGTTGCAACGCCGCGGCGCGCCGCTACACTGCCGTCATGGACATCAAATTTCCTCTGAAAAGCCTGCTTTTGGCGCTTGCCTGCGGCTCGTTTGCGGTTTCCTGCCTGGCCCAATGGCAATGGATCGACAAGGATGGCCGCAAGGTATTCAGCGACCGTGCGCCGCCGGCCGACATTTCTCCGCAAAATATCCTGCGGCAACCCGGCGCTAGAGCCGCAACAACGACAACGAAAGCCACAACGACGACGCCGGTCGGCCCGGCCGCGGCGACGCCAGCGGCTTCTCCATCGACAGGCCAGGCCAGCGCGCCGCGGCCTGCCGGCAAGGATGCGCAGCTCGAAGCCAGGAAAAAACAGGCCGAGGAAGAGGAAAACAAAAAAAAGAAGGCGGAAGTGGAAGTCATTGCGAAAGCGCGCGCCGACAATTGCGCGCGCGCCAAAAAGGGGCTCGCGACGTTTCAGTCAGGCGTCAGGATCGCGGTCGTGAACGTCCAGGGCGAGCGCGAGTTCATGGACGACGCCGGCCGTGCGACGGAAACAAAACGGCTGCAGGGCATTGCCGACAGCGACTGCAAACCGCAAACCGGCGCCGTCGGTCAGTAGCCCGCCTTGGCGCCGGGCCGCCTGCTGGCGAAAAGCCCCGCGCTTTTGCCGCCCTGCCCGCTGAATCGCTCTCGGCGCGCCACCTTCGGATCGACCCGCAAAGCGCGGTAGATCTCGATACGGTCCGAGTCTTTCAACTCGCTGGCCGGCAATACTTTTGCACCCCAGACGCCGATTGCCAGGCGCGCCTCGCGCAGTTGCGGAAATTCCGTGAAAACGCCGCTTTGCTCAAGCGCCTGCGCCACGCAAGCCCCTTCGGCGAGATCGAGCGGCCATTCACGCACCTGGCGCGCAACCGGCGAATAGACCAGCGACACCTTCAAGCAAATACTCCCGGCAAACCATCAGTCGTCGCCATAGACCACCGACGCTCTTTTGACAAACGCATCGACCAGGCTGCCCGCGATCCGGTCGAACACCGGGCCGACCAAAGCAGCCAGCGCCAGGCTGTCGAAGTCGTAGCACAGCGTCAGATCGACCTTGCAGGCACGCCGCGAAGCGTCCCCGACCGGCGAAAATTCCCAGGCGCCGTCGAGCCTTGAGAAGGGCCCGTCGAGCAGTTCGAGCGTGACCTTGCGATCGGCCTCGTGCGTGTTGCGGGTGGTGAAGCTTTGCTTGATGCCGGCAATCGAAATGCCGATTTTGGCGATAACGCCAGCATCGGTTTGCTCGATCACGGACGCCTGATCGCACCAGGGCAAAAACTTCGGGTAGCTGGCGACATCGGTCACCAGCGCAAACATTTCGGCGGGGCTGTACCAGATCAAAACGGATTTGTGGACGGTTTTCATACAATCGACGCGTGCGGGCCATTGTATGGGCCCGAAGCGGCGCCTTCGCCCTTTCGCTAACACCTGTCTCATGGCCACCAACGAAGTATCCACCTCCAAAAAATCCGCCGCCTCTTCCGGAAAATCGGTGGTCAAACCGGCCAAAAGTCTGTCGCCAAAGGCCGCCGCGGCGGCGGTGCGCATCGCCGACAACAAAAAAGCCATTTTCAACTACCACATCGAGGAGCGCTTCGAGGCCGGCATGGTGCTCGAAGGCTGGGAAGTCAAATCCGTTCGGGAAGGCAAGGTGCAGCTGACCGACGGTTATGTGGTGATTCGCAATGGCGAGCTTTTCATCATCGGCTGCCAGATCAACCCGCTCGGCACGGCCTCGACGCACATCCGCACGGACTCGGTGCGAACCAAAAAGCTGCTGATGCACAAGGAGGAAATCCGCAGGCTCATAGGCAAGGTCGATCAGAAGGGCTTCACCCTGGTACCGCTGAACATGCACTGGAAGGCCGGCAAGGTGAAATGCGAGATCGGCCTGGCCAAAGGCAAGGCCGAGCACGACAAGCGCGACACCATCAAAGACCGCGAAGGCAAGCGCGAAGTCGCCCGCGCGATGAAGGCAGGAAACCGCTAAGCGCAAACAAAAAAAGTGCCTAAATTGCCCATTTGCGCAAGCCAGCCATACGTTTCCAGCTATTAATAAAATAGCACCCAAAGAATCCCCGTTCAACCCAGCAGGGGCCGCGGAACCGGCTCCGCCGGGCCGCAGGCGCAGCGGCCCCCTCGGGGGGCAGGAAGCCACACGAAGTGG
>CAXSGT010000010.1:0-34783 GCA_964236835.1 uncultured Polaromonas sp.
AAGGTGCTGCAGGAGGTGAGCCTGGAGATTCCGCAAAGCGGCATTTTCGGGCTGATCGGCCCGAATGGCGCCGGCAAGACCACGGTCTTTAATTTAATCACCGGCCTCCTGGCGCCGAGCAGCGGCCGGATCGAGTTCGACGGCCATAGCCTGGCCGGCCGCAAGCCGCACGAGATCACCCGGCTGGGCATCGCCCGCACCTTCCAGAACATCCGCGTCTTCAAGGAAATGTCGCTGCTGGAAAACGTCATGGTCGGGCTGCATGCGCAGCTGCGCTACGGCGCGCTCGGCCTGCTCGCCGGCTCGGGCGTTTTTCGCAGCGAGGAAAAACGCGCCCAGGATCGCGCCCGCGAGCTGCTGTCGTGGGTCGGGCTCGACTGCAAGGCGCTCGCCACGGCCGACAACCTGTCCTATGGCGACCAGCGCAAGCTCGAGCTCGCGCGCGCGCTGGCGACCAGCCCGAAACTGCTGCTGCTCGACGAGCCGGTCGCCGGCATGAACAGCGGTGAAAAAGTCGAGCTGATGCGGCAGATTCGCGCCATCGGCGAGCGCGGCTACGCCATTTTCATGATCGAGCACGACATGCGTTTCGTCATGGGCCTGTGCGGCGAGATCGCGGTGCTCAATTTCGGCCGCATCATCGCCCGTGGCGCGCCGGACGCGATTCGCAACGACCCACAGGTGATCGAGGCCTACCTGGGCCGCGAAGACGATGAAGCGACGCTGGGCGAGCAGGAGCATTCGCTGTGAGCGCGCCGCTGTTGCAGGTCACCGGCCTGAAGGTCAACTACGGCCCGGTCGAAGCCGTCAAGGGAATCGACCTGGAGCTGCACGAGGGCCAGATCACGACACTCGTGGGCGCCAACGGCGCCGGCAAATCGACCACCTTGCTGGCGCTGTCGGGTCTGGTCAAGAAAGCCGGTGGACGCGTGCTGATGGCCGGCAAGGACATGAGCAAAATGGCGCCGCACCATATCGTCTCGAGCGGCATGGTGCAGGTGGCCGAAGGCCGGGCCACGCTGACGACGCTGACGGTGCGCGAAAACCTCGAGCTTGGCGCCTACAGCCGCCCTGGCAAGGGCGGCCGCGCTGCGGACATGGAGCATATCTACCACCTGTTCCCGGTGCTGCGTGAGCGCAAGGACCAGCTCGCCGGCACCATGTCCGGCGGCGAGCAGCAGATGCTTGCGATGGGCCGCGCCCTCATGAGCCGTCCGCGCGTGCTGCTGCTCGACGAGCCGTCCATGGGACTGGCGCCGATCATCGTGCAGGATATCTTTCGCACCCTGCGCGACATCAACCGGGACGGGCTGACGATTTTTCTGGTCGAGCAAAACGTTCGCCAGGCGCTGAAAATCGCTGACCGGGCGTATGTGATCGAGACCGGAAACATTGTTTTGAGCGGAACCGGGCGCGAATTGCTTGTCGATCCGAAAGTGCGGGAAGCGTACTTGGGAAGCTGACAGGCGCTTGCCTGCCAGCGCCCGTTCCCGCGTTCGCGGGCGCGCGCAGCCTGAGCCGCACCGCCAACTTCAGCGCGAAGCGTCGGTGGCGGGCGGCAACAACGCGCCGAACCGGACCCTGATCGCCGATTCGATGCCGACGGCGTCCAGGCCCTGCAAGGCCAGCAGCTGCGCCGGGTCGCCGTGCTCGATAAATTCATCCCGCAAGCCCAGCTGCAGCAGCGGCATGACCGTGCCCGCGGCCTGCAGCGCTTCGCCGACGGCGCTGCCGGCGCCGCCCATCACGGCGCCCTCTTCCACCGTCACCAGGGCGTCATGGCTGGCAGCCACGCGCAGCAGCAGTTCGGCGTCGAGCGGCTTGGCCCAGCGCATGTTGACCACCGTGGCATCGAGCGCTTCAGCCGCCCGCAGCGCCGGATACAGCAAGGTGCCGAACGCCAGGATGGCGATACGCCGGCCTTCACGGCGCATCTGTCCTTTTCCGAAAGGCAGCGACGCCAATCCCGGCTCGGGCTCGACACCCGCGCCGGCGCCGCGCGGATAGCGCACCGCCACCGGATGGTCACGCTCGAAAGCGCTGGTCAAGAGCTTGCGGCACTCGTTCTCGTCGGCCGGACAGGCGATGGCCATGTTGGGAATGCAGCGCAAAAAAGCAATGTCGTAGGCGCCGGCGTGGGTCGCGCCGTCGGCGCCCACCAGGCCGGCGCGGTCGAGCGCGAACATCACCGGCAGGTTTTGCAGCGCGACGTCGTGCACCAGCTGGTCGTAGCCGCGCTGCAGAAAGGTCGAGTAAATCGCGACGACGGGTTTGAGGCCTTCGCACGCCAGACCGGCCGCGAACGTCACCGCGTGCTGCTCGGCGATGCCGACGTCGTGGTAGCGCTCGGGAAAGCGCTGGTGAAACTCGACCATGCCCGAGCCCTCGCGCATCGCCGGCGTGATGCCGACGAGGCGCGGATCGTGTTCGGCCATGTCGCACAGCCAGCGGCCGAACACCTGGGTGAAAGTCTGCTTCGGCGGCACGCTCGATTTTTGCAGACCCATCGACGGGTCGAACTTGCCCGGGCCGTGGTAGGCGATCGGGTCGGCTTCGGCCAGCTTGTAGCCCTGGCCCTTTTTAGTCACGACGTGCAGGAACTGCGGACCCGCTCCGCTGGCCATCAGGTGCCTGATGTTTTCCAGCGTCGGAATCAGCGAGTCCAAGTCATGGCCGTCGATGGGGCCGATGTAGTTGAAGCCGAAGTTCTCAAAGAGCGTTGCCGGCACGACCATGCCCTTGGCATGCGCCTCCAGCCGCTTGGCCAGCTCCAGCAGTGGCGGCGCGACGCGCAGCACCTGCTTGCCGACACTCTTGGCCGATGCGTAGAAGCGACCGCTCATCAGCTGCGCCAGGTAGCGGTTCAGCGCGCCGACGGGCGGGCTGATGCTCATGTCGTTGTCGTTGAGCACCACCAGCAGGCGGCAGTCGTCATGCACGCCGGCATTGTTCAGCGCCTCGAACGCCATGCCCGCGCTCATCGAGCCATCGCCGATGACGGCCACCGCGTTGCGCTCCTCGCCCTTGAGCCGGGCGCCCAGCGCCATGCCGAGCGCGGCCGAAATCGAGGTCGATGAATGCGCCGTGCCGAAGGTGTCGTAGTCGCTTTCATCACGGCGCGGAAAGCCCGACAGGCCGCCGAACTGGCGCAAGCTGGCCATGCGCTCGCGCCGCCCAGTGAGAATCTTGTGCGGATAGGTCTGGTGTCCCACGTCCCAGACCAACCGGTCGTCGGGCGTGTTGAAAACATAGTGCAGCGCCACCGTCAGCTCGACCGTTCCCAGGTTGGAACTTAAATGTCCGCCGGTTTTGGACACGCTGTCGAGCACATAGGCGCGCAGTTCGTCGGCCACCGTCTTGAGCTGGGCGCGAGGCAGTCGCCGCAGGTCGGCGGGGCTGTCGAGGGTTTCTAGCAATGGGTACATCGTACAAGTATGGGTGAACGCGAGGCTGCCTGCGACCGGCGCGGGTTAGTGGCGGCGATCGACCAGCATGCCGGCCAGCGCCTGCAAGGCGTCGATACGCCTGAGTTCGCTGGCGCGAAGGCTGGCGAGGGCTTGCGCCAGCAGCCGCCGGGCGTAGTCCTCGGACTGCCGCAGCCCCATCAGCGAGACAAAGGTGGGCTTGTGCTGCGCCGCGTCCTTGCCGGCCGTCTTGCCAAGCGCGGGCGCATCGGCCGTCACGTCCAAAATGTCATCGACCACCTGGAACGCCAGCCCCAGCGCGGCGCCGTACTCGCCCAGGGCGTTTTGCGCCGCCCGCGAAGCCGCGCCGCAGGCCGCTCCCATCATGACGCTGGCTTGAAGCAGCGCGCCGGTCTTGAGCCCATGCATCTCATGGAGCTGCTCGGATGTCAGCGACACGCCGACGCTGGCCAGGTCGATCGCCTGGCCGCCCGCCATGCCTCGAAAGCCGGCGGCCCGCGCCAGCATGCGGCACAGCCGAGCCTGCGTCCGGGAATCGACGGTGTCGTCGTCGGGCGTGAGAAGTTCGAAGGCCAGTGCCTGCAGCGCGTCGCCCGCCAGCAGCGCCTGCGCCTCGCCGAATCTGACATGCACGGTGGGCTTGCCGCGGCGCAACACGTCGTTGTCCATGCACGGCAGGTCGTCGTGCACCAGCGAGTAGGCATGGATCAGCTCGACCGCGCAGGCCGAGCGCAGCGCCGCATCCAAATTGCCGCCGACCGCTTCGCAGGCAGCCATGACCAACAGCGGGCGAAGGCGCTTGCCGCCGGCGAGCACGGCATAGCGCATCGGGTCGCCCAGGCCCGCGGGCGCCGGCGCACCCTGCGGGTTGGCGACCCAGTTGGAAAGAGCTTGCTCGATGGCAGCAAGCTGCCGGGCGCTCCAGGCGCTTAAATCAAATCGCGAGACTGATGTTTGCGCATCCAAGTCATGTGATTCTTGCGTTCGGGCTGTCGCGGCGCCAGGGCTGTCGTCGGAAATCACGCAGGCGTCCAGGGCTTGAGCTCGGCGCCTTCGAGCACCTTGATCTGCGTTTCCACAGCTTCGAGCTGGTCCCGGCAAAACTTCAGCAGTTGCGCGCCACGCTGATAGCCAGTCAAGAGCTGGTCGAGCGGCAACTGGCCAGACTCCAGCCGGCTCACCAGCGCTTCGAGTTCCTGCAACGCGGCTTCGTAGCTGGCGGGCAAGGCGGGCGCTGTTGGCGCGGCCAGCGGGGATGGAACGGAGGAAGTGGAGCTTTTGGCCATGGGAGATTTTCAACAGGGCTAATTTTAGGCGCATCGCGGGTTATTTCACGCCGTGGCTCCGATGCGCCGGGCTGTGTCAGCCATTATCGTTCGGCTCGCGGCCGGATTCTTCGAAACTGCCACCCCGCGTACAATTCGCGGCATTCCCGACGCTTGGCGGCCTGATTCGTTCATCCGCTTTTTACCGCCGCCGCAAGCCTGGCCGCGGCGCTCTGTTGAGAGAAGAATCGATGAACGACCAAAGCCTTCGCCTGTTGCAGGCCACCAGCCAACTTCCTGTTTCCAGTTATTTCGATGCCGGCCTTTACCAGCGCGAGCAGCAAAAGCTCTTTGCGCATGGGCCGCGCTACCTGGGCCATGAACTCGCCGTGCCCAAGCTGGGCGACTATTACGCACTAGCGCAAGAGGGCGAAGGCCGGGCGCTGCTGCGCAACGCCTCGGGCATCGAGCTGATCTCCAATGTTTGCCGGCATCGTCAAGCGACGATGCTGCAGGGGCGCGGCAACACCGGCAGCAACATCGTCTGTCCGCTGCACCGCTGGACCTACAGCACTTCGGGCGAATTGATCGGCGCACCGCATTTCCAGGTCGATCCGTGCCTGAACCTGAACCGCTACCAAACCACGACCTGGAACGGCCTGGTGTTCGAGGCCAACGGCCGCGACATCGCCGCCGAAATGGCGCCGCTGGGCGCCATGACGGATCTTGACTTTTCTGGCTATCAGCTCGACAAGGTGCATTTGCATACGTGCGACTACAACTGGAAAACCTTTATCGAGGTGTACCTGGAGGACTACCATGTCGGCCCGTTCCATCCTGGCTTGGGCAGCTTCGTCACCACCGACGACCTGCGCTGGGAGCTCGGGCGCAGCTATTCGGCGCAAACCGTCGGCGTCTCCGACAAGCTGGGAAAGCCTGGCACCGATACCTATAAGAAATGGCACGACGTGGTGTTGCAATACCGCGAGGGAACGCCGCCCAGGCACGGCGCCATCTGGCTGACCTGCTATCCGCATGTGATGATCGAGTGGTATCCGCACACGCTGATCGTCAGCACGCTGCATCCACTGGGGCCAGACAGGACGCTTAACTTGGTGGAGTTTTTCTATCCCGAGGAAATCTGCGCCTTCGAGCCTGAATTCATCCAGGCGCAGCAGGCCGCTTACATGGAAACTTGCGTCGAGGACGATGAACTGGCGCTGCGAATGGATGCCGGCCGCAAGGCGCTGCTGCTTAGAGGCGACAACGAGTTCGGCCCTTACCAAAGCCCGATGGAAGATGGCATGCGGCATTTTCACGAGTGGTACCGCCGCGAAATGGGCGCCAGCAAAACCACCCAAATGATCTGACGGCGTGGCCGTCACCGCTTTTTTGTCGCTTGCTTTGGCGCATATCATCGTCAGCGCCGTCATCGCCCCGTTCCACTAACGCGCTGTGGGAACGCCGGCTGAAATCCATTGATTGTTCATCGAGGAGTCCCATCCATGAGTTACACCACCTTGATTTCCGCCAAGGAGCTGCAGGTACTGATGGCCAGCATCCAACCATCGTCGCAGCTGCGAATTTTCGACTGCAGTTTTGATTTGTCGCAGCCCCATGCAGGCCACGAACAGTACTTGGCGTCACACATTCCAGGCGCAATTTATGCCGACCTGGAAGAGTCGCTCAGTGCCCGGCACGGCGCTCGTGGCGCGCATGGCGTTCTGACAGCCAGTGGCGCAGATGCGCCCGCTTCAGGGGGACGTCATCCCTTGCCCAACCTTGAAAGATTCGCCACCTGGCTTTCCAGCATCGGCATGGGCAATGACATGCAAGCGGTGGTGTATGACCGCAATGGTGGCAACTACTGCGGCCGGCTATGGTGGATGCTCAAATGGGCAGGCCATGAGAATGTCGCCGTGCTCGACGGCGGTTTGCAAGCCTGGCAGGCGGCTGGCGGCGCTATTTCGCGGGGTGGAGAGCCAGCGCATTTTCAGGCTAATTTTCTGCTAGGGCCCGAGCTGGCGGTTTTGGTCGGCGCGCAAGACGTTGCTGACCAGCTTGGTCAGCCTACCCAGACTTTGATCGACGCACGCGTCAAACCTCGGTTCAAGGGCGAAGTCGAGCCTCTTGATGCGGTGGCTGGCCATATTCCCGGTGCGTTAAACCGGCCGTTTATGCAAAATCTGACCATTGACGGCAAGTTCAAGTCAGCTGAACAACTTAAAATTGAGTTTGCCGTGTTGCTGGGTGGGCAAGGCGCCGAAACAGTGGTGCACTACTGCGGCAGCGGCGTCAGCGCATTGTCCAACCTTGTTGCCATGGAAGTTGCCGGCTTTGGCCGTGCCAAACTCTATGCCGGCAGCTGGAGCGATTGGTGCAGCGACGCGGACCGGCCAATAGCCCTGGGCTGATTTAAGCAGCGGTCTAATCAAAGCGCCTTAGGGTGTGGTGCCGCTGGCAGCGCTAGATGGCGCCATAGCACCTGAACTGCCACTCACATCCGACGAACCTGTCGTTGATGAAGCGCCGGAACTGCCGCTCATGGCAGACGAACCGGTGGTCGATGAAGAACCAGTACCTGCACCAGAGCTGCCATTCATGCTGGACGAACCGGTTGGTGAAGAGCCGGCGCCTGTGGCGGTGTTGTCAGTCTTCCTGTTGCAGCCGCCCAGAGCCATGGCAGTGGCTAAAGCCAATGCCAAGGTTACAACAGACTTTTTATAGGATTGGTACATATCAACTCCTTTTTAAGAAAATCACAATGGCTTAAACCTCAGCCAACTCAATCGTTATGTTTTATGAGTTGGCGTCGCATGAGAAGGATCCGCATAGCTATATAAGGCTTTTTCGCGTAGCGAATTAATATTAATTTCACCAGCCACTGTAAACATGCTCAGTCAGTTTTAAATGTCTTCAGCGGCCCCATTGCATTTGTATTTCCGGTGCTTGAAGCGCCTGTTCTCGGATAATCCGTGGAAGGCCCGCCGGAAGCATCGGCAGTAGGCGTCGTACCCTTCAAACCATTGCTGCCGCCCCCACGGCTGTCAGGAGCAACTGGCGTACGGACTTCGACTCCATTAGCCGAGCCTGGCGCAGTAGTGCTGTTTCCCATACCCGAGCTATTGGCGGCTGGAACGCCGTCCTGAGTTTTTCCGCAACCGGTCAAACTGACCGCTACAGACGCTGCGATTGCCAAACCGAAAGCTCTTGCAACCATCGCTCGCGCGGTCAAGTAAGGCTCATTTGCCAACCAATATGAACTATGCATAGGTGTTAATGAGAGTTTGATTCAAATGGGCAGAATTCCTACCTATTACAAGCTATCGCACTTTCACCATCGGCATTGGAGTCGTTTGCACTTCTCCGGGGTCGGGCGGTGTCGAAATCGGTATTAGCGGCTCAGGTGGAGGTACATTGGGATTGCTGGCCATGAATAACTTTTCACGAAGTTGAAGCAGTCGGGCCGGATGACTTGGGCGGATCGGACAATTCTTTACCCTGAGGCAACGCCCGAATCATGGCTTCTCCTTCTTCGTCCCGGCCATCGGACGGCAGATCAGCTTCCATCGCCAGATCCGGCTCTTCGTTATCCGGCCTTTTAGGCGCTGGAAACGAAACCGGGGACTTGTGGGCTTTACCATCCTGGTCTGGTTGTCGAGCTATCGGTTCATCTTTTTCAGGCTCTGCAACCGGGTTGTTCGAAGACTCATCGGGCGAAGGAGTCGAAGTTGGGGTCATGCTTACAATCCTCCCAAAATTAAGGGCAGCTCACTGTTGGCAACCGTGGCTGCCGCAGCCATGCTGGCAAAAACAGTACCAAAAAATACTCCATACGCTGCAACTCGGGAATAAGGCTTTGTCGGTGATTGGGCTTGATTCAGACTAGAACCGCTTTGCAAAAGAGTTGGGGAAAATCTCTGCGGCGCATGAATACTTTTAAGGTTCGGTTTCATGTCGAGCCTTTCTGGTTTCGTGTTATTGGTAGAAAATAAAAATATCCATTTTATTGTGCAAAATGTCTTGCAATTCGCTTATAGGCGATGAAGCAGTGTCGTTGTAAGGTCTCGGCTGACACTGTATTTAGACAATTTAAAATGTAGATTACATTGAAGCACAGGGTTTGCTTCGTTTCGTAATATGCAAAAATCACCACTAGCTCTTAAAACGATAGCAATTTGCTCGCTCGACTCGCCCGTCGATCAACGGCGCATCAGCCCGCTTACAAGCGTTACCAGTCCGATGCCGATCGCCAGCCAAACAATTTGCGCGCCTGTTTCCTTGGCGCCGGCACGCTTTTGCAATTGAGGAATCAGGTCGGCCAGCGCCACATAGACAAAGCTGCTGGAAGCGATGATCAGAAAGAACGGTAAATAGGCGATAAGTTGGTCGACCAGCGCATAACCCAGCACGCCGCCAAGCGCGGTGACCGCGCCCGCCAGCGACACCTTGAGCAGGGCGACGCGCCGGTTGTTCGAGCTTTGGCGCAACACGATCAAATCGCCCATATGGTGCGGCACTTCATGCACCAGCACCGCCAGCGTCGCGACCAGTCCCAGGCGCAGGCCCGCCATAAAAGCCGAGGCGATCAGAATGCCGTCGCCAAACGCATGAACGCTGTCGCCGGCCAGCACTGTCCAGCCGCCCGATCGGGGACCATGCCTGTGGCTGTGATCGTGAGCCTGCACAGAGCTACGCGAGTCCGCTATACGCTCGGCGCCATGGTGCTCGTGTCCGTGATGCCATAGCTCGGCCTTTTCGAGCAGAAAGAAAAAGATCAAGCCGGCCAGCAGCGTGGCAAACAGCTTGTCAGGACTTACCCGGCTATCGAACGCCTCTGGCAGCAGATGCATGAAGGCAGTGGCCAGCAATGCGCCTGCCGCCAGGCTGAGCATGTGCTGCGTGTAGCGCGCCAACGCGCCAAAGCTGAGCAGCGCTGCCAGCCATACGCTGCCAATACCGGCGGCCATCGTTCCCAGCAAAATTGCGATCAAGGTCATCGCTGCATGCGCCTGTTCTACTTGGGCCAAAGCCCTGAATGATTAAAAATGCTCATGCATCTGCCAAGACGCCGCAGTAATGGCAAAACCCTGGGCTCGGCATGGGTGCCAAGCTCGGGGCTCTTTTATCTTATCAAGTGTGTCAAGGCTTATACCTTGAGGAAAACCGCTTCATTTCCAGCGAAACGGCAGAGGAGATTAATCGCTCTATGCGTGGGCGTCACGCCGTCAGGTTTGAGTCGGCAATTCGGCAATCACCTTGTCTAGCGTCAGGGGGTAGTCGCGAATGCGTACGCCGCAGGCGTTGAACACCGCATTGGCCAGCGCCGCGCCGGCGCCGCTGATGCCGAGTTCGCCGACGCCCTTGATTTTGAGCGGATTGGTCTTGTCATCGACCTCGGGCAAAAAGACCGCCTCGATCGCCGGAATATCGGCATGCGCCGGCACATGGTATTCGGCCAGGTCGTGGTTGACGAAGAAACCGAAACGCGGGTCGATGACGGCTTCTTCATGCAGCGCCGAGCCCGCACCCCAGATCATTCCGCCCAGCGCCTGCGACGTGGCGGTTTTTATATTAAGAAGTCGTCCCGCGGCAAAGACGCCGAGCATGCGGCGCAGCCGTATTTCGCCGGAATCGATATCGACCGCGACTTCGGCGAAGTGGGCGCCGTACGCCTGCTGCGAATATTTCTTGGCCATTTCGCCGGGTTTGATTTCGCCCTCGGCCTCTAGCCCCAAAGCGCCAGCCAAGCTCGCCAGCGACGCCGACTTGCCGCCGCCGGAAATCTTTCCGCCGGCAAACATGGCTTGCCCGGCATCGATGCCTGCCGCCCGCGCGAGTTTGCCGCGCAGATTCGTGCAGGCATCGAACAAGGCCGAGCCCGAGCTGGCGGCGCCAAACGACCCACCCGAGCCCGCCGTTTCAGGAAAATCGCTGTCGCCCAGCTGCATGCTGACTTGCCCGACCGGCAAACCAAGCATTTCGGCGGCGATCTGCGTAAGCACCGTGTAGCTCCCGGTGCCGAGGTCGGTCATGGCCATTTTGGCGGTAAGCATCCCTTTGCCATCGAGCCGAACGCCGCATTTGGACGGACGCAGCAGGTTGCCGCGAGAGGCCGCCGCCATGCCCATGCCGATCAGCCAGCGCCCCTCGCGTTTTTGCCCCGGCCGGCTCTGGCGCTGGTCCCAGCCGAAACGGCGGGCACCGTCTTGCATGCAAGCCACCAGCTGGCGGGTCGAGTACGGAATATGTTTTTCAGGATGCTCGCCAGGCTCATTGCGCAGGCGCAGCTCGATCGGGTCCAGACCAAGCTGGTGCGCCAGCTCGTCCATGGCGCATTCGAGCGTCAACAGACCCACGGCCTCGCCCGGCGCGCGGGTCGAGTCGGCCACCGGCAGATCGAGCGGCACGCTGCGGTGCCGGGTCTGGCGGTGCGCGCCCGCATAGAGCGACCGCGTGGCATGCGCGGCGGTTTCAAAGAAATCGTCAAAACGCGCATTGTGCGACCACGACTCGTGGCTGATCGCGGTGAGGACGCCGTCTTGCGTGGCGCCCAGCCGCAGCCGCTGAATGGTGTCGGATCTGTGCGTGGTGACGTGGAACATCTGCTGGCGCGTCAGCGCGGTTTTGACCGGCCTGCCGAGCTGGCGCGACGCCATGGCCGCAAGCAGCGCGTCGCCGTAAATCGGCAGCTTGCCGCCAAAGCCGCCGCCGATATAACGGCTTACGATGCGCACCTTGCCGGCCGGAATCCGCAGCGTGTTGGCAACGCATTTCTGCGCGCTTTCCAGCAATTGCGATGAGCAGTGAATATGCACGCGGTCGTCTTTCCAATACGCAAGGCTGGCATGCGGCTCCATCTGCGCATGGATATGGACTGGCGTCGTATAGCTGGCGTCGAGCTTGACCGGCGCGTCGGCAAAAGCCCGGGCAAAGTCGCCGACCGCCGTGTCAGGCTCCTTTTCGCCCTCGCCCTTGGGTTTTTCGGCCTTGCCGAGGTTGGGTTTCAGCTCGAACTCGCCACTTTCTTCGGCATAGGAAATTACGACCAGCCGGGTTGCCGCGCGCGCCTGCTCGAAGCTTTCGGCCACTACGAAAGCCACCGGCTCGCCATAATGCCGGATCCGGTCGCTGGCCAGCTGCGGCTTGGAACGGGCAAAGCGGTCTTCCAGGTCCATCGGTCCATAGGGCGCCTGCGGCGGCGCATTTTTATGCGTCATCACCAGGATGACGCCAGGCGCTTTTTCGGCAGCCTGGGTGTCGATGGACGCGATACGCCCATTGGCAATGGAAGCCTCCAAAAGATGGCCATAAGCGGGTTTGCCGCCCTCATGCACTTCGTAGGCGTAAGGCGCTTGGCCCGTGACCTTGAGGCGTCCGTCGATCCGGTCGATGGTTTTGCCGATCAGCCCGGTGCGGTTGTTGTCCAGGGGGCTGGTTTTCGCCGGCTCGTTCATTTCCATATCGAAAATCCTTTCAGGCCTGGGCGGCAAGGGCCGCCTGCGTCACCACCGCCGGCAGTACACGCCGCACGAGCGGGATCTTGAAGTCGTTATGGCCCTGGCCGCGCGCGCCCCGCAGCACGGCGTCGGCAAGCGCCGCTAGGCCGGCGGCCGTGGGCTGCGCGCCGCTCATCAGCGCTTCGGCTTCGGGAACGCGCCACGGCTTGTGCGCCAGACCGCCGAAGGCCAGGCGTCCCGAGCGGATGGCGCCGCCCTGGGCATCGACGATCGCCGCCACCGAAACAAGCGCAAAGGCATAGGAAGCGCGGTCGCGCACCTTGCGGTAGATCTGCACGCCAGGCGGCGGCGGCGGTAGAGTCACCGCGGTGATGAATTCGCCCGCCTGCAGGCTGGTTTCGATATGCGGCGTATTGCCCGGCAAGCGGTAAAAATCGGCAATCGGAATCACGCGGCGCGCGGCGCTGGGCAACACCGTTTCCACATTCGCGTCGAGCACCCGCATCGCCACCGCCATGTCGGAAGGATGCACCGCGATGCACTGATCGCTGGCGCCCAGCACCGCGTGCATCCGGTTGTAGCCGCCCATGGCCGAGCAGCCCGACCCCGGCTGGCGCTTGTTGCAGGGCTTGGTCGTGTCGTAGAAGTAATAGCAGCGCGTTCGCTGCAGCAGGTTGCCGCCGGTGGTCGCCTTGTTGCGCAGCTGCCCGGACGCGCCCGAGAGCAGCGCACGCGCCAAAACGGCATAGCGCTGGCGTACACGGGTGTCGGCGGCCAGGTCGCTGTTGCGCACCATGGCGCCAATGCGCAGGCCGCCATCGGCTGTGCCCTCGATGCGATCGAGTCCCAGCCGGTTCACATCGATAAGGTGCGTGGGCGTTTCCACTTGCACTTTCATCAAATCAAGCAAATTGGTCCCGCCGGCGATGAATTTGCCGCCGGGATGCAGCGCGGCCGCCTGCGCGGCGGCTTCAGGCGTCGCGACGCGTTCGTAGCTGAAGGCTTTCATGAGCTTGCCCCCGGCAGGGCGGCGGCTTCCCGGATGGCGGCGACGATGTTCGGATAGGCGCTGCAGCGGCAGATGTTGCCGCTCATGCGTTCACGGATTTCTTCATCGCCGAGCGTCTGGCTGTTTGCCGTCAGGCTGGGCGTGACATGGCTGGGCATGCCGAGCTTGAACTCGGCCAGCATTCCGGCGGCCGAGCAGATCTGTCCCGGGGTGCAGTAGCCGCACTGGAAACCGTCGTGCTTGAGAAACGAAGCCTGGATCGGATGCAATGTTTCGCCTTGGGCCAGCCCTTCGATGGTGGTGATGGCCTGCCCGTCATGCATCGCCGCCAAGGTCAGGCAGGCGTTGATGCGGCGCCCGTCGAGCAGCACCGTGCAGGCGCCGCACTGTCCGTGATCGCAGCCTTTTTTGCTTCCGGTGAGCTGTAAATGCTCGCGCAGCGCATCGAGCAAGGTGGTGCGTGCGTCGGCATCGAGCGCATAGGTTTTTCCGTTCACGGACAGCTGCGTGCGCAGCATCTGCGGCGATGGGTCGGGGTTAGAAGCGGTCATGGCGAGGTCAGGCGATTGAGGGGTTTGAGGAAGCGCCTCCAGCGCCGCGCCGGTTGCCGCGGCTGCTGCCGTCGCACGCAGCACGGTGCGCCGCGTGACAGTGCCTGGAGATCGAAAATTCTCGTTCATTGGGGAAGAATTCCAAAGCTGCTTTAGATAAAACACTTTAGACAAGCCCGAGCCGGCAGATTGGCGGCGCACGGCGTGCCTTGTCGTGCGCCCCCTCCTACAGCGTCAATGGGCTTTTTCCCAATTCGGCCCGAAGCCGATTTCAGCCAGCAGCGGCACCCTGAGATCGACCACCCCGGCCATCAGGCGCGGGATTTCGGTTCTGACCCATTCGACTTCGGCCTCGGGCACCTCGAACACCAGCTCGTCATGGACCTGCATGATCATTTTCGTGCCGCGTCCCTCGTCGTCGAGCGCCTGCTGCACCGCGTTCATGCTGAGCTTGATCAGGTCGGCGGCGGTGCCCTGCATCGGCGCGTTGATCGCGGCGCGCTCGGCGCCCGAGCGGCGCGGGCCGTTGGGCGAGTTGATCTCGGGCAGGTAGAGGCGCCGGCCGAACACCGTCTCGACATAGCCCCGGCTCTTGGCCGACAACCGGGTTTCGTCCATGTAATTCTTCACGCCGGGGTAGCGCTGGAAATAACGGTCGATGTAGGCGGCGGCGGCCTTGGTTTCAATCCCCAGATTCTTCGCCAGGCCGAAGCTGCTCATGCCGTAGATCAGGCCGAAATTGATGACCTTGGCATAGCGCCGCTGCTCGCTGCTGACCTGGTCGAGCGCCACGCCGAAGACCTCGGCGGCGGTCGCGCGGTGCACGTCCAGGCCGGCGGTGAAGGCATGCAGCAGCGCCTCGTCGCCGCTGATGTGCGCCATGATGCGCAGCTCGATCTGTGAATAGTCGGCGCTGGCGATGACGCTGCCGGCGGGCGCGACGAAAGCCTCGCGAACGCGCCGGCCCTCGGCGGTCTTGACCGGAATATTCTGTAGATTGGGGTCGTTGCTCGACAGCCGGCCGGTAATGGCGACGGCCTGGGCATAGTGGGTGTGCACCCTACCGGTTCGCGGATTCGCGAGCTGCGCCAACTTGTCGGTGTACGTCCCCTTGAGTTTCGACAGGCCCCGGTGCTCCAGGATCTTGGCCGGCAGCGGGTAGTCCTCGGCCAGCTTTTCGAGCACTTCCTCGTCGGTGCTGGGCGCGCCGCTCGGCGTTTTCTTGACGATCGGCAAGCCCAGCTTCTTGAAGAAGATGTCGCCGATCTGCTTCGGGCTGCCGAGGTTGAAGGGCTGGCCCGCCAGTTCGTGCGCCTCGCGCTCGAGCTGCACGATGCGCAGACCGAGTTCCGCGCTTTGTTTGGCCAGCATCGGCGCGTCGATCAGCACACCGTTACGCTCGATGCGAAAGAGTGATTCGCTGCTGCGCATTTCCAGCTCATAGATGAAACGCAGCTTTTCATCGGCCGCGATCCTGGGCCACAGCACCCGGTGCACGTCGAGCGTCTGGTCCGAGTCTTCGCACGAGTATTCGGCGGCGCGGGCAATATCGACCTGGCTGAACTTGATCTGGTTGGCGCCCTTGCCGCACAAATCCTCGTAGTTGATGCCGCTGCGCCCGACATGCCGCTCGGCCAGGCTGGCCAGGCCGTGCGGCTTGCTCGCTTCGAGCACATAGCTTTGCAGCATGGTGTCATGGGCGTAGCCCTGCACTTCGATGCCGTGGTTGGCAAAAACATGCCGGTCGTATTTGACGTGCTGGCCTAGCTTGGATTTCGCCGGGTTTTCCAGCCAGGGTTTGAGCCGCGCCAGCACCTCGTCACGCGGCAACTGGGCCGGCGCGTCCGGATAGTCGTGCGTCAGCGGTATGTAGGCCGCCTCGCCCGGCGTCACGCTGAAGCTCACGCCGACGATCTGCGCCAGCATTTCATCGAGCGACGTGGTTTCGGTATCGACCGCGACCAGCTCGGCGGCGTCGATTATCGCCAGCCAGCGGTCGAACGCGTCCCACGTCAGGACGGTCTCGTACAGCAGGTTGCTGGGCCGCTGCGGCAGCGGTTTTTCAAGGAGCGGCAAGGCTTCATCGAACAGGCCGGGGGAATCGCCCGACGCCGCGGGAGTTCGGGCATGCCGGCGCTCGGCGCCGCCGATGAGTTCCGGCGGCGTGCTTTCGATGTCGATCTGGCTGACCAGCCCCTTGAAGCCATATTTCAGGTAAAAAACCCTCAATGCGTCCGTCCGCTGTGCGCCGATAGCTATTGAATCCATAGCAGGCAGGCCATCGATGTAGGCCGCCAGGTCGCAGTCCTTCTTGATCGTCAGCAATTCGCGCCCCTTGGGCAGCCAGTCGAGCGAGGCGCGCAGGTTGTCGCCGACGGCGCCCTTGATCTCGCCGGCCCGCGCGACCAGCGCGTCGAGCGAGCCGTATTCGAGCAGCCACTTCACCGCCGTTTTCGGACCGACCTTGGGAACGCCCGGCACGTTGTCGACCGCGTCGCCGACCAGCGTCTGGTAATCGACCATCAGGCGCGGCGGCACGCCGAATTCGGCCTCGACGCCGGCCAGGTCTCGGCGCCGGTCGTTCATCGTGTCGATGACGGTGATGTGCTCATCGACCAGCTGGCTCAGGTCTTTGTCGCCGCTGGAGATGATGACCTCGATGCGCTGGCTCGAGGCCATGCAGGCCAGCGTGCCGATCACGTCGTCGGCCTCGACGCCGGGAACGGCCAGCACGTTCCAGCCCAGCAGCTTGACCACTTCGTGGATCGGCTCGACCTGGCTGCGAAGGTCGTCGGGCATGGCGCTGCGCTGCGCCTTGTAGTCGGCATAGAGCGCATCGCGAAACGTCGGCCCCTGGGCGTCGAACACGCACGCCGCATAGTCGGCGCGTACGTCCTTGCGCAGCTTTTGCATCATATTGACCATGCCGCGAATGGCGCCCGTCGCCGGGCTGGCCGCGTCCCCCGGGTTGACGCGCAGGTCAGGCATGGCATGAAAGGCGCGGTACAGGTAGCTGGAGCCGTCGACCAGAAGCAGGGTTTTTTTATCTGAACTCATGGGCCGGATTGTCCTGGATATGGGGAACGGGTTGCAGCCCGTTTGATTGGCGATATCCAGTTTTTTTTGGTGTTTTCAATTTGGTGTTTTCAATTTATTGCAAGTCGGATTTACAAGTTGGCCAATTCGATATGACGGGTCTGCTATCGGGTCGAATTGACAACCAGGCAGTACCAAAATATATTGGTCGGTCTATAAAACAATATGTTGAGGTTTCAGTTTGGCAGCCTGATAACGCGTTTGATTTACCAACCCCAAGGAGATGGAAATGGCAGACTTGACCCACGGTGCAGTCGGCAAACATGAGCAGAACTTCAGCGCACTTTTACCGTTGCGCGTCAATAACTACGACCCCCATGAACTCGCTGCGCTTGCAGCACAGATGAAAGGCGAGGTCGATTCTGTTAAAGATGGTCCTGATCCTGAGGAAAATCTTTTGCTGCCGGCCGGTTACACCTATTTCGGCCAGTTTATCGATCACGATTTGACCTTCGACAGTACGTCGTCGCTCGACTTTGGCAATAGCTCCACGCCGTCGAATCTGCGTACGCCGCGATTTGATCTCGATTGTCTCTACGGCGATGGACCCGATGCCCAGCCTTATATGTACGACGGGGCGAAACTGATATTCAAAGACGGCCCCGCGCTGCCCGGGCCAACCGACTTGGCCGAAAAGGATTTGATGCGAAATTCACTCGGCCGCGCCATCATTGGCGACAAGCGCAACGATGAAAATTCAATTGTCAGCCAAATCCAGCTTTCGTTCGTGAAATATCACAACGCAGTTGTCGATGCGCTGATGGCTGCACCGGATACGAGCTGGAACCGGCCGGGTCAATTGTTCGAGTCCGCACGAAATGAAGTGCGCTGGACGTACCAGCGAATTGTCGTCGAAGATTTTTTGCCGCGCATTGTGCATGCTGAAGTATTTGCGAATCTCAAACACAAAAGCCCAAGCCAGCGCATGCGAAATTATGCTTTCTACATAGAGGATCTGCGCGGCAACCTGCCGCGTGAATTTGTCGCCGCTGCCTATCGTTTCGGACACTCCGGCGTGCGTACAGGCTATCGGATGAATGCCGGGATCGACAACCGGTTTAGTATCTTTCCGGCTAGCAATGATGGAACACCAAATGCAGGAGCGATGAGTCTCCTCGGTTTTGATCCTGTCACCAACAATCAGGTGATCGACGACTGGCAACGCTTTTTCCCCGACACGCTGCCGCTTGCCGATGTCACCGAAGATCGCTCCGCAGCGGCCGGCGAAACCAAGAATGGCATTGTGAGATTGCAGTTTGCGTATAAGCTTGATCCGACCCTGGTCGATCCCCTCGGCGCATTGCCAGTCAAGCAAATCGCAGGCATTGGCACCACTGCTGAAGCGACCGCCACGATTGCCCCGACCCCGCTTCCCCCCACCACGGGCGTGCCGACCCGGCCCTCGCTGGCGCTGCTTAATCTGCTCCGAGGCGATATTTACGGCATCCAGAGCGGCCAGGCATTTGCCAAGATTCTCAAAGCAAAAGGTTTTCCTTGTGAAGTGCTTAGCCATAAGCAGTTGGCAACCCGCCAGCCGGGATCTCAGGACAAACACTTTAAATTTGTGCAGATCGCGGACGCGTTGCAACATGAAACACCGCTTTGGTTTTATGTTTTGGCCGAAGCGCAGGCACCACTGATTGACAAGCTGGGTGGCGCGAATGGCGGCGCAGAATTCAACGAGACAAAACTTCTCACTGGCATTGGCGCAAAAACGCAATTGGGCTGGGTCGGCGGCCGCATTGTTGCCGAAGTGTTTTTCGGTCTGCTCGATTCCGACGCCGATTCGTACGTCAACGCCGCGCCGCATGGCTGGAAGCCGATGTTCGCTGATAACAACGCGCCCGTTATTTTTCGAAGCCTTCTTAAATTTGCTGATTCCACTAACGCGTAATTAGCCATGGCATGTGGCGACTGGATTGGAGCAATAGACAGTATGGACGTCGATCATGCGCAGACAGTGACCTGCGCTCGCGTTTTCACGATATGTTGAAGCGTAGGCGTCGCGGCCCGTCGAGTTCAATTTTCTTGATCTCGGGCGGTAGATATAACTTTTATCGACTAGTCGGCCGGTATCGGTAAGCCTACAATGCGGGCATGAAAATCGCCTGTCGCCTTCTATTCATCGCTGCACTCGCGCCGCTGGTTGCGGCCATGGCTCAAACGACTGAAACTGGAGCGGCGAGCCAGGAGAAACCGGGTTCTGCGCAACGTCCCGACAGGAAGATCGAGCGCATCCGCACTGAAGACGCCGGAACGCGCATCGACGAGTTGCGGGTGGGAGGCGAAACCCAGCAAATCACAGTGCAGCCCAAAACCGGCGCAGCCGCATACGAGGTCAAGCCTTCCGAAGGCGTTCGGGGAACGGCCCCGGCCGCGACCAGTACTGAAACCAATGGTTCGCGGGTCTGGAACGTGCTGAAGTTCTAATCTTTCTTCGTTTTCAAGCGCAGAGTTCAGTTTCAGGGATGGCCGTATTCACCGAAGTCTCGTTCGACGAAGCTGCAGCGTTCCTGAACTTTTTGAATCTGGGCCAGTTGCACGGTATCCAGGGCGCCGCCGGCGGCATCGAAAACACCAACTATTTTGTCGATACCGCTCAAGGCCAGTATGTGCTGACGCTGTTCGAGCGCCTGGCCCCCGAGCAGTTGCCGTTTTACCTGCACCTGATGAAGCATCTCGCGGCGCGCGGTATTCCAGTGCCCGACCCGGTTGCGGACGCCGAGGGCAATATTTTGCATAGCCTCAAAGGCAAGCCCACCGCCGTAGTCAACAAGCTGCGCGGCCGCAGCGAACTCGCCCCTGGGCCCGCGCATTGCGCGGCCGTGGGCGACATGCTGGGGCGGCTGCACCTGGCTGGACAGGGCTACCCGCGCCAGCAGCCGAACCTGCGCGGCCTGGAATGGTGGAACAAGACGGCGCCGCTGGTCTTGCCACACCTTGCGCCAGGGCAGCGCAGCCTGATTGTTGGCGAACTGGCCGAGCAAAACCGGCTGGCCGCGTCGCCCTGCTATCGCGGCTTGCCGCGCGGCGTGATCCATGCCGACCTGTTCCGCGACAACGTCATGTTCGACAACGGCGTGCTGACCGGCGTTTTCGATTTTTACTTTGCCGGCTGCGACACCTTTGCGCTCGACATCGGAATCTGCCTGAACGACTGGTGCATCGACCTGGAAAGCGGCGCGCTGGACGCGGCGCGCGCCAAGGCCCTGATCACGGCTTATGAGCGCGCGCGGCCGCTGACAGAGCCTGAACGCGCCTTGCTGCCGGCGCTGCGGCGCGGCGCGGCGCTGCGCTTTTGGATTTCGCGCCTCTGGGACTTTTACCTGCCGCGAGAAGCCGCCGTGCTCAAGCCGCACGACCCGCGCCATTTCGAGCGGGTGCTGCGCGAGCTGCCGGTGCATCATCTTTTTCCATAAGCCTGCCCACCAGCCCGGAGCAGCCACTCTAGCCCGGCAATTGGGCGTTACGTTCTGAAATCATGAAACTCAATATCGTTCCCGCCCGCGCCGGCCTGACCTGGGTCAAGCTAGGCATGACTACTTTCTTCAGGCAGCCGCTGGCGCTGTCAGGCCTGTTTTTCTTATTCATGGCGATGCTTTCGGTCGCCACCCTGGTGCCGTTCATCGGCGCGGCATTGGCCTTGGCGCTGTTGCCCGCGGCGACCCTGGGCCTGATGGCCGCGACCCAGGAGGCGACCCGGGGCAAGTTTCCGATGCCGTCGATCCTGATCAGCGCCTTTCGCGCCGGCCGCCAGCGCCTGCGCGCCATGATGGTGCTGGGGGCGCTCTATGCCGCCGGCTTCCTGGCGCTGATGGGCGTATCGGCGCTCATCGACGGCGGAAAATTCGCCCGCCTTTATCTCGTCGGCGGCAAGATGACCGAAGAACTCGTCTCAAAGGGCGACTTCCAGTGGGCGATCGCGGTGGCGCTGGCGCTTTACCTGCCGTTGTCGCTCTTGTTCTGGCATGCGCCCGCGCTGGTGCACTGGCATGGCGTGTCACCCGTCAAGAGCTTGTTTTTCAGCTTCATGGCGTGTTGTAAGAATTTCGCCGCGTTCACCGTGTTCGGCTTGGCCTGGAGCGGCGTTTTCGTGTTTGCCGCTGTCACGGTTTCACTGATCGCCGGCCTTCTGGGCAATCCGATGCTGGCCGCCGTGGCGATGTTTCCGGTTGCGTTGCTGATCGTGGCGATGTTTTTCACATCGATCTACTTTACTTTCGCCGACTGTTTCATGGCAACGCCGACAAGCGACCTGCCATCCGACTTTCCGCAAGCGCCTTGAAGCCGTTCTTGATTTGCCACATTCTGTTAAAAATTGCTAACAAAAGTTTCCATTTATGTAAAATAACCTGGTATTTACTTCACCCGCCCCTTCAACAGACGGCATGGTGGACGGCGAAACCGGGTCGCCTCCGGTGCAAGCTGTTCGTCGTGCCACCGAGTGGGCAGTGGCTCTGGCGCTGTATCAACCCTCCCAACTAAGGAATCCACCTTGACTTACAGATTGCTCAAACCCGCGGCCCTGTGCTGCGCCGTGGCCGCGTTGGCGGGTTGCGCCGTGTCGCCCATTCCCGAGGTAGAAAACTTTCAGCCCACTTCGCAGCAAAAAGTCCGCGCCGCCGGCCACTGGAGCCAAGTGTCGCAGGATGTCGTCGATCAGACGGCGGCCACGCTGCTGAAGTCCGGCGCCACCCTTGAAACCACGGTTCATATTCCCCTGCCGGCGAATGCCGGCGATTTCGACCGGGCCTTTCACGAATTTCTGATTACCGGCCTGGTGCAAAAGGGCTGGCATGTCCTGGTGCCCGCGAACAATATCAACCCGGTGCTGACGCTGACCTACCAGACGCAAGTCGTCAGGCATTATTACGGCTTCGGCGTCAACGCCAGCGAGCCGGGCCTGACCGAGGTGGTGCTGTCGACGACCGTCACCAATGCCGGGCGCTACATCAGCCGCAAGACAAATGTGTATTACGTCGAGGGCGCCGACAGATTTCTTTTTGTCGGGCCCTATTCGAATCCGGCGCTGCTCAACGTCAAGGCCATGAAGGTGGTGTCCCAATGAACCCGCTTAGATTGACCCTGGCAGCCCTGGCGATGGCCGCCGCGGCCGCATTGCCGGCCTGCTCGACTTCTTCCAGCACCGCGCGGCTGGGGCCCACCTACGACGAAGCGGCGGGCAACAAGTTCGTGAGCGTCAACCAGGGCGCCATCACCCGGCTGGTCGCCGGCGTTGATTTGGCGACGCTCGCCGGGGCGCCGGTGCTCGTCGCCACGGTCGTCAATGTCAACGACCTGCGCCGCGCCGCGCCGCTGGGCCGCACCTTGTCGGAGCAATACGCGTCCTCCATGGTGGCCAGCGGCTTCAACGTCAAGGAGCTCAAGCTGCGCGGCGACGTGTTCGTGCGCGAGGAAACCGGCGAGATGATGCTGTCGCGCGAAGTCAAGGACATCGCCAAAATCCACAGCGCTGCGCTGGTCCTGGTCGGCACCTATTCGACGGCGGCGCAGGTGACCTATATCAGCCTGAAACTGGTTCGCACCGACAGCGGCCAGATCGTTCGCGGCTACGACTACGCCCTGCCGAACGACGCCGATGTGGCCAAGCTGCTGCAGGTGCCGCGGCTTTGACCCACGCGCCACGCGCTTTCCTTCCCGACAGCCCGGCCCTTGCCGGGCTTTTTCATATCACCGTCAGCTTGGCGACGCCGAGCGCCAGCCATTTCACGCCATGCCGCGTGAAGTTGATCCGCGCCCGGGCGTCGTCGCCGCTGCCTTCGAGCATTTCCACTCTGCCCTCGCCGAACTTGCCGTGAAACACGTTCACGCCAGGCTTGAGGCCATGCGAAGCCGCGTCCTTTCGCGGCGTTTCCAGCGCGGCGGCGAACTGGTCGGCGTCGCCGAATTTTGAAGAAAATCCGCTTTCCGCGCTTGTTCCAGGGGCATTGTTTGCTCCTGAATCAATAGCATTTCCCCAGCCCGGCCTGGCGCTAAAGCCGTGCTGCCTCGGCGTGATCCATTTCAACGCCGATTCGGGCAATTCCCCGAAAAAGCGGCTCTTGAGGTTGTAGCGCGTTTGGCCGTGCAGCATGCGCGTCTGCGAATGGCTGAGGTAGAGCCGCTTGCGGGCGCGGGTGATGGCGACATACATCAGCCGGCGCTCTTCTTCCAGGCCGTCAGGGTCGCTCATCGAGTTCTCGTGCGGAAACAGGCCTTCCTCCAGTCCGGTGATGAAAACGCAGTCGAATTCCAGCCCCTTGGACGAATGCACTGTCATCAGCTGCACCGCGTCCTGGCCGGCCTGCGCCTGGTTGTCGCCGGATTCCAGCGCCGCATGCGTCAAAAACGCCGCCAGCGGCGACAGCGTCTCACCGGTGTCCACGTCGGGCGCCAGAAGCTCGGGTGAAGGCTCATCCAACAGCGCCGTCGAAGCATCAAGGCCCTGACTGGCGGGCGACTGGCTCAGGCGTGCGCCCAGCTCATCGACCGGTAGCGCCACCGCGTCGCGGCCGAAGCCTTCCTGGCTGACAAACGACTCGGCCGCATTGACGAGCTCGGCCAGGTTTTCCAGCCGGTCCGGGCCGTCCTTGTCGGTTTTATAGTGCTCTGCAAGCCCGCTGTGCTGGAGCACGAGTTCGATGATCTCGCGCAGCGTCAGGCCGGCGGTCTGCTCGCGCATCACATCGAGCTTGGCGACAAAAGACCCCAGATTGGCGCCAGCCTTGCCTGGCACAGCGCTGACGGCGTCGTGCAGCGAGCAGCCCGACGCCTTGGCAATGTCCTGCAACTGCTCGATGGTGCGCGCGCCGATGCCGCGCGGCGGAAAATTCACCACGCGCAGGAAGCCGGTGTCGTCGTGCGGGTTTTCCAAAAGCCGCAGGTAGGCCAGCGCATGCTTGATCTCTGCGCGCTCGAAAAAACGCAGGCCGCCATAGACCCGGTATGGAATGGCGGCGTTGAACAGCGCGGTTTCCATCACCCGGCTTTGCGCATTGCTGCGGTACAGCAGCGCGATTTCACGGCGCTCGGTGCCTTCGCGCGCCAGCTGCTTGACCTCATCGACAAACCACTGCGCCTCGGCAAAATCGCTGGTCGATTCATACACCCGAACCAATTCGCCCGGCCCGGCCTCGGTGCTCAGGTTCTTGCCCAGCCGCCGGCTGTTGTGGCTGATAAGTTCATTCGCCGAATCGAGAATATTGCCGAAGCTGCGGTAATTGCGCTCGAGCTTGATCTGGTGCTGGTGCGCGACATCGAATTCGCGAACGAAGTCGGCCATGTTGCCGACGCGCGCGCCGCGAAAGGCGTAGATGCTCTGGTCGTCGTCGCCGACCGCGATCACCGAGCCGCCCGGCATCGCGCCGGCGCCCTGAGCCGCGTCGGCGCCCTGCCCGGCGAGCATCTTGATCCAGGCGTACTGCAGCTTGTTCGTGTCCTGGAATTCGTCGATCAATATATGGCGAAAGCGCCGCTGGTAGTGCTCGCGCACCGCCGGGTTGTCGCGCAGCAGTTCATAGCTGCGCAGCATCAGCTCGCCGAAATCGACCACGCCCTCGCGCTGGCATTGCGCTTCATAGAGCGCGTAGAGCTCGACTTTTTTGCGGTCCTCCTCGCCGCGAACCGGGACATCCTTGGCGCGCAGGCCGTCTTCCTTGCAGGCGGCGATAAACCAGGTCAGCTGCCTGGGCGGGAAGCGCTCTTCATCGACATTGAACTGCTTGCACAACCGCTTGACGCTGGAGAGCTGGTCCTGCATGTCGAGGATCTGGAACGTCGAGGGCAGATTGGCGATCTTGTAGTGGGCACGCAAAAAGCGGTTGCACAGGCCGTGAAAGGTGCCGATCCACATGCCGCGCACATTCACCGGCAGCATCGCCGACAAACGCGTCAGCATCTCCTTGGCGGCCTTGTTGGTGAAGGTGACAGCCAGAATGCCGCCGGGCGACGCCTGGCCGGTTTGCAAAAGCCAGGCGATTCGCGTCGTCAGCACGCGGGTCTTGCCCGATCCGGCGCCCGCCAGAATCAAGGCATGCGCCGCCGGCAGGGTGACCGCGGCGAGCTGCTCCGGGTTAAGATTTTGCAGCAGCGGCGATGGCGAAATGGCTTCTGGGAACATCCCTTATTGTAGAAAGCCCAAACCAGCCGCGCATCATTCAAAAGAGAGCCACCGGCAAATCGATCATGGACATCTTCGACTACGACAACATCCTGCTGCTGCCGCGCAAATGCCGCGTGGAGAGCCGCTCGCAATGCGACGCCAGCGTGATGCTGGGCGGGCGCCGCTTTCGCATTCCGGTAGTGCCGGCCAACATGAAGACCGTGGTCGATGAAAGCATCTGCGCCTGGATGGCGCAAAACGGCTATTTCTACGTCATGCACCGGTTCGATCTGGACAGTGTGGCGTTTGCTCGCGGCATGAATGCCCAGGGCGTGTACGCGTCGATCTCGCTCGGCGTCAAGCGGCCCGACTATGACACGGTGGACCAGCTCGTTGCCGAAGGCCTGGCGCCCGACTACATCACCATCGACATCGCCCACGGCCACGCCGACACGGTGCAGAAAATGATCCGCTACCTGAAGCAAAAATTGCCCGAGTCGTTCGTCATCGCCGGCAACGTCGCCACGCCCGAAGCGGTGATCGACTTGGAAAACTGGGGCGCCGACGCGACCAAGGTCGGCATCGGCCCCGGCAAGGTCTGCATCACCCGGATGAAGACCGGCTTCGGCACCGGCGGCTGGCAGCTGTCGGCGCTTAAATGGTGCGCCCGTGTCGCGACCAAGCCGATCATCGCCGACGGCGGCATCCGCGAGCACGGCGACATCGCCAAGTCGATCCGCTTCGGCGCGACGATGGTGATGATCGGCTCGCTGCTCGCGGGTCTGGAAGAAAGCCCCGGCCAGACAGTCGAAATCGATGGCAAGCGCTTCAAGGAATACTACGGCAGCGCCTCGGACTTCAACAAGGGCGAGTACAGGCACGTCGAGGGCAAGCGCATCCTGGAGCCGGTCAAGGGCCGGCTTGCGGACACGCTGCGCGAAATGGAAGAGGACGTGCAAAGCGCGATCAGCTACGCCGGCGGCACCCGGCTCATGGACATCAGAAAAGTCAATTACGTGGTGCTGGGCGGCAGGAATTCGAGTGAAGACCTGATGATGTAGGCTGGCCGTCGTTCAGTTGCCGTTGCCGGCGCCAAGACCGAGCAATTCAAGCGCCAGCCGGTGCAGCCGGTGGCCGGGCTCGGCCAATGCCTCGAGCGCGCTGAAGTGGTTCCGCCCCGGCAGCGACTCGCAGACCGGCACGGCGCCGGCGCCCCACGCGTCTTGAATCAACCGGTTCTGGCGCAGGAATTCGTCGCTTTCGTCGGCCCCCGCGACGCTGTAGAGCCGGCCATGCGATGGGCGCGGCAGCAGGCAGGGGCTGGCTTGCAGCACCTGCTCCGGCGTCAAATGCAATTCCTTCAGAAACGCCGTGTGCCGCAGCGGCTCCAGATCGAACAGGCCTGAAATCGAAAGCGCATTTTTGACCAGCTCCGGCGGCAAGCCTGGCGCGTGGCGCGTCCAGTCGCACGCCAGCAGCAGCGCCGCGAGCTGCCCGCCGGCGGAGTGGCCGCAGGCGGTAATTCGCTCCGGGTCGCCGTCATGCGCTGAAACATTCCTCCAGATCCATTCCAGCGCGCGGACGGCCTGCCGCGCGATTTGCGGAATCGTCACCTTCGGGCACAAGTCGTAGTTCAGCACCACGACGCAGGCGCCTTCCTGGGTAAAGATCGGCGCCAGAAAGGAATGATCGGATTTGTCGAACGCACGCCAGTAGCCGCCGTGGATGAACACCAGCACCGGCGCGCCATTGCCGCTGCCTCGGGCTTCGCCGGACGGAAAAATATCGAGTGTTTCGCCAAGACTCTCGCCGTAGCCGATATCCAGCCGGCAAGATAGCTGCCCGCGAGCCTTTCTGGAGTCTTCGGCCCAACGCGCGAAGTGGGCCGCGTAGCCGGGCACCAGGAGGCGATTGTTGTACATCCGGTCGAGCCACTCGGTAGTCCACCGGGGTGTTGCGCGGGTCATGGCGGGTCGTTCCAGGGTTTTGACAAAACGCATCTTGGCACACCGGCGCTGTTGCACACCACGAAAATGGCCGCTGCAACCTTGACGGTCACAGCGGCCATGCGGCATGGCGGCTGATCGAAAGCAATCAGCCGCATCATCTATGCCGCGGGCTCAGTCGCGAAACGGCTTGGAAAACTTGCCCGGCTTTTTCGCAGCGTCGCGCGGCACGAACACCTTGCCCGCCGGCTTGGCAAAGCTCGACTTGCGGTTGTCGAAATCAGGACGCGGCGCGAAAGCGGCCTGGCTGTCGCCAAAGCCACGGTCGTCCTGGCGGCGCGGGCCGCGGTCGTTGAAACTCGTGCGGTCGGCATAGGAATCGCCCCGCGGCGCGGGACGGCCCTGGAAGGCGCCGCCGCGGTCGTCGCGGCTGCCGCCGCCAAAGCCGGCGCCCGCGGGCTTGCGCCCGGCAAAGCCGCCACCGCCGCCGCGCGGGCCGCGGTCGTTATGGCGGTCGGCGCCGAAATTGCCGCGCGGACGCTCCGACGTCGGCGCGAAACGCTGCTGCGGCTCCAGGCCGGCGATCACGCTGGGCTTCAAGTTTTGCTGCGTGAAGTGCTCGATGTCCTGAATCTTGCGGCGGTCGCGGAACTCGGCGATCGTGATCGCCTGGCCTTCGCGCCCGGCGCGGCCGGTGCGGCCGATGCGGTGCACATAATCCTCGGCTTTCATCGGCAGGCCATAGTTGATGACGTGCGTGACGTGCGGCACGTCCAGGCCGCGGGCGGCGACGTCGGTCGCGACCAGAATCTGCACGCGGCCGTCGCGAAACGCCATCAGCCGGCGGTTGCGCAGCCCCTGGCCGAGCGCGCCGTGCAGCGCCACGGCGCTGAAGCCGTCTTGCACCAGGTCGTTGGCCAGGCCGTCGCACTCGACCTGCGTGCAGGCGAACACGATCGACTGGTTGAGGCTGGTGTCGCGCAGCAGGTGGTCGAGCAGCTTGCGCTTGTGCGCCGTGTTGTCGGCCCACAGCAAAGACTGCGTGATCAGCGTATGCTTTTCGTGCGGCGAGTCGATCTCGACGCGCTGTGGTTGGCGCATCACGCGGGTCGCGAGCTGCATGATGCGCGGCGCGAAGGTGGCGCTGAACATCATGGTTTGCTTGCGCTCGATGGTGAGCTGGTTGACTTCGGTAAGGTCGTCGGCAAAGCCGAGGTCGAGCATGCGGTCGGCTTCGTCCACCACCAGGAATTGCACCTGGTCGAGCTTGATCTGCAAGCTGCGCTGCAAATCGAGCAAACGGCCGGGCGTCGCCACGACGAGGTCGGCGTTTTGCAGCTTGGCGATTTGCAGCTGGTAAGGAATGCCGCCGACCACGTTGGCGACGCGCAGGCCGCGGCAATGGCGAACCAGGTCGATGGCGTCGGCGCAGACCTGCTGGGCGAGCTCGCGCGTCGGGCACAGGATCAACGCACCGGGCGTGGCGGCCTTGAAATTGCGCATGTTGGTCGGGTCTTTGCGCTTGGGCTTTTTCAAAGGCGCCTCGCCACGGGCGACAGCTTCGGCGCTCAGGCGCTCGAATTCGGCGCGTTCGAATTGCTCGGCGTCTTCGCGCTGCTTGAGCAGCGTGTGCAGCATGGGCAGCAAAAACGCGGCGGTCTTGCCGCTGCCGGTCTGGCTGGACACCAGCAGATCGGTGAATTTCGGCGCTTTCGGGTCGGCATCGAGCGCCTGCATCGCCTTGGGGATGGTCGCCAGCTGAACCGCGGTCGGCTGGGTGAAACCCATGTCGGCGACGGCTTGCAGCAGTTCCTTGGCCAAACCGAGTTTCACGAAGCCATTGAGTTCGGCCGCCACGGCTTGCAGCGACGTTGCGGCGCCAACCGGCTCGTCGGAAGAAAAATCCGGAATCACGTGGATGTCCATGCCGGAGGAGGCGTCAACGGTGTTTTCGGGCGCGAAGTCGCCACGGGTCTCAAAAGAGTCAGTCATGTTTTTTCTCACTAATCGCCTGCACGCTTCGTTTGTGGCGAAGGAACAGGAAAACTCGGCCCCTCGATGCGACGGGCTTCGTTCATGGTTAATAAAACATCAACCATCAAACGAATATGCGCGTCGAAAACAAAAGTTTTTTCGAGGCGATGACTCTGAAAATAGAGTCCAAAAGTGTGAGGTAGATGTACAAATGCAATAAGCACTGTGTGCAACTGCAAGCCTATGATTATGGCACGATTTACGGGTTTGTACTAATTTTTTCTTGGGCGCTTACGCGGGAAGGGAGAAAAGGAGCTTCCAACGCAAAGGCGCAAAGCTGCAAAGGCTGCAAAGGAATCCAGCAAATTTTTAACTTTGCGTTCTTTGCGTCTTCGCGTCTTTGCGTTGGAAACTGCTTCTTTGCGCTACTTACGAAATTTCACTTCAAAAAGTGTTCCCGGTAATGCTCCAGCTCGTCGATCGACTCATGCACGTCGGCCAGCGCGGTGTGTTTCTGGCGCTTCTTGAAAGCGCTGTAGACTTCGGGCCGCCAGCGCTTGGCGAGCTCCTTGAAGGTGCTCACATCGACATTGCGGTAATGAAAAAACGCCTCCAGCGCGGGCATGTATTTGGCCAGAAAGCGCCGGTCCTGGCCGATGCTGTTGCCGCACATCGGCGCCTTGCCTTTGGGCACATATTTCGCCAGGAACGCCAGCAGCTGCGACTGGGCGTCTTCCTCGCTCACGCGGCTCTCCCGCACCTTGTCGATCAGGCCGCTGCGGCCATGGGTGCCCTGGTTCCACTTGTCCATCGCGTCCAGCAGCTCGTCGCTCTGGTGGATCGCCAGCACCGGGCCTTCGATGCGCGGCGTGAGCTGCGGGCCGGTCACGATCACGGCGATCTCGATGATGCGCTCCTTCTCCGGGTCGAGGCCGGTCATTTCGCAGTCCAGCCAGACCAGGTTCTGCTCTGATTTTTTAAGCGGGGCATCGGTGTCTAGCATCTTGCCATTCTCGCCGATGGCCTAAACTTCCAGCCATGACCGACCCTTCTCTTGCCTTCACGGCGCTGTTCGCGGCCATGTTGGCGCTCGGGCTGCTGACGCGCTTTTACCTGGCAATGCGGCAAATCCGCCATGTGGCGCTGCACCGGGGCCAGGTTCCCGCCGCGTTCGCCGCAACGATTAGCCTCGCGTCGCACCAGAAAGCGGCCGACTACACCATCGCCAAGGCGCGCGTCGGCCTGCTCGAGATGGCCTTTGCCGCGGCCGTGCTGCTCGGCTGGACGCTGCTCGGCGGCATCGACGCGCTGAACCAGGCGCTGATGCATTCCGGCCTGGCGCGATTCGGCAGCCTGGCGCCGCAGCTGGCCCTGCTGGCGATTTTCAGCCTCGTCGGCGGCCTGCTCGACCTGCCTTTCACGCTGTACGGCACCTTCCGGCTTGAGGAGCGCTTCGGCTTCAACAAGATGACGCCCAGGCTCTGGCTGGCCGACTTGGTTAAGTCCACAGCGCTCGGCGTCGTCATCGGCCTGCCGATCGCGGCGCTGATTTTGTGGCTCATGGGCAGCGCGGGCAACTGGTGGTGGCTCTGGGCCTGGGGCGCCTGGATGGCGTTCAACCTCTTGGCGATGGTGCTGTTCCCGACGCTGATCGCGCCGCTTTTCAACAAGTTCAAGCCGCTCGACGACGAGGCGCTGAAGGCGCGTGTCACGGCGCTGATGCAGCGCTGCGGCTTTGCCGCCAAGGGCCTGTTCGTGATGGACGGCAGCCGGCGCTCGGCGCATGCGAACGCGTACTTCACCGGCTTCGGCGCCGCCAAGCGCGTGGTGTTCTACGACACGCTGCTCAGGCAGCTCAATCCGGCCGAGGTCGATGCGGTGCTGGCGCACGAGCTCGGCCACTTTACGCACAAGCACATCGTCAAGCGCATTGCGCTGATGTTCGCGATCAGCCTGGCAGGCTTCGCGCTGCTCGGCTGGCTGTCGTCGCAGGTGTGGTTTTACACCGGCTTGGGTGTGCGACCGAATCTGGCGGGCGGCGCCAACGATGCGATCGCCCTGCTGCTGTTTCTGCTGGTCGTGCCGCTGTTCAGCTTTTTCGTCTCGCCGCTCATGGCGCGGCTGTCGCGCAAGCACGAGTTCGAGGCCGACGCCTACGCCGTGGCGCAGACCGACGGGCGGGACTTGCAAAGCGCCCTGCTCAAGCTCTACCAGGACAATGCGAGCACACTGACGCCCGACCCGGTCTTCGCCGGGTTTTATTACTCGCATCCGCCCGCCTCCGAGCGGCTTGGCCGCATGGCGCCTTTTGTTGAAAGCGCGGCGGCGCCATGAGCGGCGCGATCCATCAAAACCGGCGCGCCCTGAGCGCCACCGAAGTCGTCACGCACCTGAGCCAGCTCAACGGCGCGCAGGTGCCGGGCTGGCGGCTGATCGACGGCGCGCTCGAAAAAGCCTTCAGCTTCAAGAATTACCACGAGACGATCGGCTTCGTCAACGCCGTCGCCTTCATCGCCAACCAGGAAGACCACCATCCCGACCTGGCGGTCAGCTATGGCCGCTGCGCGGTGCGCTTCAACACGCACGACGTGGGCGGCGTTTCGGCCAGCGATTTTTTCTGCGCGTCCAGAGTTGACGCACTGCTCGCTTGAGCAAGCCGTCGCGCCCGCCCGGCGCGGGCGGCGCCACGCGCGTCGAAGGCACCCAGCCGGGCCTCGTAGTGGCCGGTTTCGGCCGCCATGTGCTGGTCGAGACCGATTCCGGCGAGCGCGTGATCTGCCATCCGCGCGGCAAGAAAAGCCAGGCCGTCGTCGGCGACCGGATCCGCTGGCTGGCGTCGCAGGACGAGGGAACGATCGAAAAAATCGAGCCGCGCGCCAACCTGTTCTACCGCCAGGACGAGATGCGGACGAAATCGTTCGCCGCCAACTTGGACCAGGTGCTGATTTTGATCGCCGCCGAACCCGAGTTCTCGGAAAGCCAGTTGACGCGCGCGCTGATCGCCGCCGAGGCCGAGCGCATCACGCCCGTCATCGCGCTGAACAAAAGCGACCTGGCCGAGCCGTTCGGCCGGGCCTGGGCCAAGCTGGCGCCGTACCGCGCCATGGGCTACCGGGTGCTGCCGCTGGCGATCAAGCCCAAGGCCGCGGCGTCCGTTGCCAACGACGCGCAGAGCGCTGAACTGCTGGCGCTGCTGCGCGGAAAAAAAACGCTGGTGCTCGGGCCGTCGGGCGCCGGCAAGAGCAGCCTGACCAACCTCTTGGTGCCGCAGGCGCGGGTGCTGACGGCGGAGATTTCGCAGGCGCTCAATTCAGGCAAGCACACCACCACCAGCACCACGCTGTACTGGATCGACCAGGCCCGGACGACGGCGCTGATCGACTCGCCGGGGTTCCAGGAATTCGGCCTGCGCCACGTCGAGCCGATGCGGCTGGCCAATTACATGCCCGACTTCCGGGCGCATGCGCAGGACTGCAAGTTCCACAACTGCACGCACCTGCACGAGCCCGGCTGCGGCGTGATTTCCGAGGTCAAATCGACCGATCACGCAAGTGGCATAAGCGCAAGCCGCTATCGTTTATATAGCGAGCTGTACACCGAGCTGGCGCAGCCGCGTTATTGAACACAGCGCGCTAGCCCAGCAGCCGCGCCAGCGTCAGCAGCGCGAGCAACACCATCCACAGCACCACCGAGCGCCAGAGCAGCCCGACGACGCTGCGCAGGTGCGCCAGTTCGGGCTCGCGTCCCGGCGCCGGCGCAAAAGCAAGCTGGTGTCGCGCGTCGCGCCCGCTGCCGCGCAAATCCTGCGGCGCATCGACCGCCAGGGCCGTGACGAGCGCTTCGCCGCCGAGCCGGACATTGACGGCGCCGGAGGTGGCCGCAAGGATCAGGCCGTCGTTCCTGCTCGCCGTGGCAAGCGCGGCATCGGCGGGAAAGCGCTGGCTGTAGCCGCGCCAGGCGTCGATGGCGTCCTCGAAACTGCCAACCACCGCAAAGCCGAGCGAGGTCAGGCGCGACGGCAAAAAATCGATCACGCCCCAGGCGCCCTCCGCCGCGCGCTGCAGCGCCGGGCTGGCGCCGCCGGGGCTCCTGCCCTTGAAAGCCCAGTAACGCGCGACAAACTCGCTCATGCGATAAAGCACCGCGCCGGCCGGCCCGCAGCCGAGCGCGGCCAGTACCGAAAACCAGACCAGCACGCCGAACACATGGCGATGCGCGGCCAGCACTGAGTGCTCGATCACATGGCGAACGATTTCGCTGCGCGGCAGTTCGCTGGCATCGACCTGGCGCCAACGGGCGAGCAAACCCCGCGCCGCGGCCTCGTCATCGCCGTCGAGCGCATCGCGAATGCTGGTGAAATAGTGGCTGAACTGGCGAAATCCCAGGGTGATGTACAAAACCGCCACGCTCCAGGCAAAAGCCAGCCCGACGTTGACGCGCCAGAGCAGCAAATGCACCAGCAGCGCCGCCAGCGTCGGCGTCATGACGGCGAAAGTCCAGGCGAGCCAGCCATGGCGGCGCTTGCCGGCGTCCAGGCAGCGCAGGCTCCAGCGCGCCCATGCCAGGCAGCCGGCATAGACCCAGTTGCCGCGCGCCAAAGGACGTACCTGCTCCAGGATCAGCGCGAACAAGACGGCGAAAAAGCCCATGCCAAATCATAACGGCGGCCAAACATCGGCTCCGGCGCCCGCCGTGGCGGGCTGGAAAGCCTTAAACCGGGCCTGCCGCCTTGCAGAGCGCTGTTCCGCCGAAAAGGGCGAAAGCTATTTTTTTAATAGCATAGTATTCAATCAGGGCATGCGAAAATGCCATTTATAGTGACAAATCGTCGGTTCAAGCGCCGACGCTGCCCGTCACCGGCAACACAATGCCTGTGATGTAGCTGGCGCAGACCGGCGAGGCCAGGAACACATAAGCCGGCGACAGCTCCTCGGGCTGGGCCGGGCGCTTCATGTCGGTGTCGGAGCCGAATTTTTCGATGTCCTTTGGGCTTTTGTCGGCCGGATTGAGCGGCGTCCAGACCGGCCCAGGCGCGACCGCGTTGACGCGTATGCCCTTGTCGATCAGGCTGCTCGCCAGCGACTTGGTGAAGGCGTGGATCGCGCCCTTGGTCGCCGAGTAGTCAAGCAGCTTGGCGCTGCCTTCGAGCCCGGTGACCGAGCCGGTGTTGATGATGCACGAACCCTTCTTCAGGTGCGGCAGCGCGGCCTTGGCCATGTGGAAGTAGCCGTAGATGTTGGTGCGCAGCGTCAAATCGAACCGCTCCTCGGTAATGTCTTCAAGCGAGTCGGCATGCTCCTGGAAGGCGGCATTGTTGACCAGGATGTCGAGCTTGCCAAACTCGGCGACGGTTTTCTCGACCACGTCGCGGCACAGACCGGCGTCCTTCACGTCGCCAGACAGCAGCAGGCAGCGCCGGCCTTCGGCTTCGACGCAGCGCTTCGTTTCCTCGGCGTCGCCATGCTCGTTGAGATAGAAAATGGCGACGTCGGCGCCTTCGCGGGCGAACAGCACCGCCACCGCGCGGCCGATGCCCGAGTCGGCGCCGGTAATCAAAGCGGTCAGCCCATCGAGCTTGCCGCTGCCCTTGTAGCCGTCGGCCATGAACCGCGGCTTGAGCTGCATGTCGGCCTCGCGCCCCGGCTTTTCCAGGTGCTGTGCCGGCAGCGGCGGCGCGGGCTGGTCGGTGGCGCCGGCCTGAACGGCCTTTTCCGCTGCTTGCCCGCCGCCGGTTTTCTGGGATTTTTCGGCGTCTTTGCTGTCCTGCCGCCG
Source organism: uncultured Polaromonas sp. (assembly GCA_964236835.1). GTDB lineage: Bacteria > Pseudomonadota > Gammaproteobacteria > Burkholderiales > Burkholderiaceae_C > Polaromonas. Next base: position 34,600 of record CAXSGT010000010.1, read on the forward strand.
CTGGATGCCGCGCTGCTTATCCACCACCGCTTCGGCAGCGGTGGTCGACAAGCTCGGGGTGGGAGTATTGGCCATGTCGGATTCCTCAAAAGAGTCTAAAAGCTCAATTTACAGACCGGAATTTTCCAGGGCTGTAGGAGGAATCCGCGCCTTCTTCCCCGCTTCTTTCCCGGCATTTGCCGCG
>CAXSGT010000011.1:0-1356 GCA_964236835.1 uncultured Polaromonas sp.
AGGGGCCGGACGCGAGCGCGGAGATGCTGCGGTTTTTCCTGGCCAATACGCTGCCCGCGTCGGCCGAGCCTACACATTAACTTTACTTTTGCGCTGTCGCCTCAAGCCGCCTTGCGCGCGTTGTGAAAGCTCGAACGCCATGAATGCCGTTCGAGCATTTCCCATGAAAGGTTGATATGAAATTATTGAACACCGCTTGCGGCCTGGCTTTCGCCTCGCTGCTCACGGCCTGCGTGGTTGCGCCGCCGATCGTCAGGCCGGCTTATGGGCCTGGACCCGTTGCCGTGTATGACCAAGCCCCGCCCGGCGTGGTGTACGTCGCGCCGACCTACGCCCTGCCCGCGCCGGGATTTGCCTGGAGGTACAACGCGCGCTATGGCTGGGGCTGGCATCATCCGCAGCGCGGCTGGCACCGCGGCTGGAGATAAGGGAGAAGCGAGAAGGGCGGGCAGGCGTCACGCCGCCTTGGCGAACTCCGCCTTAACCGTTTTTTCATACGCCAGCAGCTTTTGCACGCTGGCGCGGCTTTCCATGCGGGCCAGGTGAGCCGTGCAGTTGACAAAGCCCGAGGTGTCCGGCTCGAACATGGCGCCGCGGCGAAAGCACCAGTAAAAGTACGCGTCGGCACAGCTGAAGGTGTCGAAAAACCACTCGCGCCCGGCGAGCATGCCTTCGGCGATGGCATACAGCTCGAACAGCGAATGCGAGCCGTGGCCGCGCACGTTGTCGGCCGTGCCCGGCAGGTCGCAATAGCGCTCGGGCCGCGCCTGCTGGGTCAACTTTGGATGGATGCCTCCGGCGCACCAGGCCATCACCGAGATCGCCCTGAAATGCGCCAGCGGATCGGACGGCATGAGGTTCGCCTCGGGAAACTGCCGGGCAATCCAGAGCTGGATCGCGACGTTTTCGGTTAGTACCTGGCCGTCGATGAGCAAGGCCGGCACCTTGCCCTTGGGATTCAGGCGCAGGTAGTCGGGGCTGAAATTCTCGCCCTTGTGGAGGTTGACATTGAGCGTGCTGAACCGCGCGCCGGCTTCGGTGAGCAGGATGTAGGGCACGAGCGAACAGGCGACGGGGCAATAGGCTAGCTTCAGTTCCATGCGGCATTCCGGTGAGTTGATAAGCTGCGCTTCGATGCGCTTGCCGAGTTTAGCTTTCCTGCCTGGACGCTGGCGGCAGGAGCGGCGGGCGCGACAAAGGCTGCAAAATACCATGCGGCGGTGTCGCCACGACGTTTCTTACTCGATGGAGCAACTCTCATGACCCCGACCGCGCCGAACATCGTGTTCATCCTGGCCGACGACCTGGGCTGGGCCGACCTGTCCGTGTACGGGCAAAAGGACTACCAAACGCCCG
>CAXSGT010000011.1:1456-28410 GCA_964236835.1 uncultured Polaromonas sp.
GACCTGGGCTGGGCCGACCTGTCCGTGTACGGGCAAAAGGACTACCAAACGCCCGTGCTCGACAAGCTCGCCGCGGATGGCGTGCGTCTTACCCATGGCTACGCCAATTCGGCGGTCTGCTCGGCCACGCGCTTTGCGCTCATCACCGGGCGCTACCAGTACCGGCTGCGCGGCGGGCTCGAGGAGCCCATGGTCAGGCAGGGGCCGGGCATGGGGCTGCCGCCGGCGCACGCCACGCTGCCGTCGCTGCTGCGCGGCGCGGGCTACCAGACCGCGCTCATCGGCAAATGGCACCTGGGCCACCCACCCAGCTGTGGTCCGCTGCGCAGCGGCTACGACTACTTCCTCGGCAACCTGGGCGGCGCGGTGGACTACTTCACCCACAAGCCCGGCGTCGGCGCCGACGTGCCGGCCGACCTCTACGAAGGCGAGACGCCCATCACGCGGGACGGCTACTACACGCAGGTGCTGGCCGACGAAGCCTGCGGCTACATCGGGCGAACCAGCGAAAAGCCCTTTTTTCTGTCCCTGCACTTCACCGCGCCGCACTGGCCCTGGCTCGGCCCGGACGACGAGGCCGCCGGGCGCGAGCTGACCGATCTGTTCCACTACGACGGCGGCAACCTCAAGACCTACGGCAAGATGGTGCGCGCGCTCGATGCCGCTGTCGGGCAGGTGCTCTCGGCGCTGGAAAAAGCCGGCAAGCGCGACAACACCGTCGTCGTGTTCACCAGCGACAACGGCGGCGAGCGCTTTTCCAACACCTGGCCTTTCACCGGGCAAAAAACCGAGCTGCTCGAAGGCGGCCTGCGCGTGCCGACGCTGATATGCTGGCCCGCCGGGCTCAAGCCGCAGGTGAGCGAGCAGGTCATGGCGACGATGGTGCCCACCCTGCTTGCCGCGGCCGGTGTGGCGCCAGACGCGGCGTACCCCAGCGATGGCGAGAACTTGCTGCCGGTGCTCAAAGGCGAGCAGTCCATCCATCCGCGCACGCTGTACTGGCGCTACAAGGCGCAGTCGCAGCGGGCGGTGCGCGACGGCGACTGGAAATACCTCAAGATCAACGACAACGAATTCCTGTTCGACGTGGCGGTCGATGCGAGCGGGCGAACCTGCGCCGGCGCGAGCCGGCAGTGTTCGAGCGGCTCAAGCGCCAGTGGGAAGAATGGAGCGCACAGATGCTGCCCATCACCGACGATGTGTCAAGCCACGGCGTCTCGCCCGACGTGTAGGCCGACCGCTATATGCCGGAGCGCTTGCGGCGCTAGCGGCGCCTACGTCGGGGGTGTTAGTACCGGTTTTTCCTTGTCTCATCAACCATTGATAAAAAGCGTTCTCGATGGTGACTGCATAACAGTCCATCGATACTCCAAATCGGCCATAAGAACAGCGTGTGATGACGTTGCCGCAAGCAAACGAAGACTGGAATGACCGGCCCCCGGTGCGCAAAGCGCATAGATCCCGGTCCGGCAAAGCCCGATTCGGCTCGTCGCCTCTCAATTACTTATTGACTTTGCACTTTATATGGTGCATTCTTTCCCTATGGGTTATGCATGTCATTAAAGAAGGTTCCAGCCCGTTTTTATTTGACGTCCTCGGGCGGCAACCCGGTGCGGGATTGGCTAATTGCATTGCCGGTCGAAGACAAACAGCGCATCGGTCAGGACATCGGAACAGTCGAATACGGCTGGCCTGTTGGCATGCCGCTGTGCCGGAACATGGGAGAAGGGTTGTGGGAAGTACGCTGTTCGCTGCCAAGCCGACGCATCGCTCGTGTCCTGTTTTGCCTGGTCAGAAGCGAGCTGGTGTTGCTTCACGCCTTCATCAAGAAGACGCAGAAAACGCCTGCCGACGACCTGGCCTTGGCGCGCAAACGACAAAAGGAGATTGAACGATGACGAAACCGAAAAATCCGCAGATCGGCGGCCTGTTCGAAGACTGGCTCAAAGAAGAGGGTATCCATGCCGAAGTCACCACGGTGTCGATCAAGCGCGTGCTGGCCTGGCAGCTTGAGCAAGCGATGAAGGAGGGCAACATCACCAAAAGCGCAATGGCTAGGCGCATGGAGACCTCGCGCCCGCAGCTGGACCGCCTGCTCGATCCCGACAACGGCAATGTCACGCTTGACACGCTGGCCAAGGCCGCGGCCGCGGTAGGGCGTCAGGTCAGGCTCGAACTGGTATAGCTGTTTCAATAATATTTCTTGCCGGTGAAGTCACCGCCAGCGCCCGCATCTTGGCGGCAATGACCTGCGGCACCGCCGCCACCGCACTGAGGACCATGAAATCGACACGCCCGGTGCTGATGCCCTCCAAGGCCTGCGAGAACTGGTTGTACGGCATGTGGACCGCGCTGGTGCCGGTTTGCAGCATTTGCGCGGCGACGAAATGAGCCGGGGTGCCGTGCCCTCCGGAGGCATAGGACAATTTTCCGGGGTTGGCTTTCAAGCCTGCCACCAGGTCCGCCAGCGAGCGGTACTTCGAGTCCGGCGACACCACCCGCACGTTGTAAGACCAGTCGATCTGGCCGATCGGCACGATGTCGGTCCTCAGATTCAGTGGCACCTTGGGAAAGAGCGAGTAGGCCGCAACGGCCGGCGACGGCAGCACCAGCAAGGTATAGCCGTCCGCCGGCTGCCGGGCGAGTTCGGCCAGGGCGATCGTTCCGGACGCGCCGAGCTTGTTTTCAATGACGATGGGCTGGCTCAAGCGCTCCTGCATCTTTTCAGTCACCAGCCGCGCCGCTATGTCGGGCGGCGTGCCGGCGGGAAGGGAAACCAGCGGATGGATCGGTTTCGTCGGGTAGCTTTGCGCGAAGGACGCTAACAGCCACAGGCAGGCAATCGCCGCCGAGGCTCTGAGCAATGTGATGGAGCGAACAAGCATCGAATTCCTTGTCGGGACGGTCGGGCAAAATATGCCAGCGTGCTCGTTTTCAAGCCGATTCCAGGCGACAGCCGGCCGAGTGACGGATTGAACGCCGCGCTACAGATCCTGTCCATCGGTAATTACGCCTGCCACTGGTGATGTGCCGGTTACCCTGCTGTGACGCGCCTGCCCGCCCGCAAAAGCGCCCAGCCGCCAAGCAGCATGACCGCCCCCCAAACCAGAAAACCGGCGTCCCAATAAATCCACTGGGCGGCTGGCGCCGTTTCGTTGACATGATGGATTTTCAGCAGGTGGTGGTCGATAACGCCTTCGACCAGGTTGAAGATGCCAAACCCCATCAGGATGCTTCCAGTGAGCATTTTCGACGACCAGGCGATATGCGTGCGATGCGCCGCCCGCCAGAGAATCGCAAGCCCGACGATGACAAAAATATAGGTCGAGGCGTGAAACAGGCCATCCCAGAAGGTGTTGATTTCAAGATTACCCAAGCTGTTTATCGGATAGCCGGCGCTGCTCAGCATATGGTGCCATTGCAGCAGCTGATGCAGCACGATGCCGTCGAAAAACCCGCCCAGGCCGAGTCCGAGAAAAATGCCTGCCGACGCGGGAAAGCGGTTTTTTGGCTGCTTCGGATCTTCGCCTGGGTTTGTCATGTCGCTTCCTTATGCCGCCAATATTCATACCGCCGTCGCATTGAAAAGCTGCCGATATTCAGATGAATGCGTCGGACAACCGCCTGTGAAACTTCTGTGAGCGTTCAGGCGCCGACTTTCAGCGACGAGCGAAGAAACTCGGGCGCAAAGTCAGCGCCGTTGGGCCAGACCAGTGTTCGTAGTTCGGGGTGAAGCTGAAACTTCCGGAAGTATCCAACTTGTTTTAGCGGTTCGAAAATCTCTCCATGCATTTCATTGACTAGATTGACTTCGCCTTCAGTTCCATCGTTGAAGCGGAACCAGATTATGTGACCGGCGATATAGCGGACGTCGGTTATAACGTGGCAGCATTTTTTCACTCCAAGGGTTCAATCCTGGGAAGCGGACGACTGGCACGGGCAAGTACCTACATATCCAGCAACTATTGACGGTGAAGGCTACTCCACTCCAAAACGTGTGCCAAGGCCCGCCTTGGAAAGTCACCGTTCACATGGTCAGACGAAATCTCAATCGTCCCTTCGAAATCTCCGTAAATAGCGTGAAAGTGCGGCGGTGCGGATCGCGGTAGTACATCGCGATCACGATTCCAAGGAAGTGGCTGATTTCAGGCATTCGAAAAGTTTAGCGGCTTGTACCGCATGTCAAAAATAAAAAGGAGCAAACCAACGATCAAACTTCAAAAACCTGATTTGCGCCTAATTATTCCTGACCCGGCCCTGACCCGGCTTAACAGGAATAAAGTCGTAAGAAACTTCACCGAGCGCTACGGTGACTACCGTGATCATTTAATTTTCAAGTTAAGGGCAATCAAAGATGGGTAACTCGTACAACGGCTACAGCTGGAAGCAGCGAGAAGAAATTATTCACGCAAAAAATCACATGGCGCCAGATGACCCGCAGCTGTCGTATATGCAAAGAAAAGGCGCCTGTGAAATCTGCGCCGATCCAGGTGACTCAGAGCATCCTGTCAATCAATGGCATTCCGAGGACTACTCGCGGCCCTACCTGTTTTCTCCGCCCGCAACCTTCATGGTTTGCAACGCCTGCCATCTGCGGCTTCATAAGCGTTTCCCCAACAAAAGCGGTAAATCATCCGACTGGATAGTCTATTTGGCGCATCTCAGAAGCGGCGGTTATGGCCGCGAGTTCACAACGTATCCGCGCAAGGACCGCCTCGCATGGCAGGCGCAAATCGAGGCCGGGGAACCCCTTACGCTTTCCAGTAAGCATCCAAGGGAACTGACAGGCCGGGAGTGGTGGCAAGCGCTCAGTCTGGATCGGGAATCGCTGGACGCTCCCTGGGCGCGCCCGCGTCCCTTGATTGCACGACCATCAACCGACCAATATAAAGCGGCACTGGATCAAATACATCCTAGCCGTCGAGAAATGGCACTTCTGAGGGCTCACGCCAACTCTCCACGACGTTGCGCAACAATGCGCCAGCTTGCTGACGAAGTATTTTCATCCCCGTCACCTTCAGCGGCCAATCTGATGTATGGGCGTCTGGCCCATCGGCTTGCCGACGCGTTGGGATCAAAATCGATACCGGGCAAACGCGAGGATGGATCGAATATCTGGATGACCACGGTTGCAGAAGGCTGGCAACCCCCGGACAAAAAAGAGTTTGAATGGGTGATGATTCTTGATCTTGCTGCGATTTTTTGTTGATGCATCGACATGCAACTTCGCAAGCAGACGGCTAAGCGCCGAATGTCCAGGGCTATGCGCCTTTGCAACACGGCATAAATATGGCGTATGACATCATTGGCGACATTCACGGCCAGGCGGACAAGCTCCAGGCTCTTCTCATTCGTCTGGGCTACCGTGATACGGGCGGCGCTTATCGACATCCAAACCGAACCGCGATTTTTGTCGGAGATTTTATCGACGGAAAAGAACCCCGCCAAGTTGACAGCGTGATGACCGTACGACGCATGGTCGATGCTGAAAGCGCGCTTGCCATCATGGGCAACCACGAGTTCAACGCAATCGCCTGGCACACGCCGGACCATTCCCATTCAGGTGAATTTCTCCGTTCCCACAGCGGCGAAGTCGGTCAAGACAACCGCAAGCAGCACACCGCTTTTCTTGCGGAGGTCGAGTCTGACGCACGCTTGCATGCGGAATTGATCGACTGGTTCCTGGCCCTGCCTTTATGGCTCGACCTTCCGAAGCTGCGAGTGGTGCACGCCTGTTGGCATGAAGACTATATGAACGAGTTGCGGCCGCATTTGACTTCAAACCATCAATTGACGCGCGAGTTGATAGTCGCTGCCAGCCAGCCGGGCAGAATGGAATTTCGCACGGTAGAGGCTGTGACCAAGGGGCTGGAGCTTGCCTTGCCCGATGGGCATTCATTCATGGACAAGTATGGAAAAAGCGCAGGCACGTCCGGATTCGCTGGTGGGACGCCGCTGCCACCACTTACCGCGACCTTGCCATGCTTGACGATGAACTGCGGGATCGCCTTCCCACGACGCCTATTCCCCACAGTGTTCGCACGCTATACGACAACGTGAAGCCCGTTTTCTTCGGGCATTACTGGATGACTGGTACACCGAAACTGCAGTCCCCCAGCATTGCCTGCGTTGATTACAGCGCGGCCCATGATGGCCGATTGACGGCTTATCGATGGGATGGCGAACTTGTGCTTGACGTGCGCAATTTTGTGAGCGTAGGGTGACTGCTTCCTAGGTTTGAGCTTTGGCATTCGAGCCAAGCCTTGCGAGTGAAAGCCTGCAGTTGGAATTACTGTCTCACCACGGCCCAAAATATGCAGGCAAACGAGCAACGACGAACACTGTTATTGTTTCAACTCCATATGAAGGAAATATCATGCGCGCCAAAGTTTTAAAAGTTGCCGACAAATCTCCCAAGGATGCCGCCTACGTTGTCATCGACGGAGTGCCTACCAATGCCCCTATTCACGATGCAATCATGGAAGGAGTTGACGACTCCGCTTGCCGTAAGGCCACCTATGATTACGTCAAAGCGGCGGGCGGTACTCCAGAAATGCTGGCTTTGCTGGCATGAAGGCGGGCCTGAGGCTCATTTGGAACTCTGTGCGTGTTCAAAGGAGACTGAAAGATAACGGTCTGCAGTATCTACCTCGGTAGTTTTGAGGACCCAAAATTCAAATGGGAGGGAGGCGACTGGAATGGCAATATTCCTGCTGCGATTTCCCTGGACTTTCCGTCAATGGGTGAGCATTACAACGCAGACTTTCACAGGTGGGTAGCGTCGTCTGATGTCGAATGCAAGGAAACGGATTTCGCAGCATGCGTGGCACGCGTTACCAAGGCACAAATACTTGATTTCATTGCCACGGGGTATGTGGGCAAGGAAGGCTTACCCTGGGTTGAACTCCCGCTCAAAACGCTGAAGAAATTTGTTTCAACGCTCGATGAAAATAGCATGTACGCGCTGGTGGCGACTGAATGGTAGTTGTCTCTATGCAGGGGCGGCAGCAATGTGCTGCTGTTCAATTTCCAGTATCTTGAATCGGCCAAAGCATCCCAATGGCCCAAACCCTGCTGTTTGCTATGCCTGCGTTTCCTCATCCACCCAGCGCAAATAGGCAGCCGACCCTGCCGTCACCGGAACCTGCACGATTTCCGGCGTTTCATACGTGTGATGCGCCGCGATAAACCGCGCCAGTTCCTGAAACAGCGCCTGCCGCGTCTTGACCGACAACCGCCATTCAGGCTCGGCGCACATCTCACCTTGCCAGCGGTAGATGCTCCTGACCTGCAGAATCTGCACGCAGGCGGCCAGCCGCGCTTCGACGATCCGCCGCGCCAGCGCATCGGCCTCGGCTTCGCTGGCTGTGGTGGTCAGCACGATGCAATAGGGGGTCGCGTCGATGAGCGAGTTCCCGGTTTCGAAAGAAGGTTCAGGCGACAACATCATGGGCTCTTGGTTACAACATCCAGACGACGTTTTTGCTATCATTCATTGTTATAAGTGATGACAAAAGGCACACATTAACGTAACATATCAGGATGAAGCCCTTCCGGTGGAATCCAGAAAAAAACGAATCGTTGAAGGAAGGGCGAGGCATTTCTTTTGAGAACATTGTTGTAGCTATTGAGGGTGACGGCTTGCTGGACATCGTGGAACATCCAAACAAGGCGAAATACCCCAGGCAGCAAATTCTTGTCGTCGCCGCTGACAGTTATGTCTATTTGGTACCTTTTGTCGAGGAAGAAAACTACTTTTTTCTCAAGACCATCATTCCGAGCCGCAAGGCAACGCGTGACTATTTAACCCAAGGTAAGCCCAATGCACAAACTTGACGCCTACGAAACAGAAATCCTTGAGACCTTTGAAAACGGCAAGCTCAATTCGGTTGCGAGCAAAGTCCAACTTGAAAGCCTCAAGGCCGCCGCCAGGGCAACCGGCATCAAGGATCAGCGGGTCAATATCCGGCTGTCGTCGGGCGACCTCGCCGGCATTCAAGTCAAGGCGCTGGAAGAAGGGATTCCGTACCAGACGCTGATTGCCAGCGTTCTGCACAAGTACGTTACCGGCCGGCTGGCTGAACGCCCGCCAGCCAGAGGCAAAAAGGCGCTCGCATCCGGTACAGCACAGCGCAGCTAACCAGGCAACCGCCTGTAAACCAGCTTCATCCCCAGAATCATCAGCGCCAGCAGCAGCGTGATCGCGTTGGCCATCACCATCGGCCAGGAGCGCAGCAGCAGGCCGTACGCCAGCCACAGCGCGACGCCGACGGTGAACACGCTGTACATCGCCAGCGATACGCCGCTGACATCCCGGGTTTTAAAGGTGAGCCAGGCCTGCGGCACAAAGCTTGCGGTGGTCAGGCATGCGGCCAGCGAGCCGATCAGGTCGTTGATATTCACCGGCTGCCCTCCTTGACCGCCCAGTCCACCAGCGCGTCCAGCGCCGGGCGCGCCGCGGCGGCGTTCGCATGGTTGACGATGCCGACGACCACCAGCCGTCTGCCGCCGGGCGTGTGCACATACCCGGCCAGCGCCGCCGCGTCGCGCAGCGAGCCGCTTTTGAGGTGCGCGCGGCCCTGCGAGACGCGCGATGCGCCTCGCCTGAGCGTGCCATCGACGCCGGCGACCGGCAGCGACGCCATCAGCTCGGGCATGACGCCCGAGGCATACGCGGCTTGCAGCATGCGCGCCAGACCGTGCGCCGTGACGCGCCCGCCGCGCGACAGGCCCGAGCCGTTGTCGAGGACCGGCATGTCGCCTTCGCCGAGGCGCGCGCGCCACCAGCTGCGCACCGCCTCGCGCGAGGCGTCAATGCTGGCGCCGCCAGGCCGCTTCAGGCTAAGCGTCAGAAACAGCTGCTGCGCCATCACGTTGTTGCTGAACTTGTTGATGTCGCGGATCACTTCGGCCAGCGGCGGCGATTCCATGACGAACGTCGGCGGCGCGCCGGGTGGGGCAAGGCCGTCGCGAACGCTGCCGGCCAGCGTGCCGCCTATCTCCCGCCATAGCCCGGCGATCGCCCTTTGGCTGTAGCTGGCCGGGTCGGCATAGGCGACGGCCCAGGCTTTTTCGCCGCAGGCCGCCGGATAGGTGCCGTTGAAGGCGATGCGCGCCGGGTCGGCGAAGTCGGCCTTGAGCTGCGCCCGGTAGTCGCCGCAGTCCGAGCGAGCGCTGCCGCCCGCCGACAACGGCACGCTGGCCTGCATGGCGACGCCGGCCAGCGGCGGCTCGAAGCTGACGCTGGCGCTGCCGGCGGCCGGGTTCGGCGCGAACGTCATCACGACCGACTTGTAATTGACCAGCAGCGCATCGGGCGCGGCGTTGTACGGCCTGAGCGCCTCGCCGTCGAAGTCGCCGGCGTTGTGCGCCTGGGAGGCAAAGGCGCTGCGGTCGAGCACGATGTCGCCGCTGATCGCCTGGATGCCCAGCCCGCGCACGCGGCGCAGCAACAGCCAGAGCCGCTCGATCACCAGCTTGGGGTCGCCGCCGCCCTGAATGAAGAGGTTGCCGGCCAGCACGCCGTTGGCGATGGCGCCGTCGGCATACACCGGCGTCGCCCAGGTGTATGCGGGGCCGAGCAGCTCCAGAGCCGCATACGTCGTCACCAGCTTCATGACCGACGCCGGATTCATCGCCGCGCCGGCGCGCCAGCTCAAAAGCGGCGCCAAGGGCGCGGCAGTGCCAACCGGCGCCGGCGCGGCGTCGACCACCAGCGCCGCGAACGCTTCGCGCGGCACCTCGGCGCGCGCCAGCAGGGCGTCCACTTCGGGCGGCAGCGCCTGGGCGCCGGCGGCCAGGCTGGCCAGTCCAGCTAGCACGCCGGCGCTCAAGGGGCGGCGAAGGCGATCGAGGAGCATGGCGCAATTATCGACTGCAAGCCCCGCCTGCCGGCAGGCCGGATAATCGCTTGACGCGCACGCGCGGCGGGTCGGCGCGCTGTTTTATCGCCAAAATTGTAAAACTATGATTTTAATAGCTGACTATGTAAGATCAGCATGCGTAAAAGCCTTATTTGATGCGTGAACTTGTGAAATTCCTCGCTTTCGACACCAGCACCGACCGCATGTCGGTTGCGCTGATCGACGGCGCGCGCGTCTGGCAATACGCCGGGCCGGGCGGCGCGCACGCCTCGACCACGCTGATCCCGGCGATCCTGGCGCTGCTGGCCGACTCCGGCATCGCCTTAGGCGAGCTCGATGCGATCGCCTTCGGCCGCGGGCCGGGCTCGTTCACCGGCCTGCGCACCGCCTGCTCGGTGGCGCAAGGCCTGGCGTTCGGCGCGAACCAGGGCGCCGGCATTCCGGTGCTGCCCGTCGATACGTTGATGGCCGTCGCCGAGGAGGCGCGACACCAGCATGCCGGCGCCATGACGGCGACCGACGCGCCCCTTGTCGTTACGGCGCTGCTCGATGCCCGGATGGACGAGATCTATGTGCAAAGCTATGAATTCAATCGCGGCGCATGCAGGCCGGTGAACGACTGCCGCTTGATTCGGCCCGAAGATCTGGATGTCGAGCCGTCCGCCGGGCTGCTGGCGGGCAATGTGTTCGGCGTCTATGGCGCGCGCCTGCCGGCCAGCCTGGCTTCGCTGCCATGCGTCGACGCGCTTCCGACCGCCACCGCGCTGCTGCGGCTGGCGCCGGTGCTCGCCGGCGCCGGCCAGCGCGTCGATGCGGCGCTGGCGCTGCCGCTCTATGTTCGCGACAAGGTCGCCCTGACAACCGACGAGCGCGCCCTGGCCAAGGCCGGTGCGGCTTTGCCCGTCGGCTGACCAGCCGCCGACAGATGAACGCCGTCGCCCAATTTCCGCTCGAAGCGCGTCTCGAAGCCATGACGCCCGCCTGGCTGCGGGCGGTGGCGCGGGTCGAGCAAAGCGCGTACGCCTACCCCTGGAGCGAGCGCAATTTTCTCGAATCGCTGCAGGCCGGCTACCAGGCGCGGATGCTGGTCGCCGGCGAGCCGCGCGCGGCCGCGCTGCTGGGCTACTTTGTCGCGATGAAAGGCGTCGACGAGGTGCACCTGCTCAACCTCACCGTCGCGCCGGCGTGCCAGCGGCAGGGCTGGGCGCGCGTCATGCTCGACGCCTTGGGCGCCTGGGCGCGCTGGCAGGGCGCGCAGTGGCTCTGGCTCGAAGTGCGCGTGAGTAACGCGCGCGCCAGGGCGGTGTATGAAGCGCACGGCTTTCGCACGGTCGGCACGCGCCGCGGCTACTATCCGCAGGCGCCGACGGCGCCCGAGCGCGAGGACGCGCTGGTCATGAGCCTGGCGCTGTGATGAGGCTTTTTTCGATGAAAAGCGGCCCCGCATGAGCTTGAACCTGGACCCGCGCCAGCGCGCCATGCTGCGCGAGATGGGCATTCGCGTCTGGCAGCCGGAGGCGACCGCGCTAACGACGCCGGATGCTATTGAATCTGTAGCTCTTAATGCTGATGCGGGAATCGCCGCAGGCCGTCTGGCGGTAACTGCCCAGCCCGCGGCGCCGCCCGCGCAGACCTCTCGGCGGCCCGCCGCGCGTCCAACCCATACCGCCGCCGCCAGCGCGCAAGCGCCGCCCGCCGCCCCGCCGGTCGAAGGCGCCGCGGCAAGCTGGCTTTTGGGGCCGCCGCAGGCGCTTTACGCCGACAGCGGCCAGGCCGGCGGCGCGCGTTGGCTGGTGCTGGCCGAGACACCGGCCAGCGCGCTGCACGCCGCCGCGTTCGACGGCGATGCCGGCAAGCTGCTGGGCAACATGCTGCGCGCCGCGCGCCTCGACCGGGCCGGCGCGGCGCTGCTGGCGCCGCTGGCGCGGCAGGCGGCTGGGGCAACAACGACAGCAGCGGCGGCGGCGGCGCAGGAGTTGACCGCGGCGCTGCCAGGATTGATCGCGCACGCCCGGCCCGATGTCATCCTGGTGATGGGTCGCCTGGCGGCGCTGGCGCTGCTGCCGGCGGGCGAGCCTTTCGGCAAGTTGCGCGGCAAGGCGCACACGCTGTACGGCGCAAACACCGTCGTCACCTACGACGCCGCCCACTTGCTGCGCAAATGCGAAGACAAGGCCGGCGCCTGGAGCGACCTGTGCCTGGCCATGAGCCTGGCGGCGCCCGCCGGGTGAATGTGGCGCCGCTTTCTACAATCGTGTCCATGACCTTTCTCGACCTGCTCGGCGCCGCCGAGCGCCGCAACGACTCGATGCTCTGCGTCGGCCTGGACCCGGAGCCGGCGCGGTTTCCCGGCGCGCTCAAGGGCGACGCCGGCAAGATTTATGATTTTTGCGCCGCGATTGTCGATGCGACCGCCGACCTGGTCAGCGCCTTCAAGCCGCAGATCGCGTATTTCGCGGCGCACCGCGCCGAGCACCAGCTGGAGCGCCTGATGGCGCACCTGCGCCGCGCCGCGCCTGGCGTGCCCGTCATTTTGGACGCCAAGCGCGGCGACATCGGCAGCACCGCCGCGCAATACGCGATCGAGGCCTTCGAGCGCTACGGCGCCGACGCGGTGACGCTGTCGCCTTTCATGGGCTTCGACTCGGTCGCGCCGTACCTGGCTTACCACGGCAAGGGCGCGTTTTTGCTGTGCCGGACATCGAACCCCGGCGGCGACGATCTGCAAAACCAGCGCCTGGCGTCGGTCGCCGGCCAGCCGCTGCTCTACGAACATATCGCCGGGCTGGCGCAGGGACCGTGGAACCAGGGCGGCCAGCTCGGCCTGGTCGTCGGCGCGACCTACCCGGCCGAGATCGAGCGCGTGCGCGAGGTCGCTCCCACGCTGCCGCTGCTTGTTCCCGGCGTCGGCGCGCAGGGCGGAGACGCGGCCGCGACGGTTGCGGCCGGCTGGCGCCCGAATGCGCCGATCATCGTGAATTCGTCGCGCGCGATCCTCTACGCGTCGCCGGACGGCGACTTCGCCCAAGCCGCCAGAAGCGTAGCGCTCGGCACGCGCGCCGCCCTGCAGGCGGCACGCAAGCTTTCCGCTGCCCCGCTTCCGCTGGCTTAGCGCGGGCCGCCGATGGGCAGCAAGCGCAGCAGCTTGGCCAGCCCGTCGCGTCCGCTGGCGGCGCGGTAGAGCAGCGAGCTGCCCAGCACCGGGCCGACCGCGCCCCACAGCGGCGAGCGGCTGCGGCGCGACGCCAGCAGCACCGCGATGCCGGCGCCGAGCACCAGCCAATGCTCGCCGGCAAAGCTCGGCCGGCGCCGGTCGTAGTCGCGCAGCCGCTCGAACGAACGGCCGACGGGATAGGTGATAAGTTTTGCAGGAAATTTCATGGCTTCAGCTTAGGCAGGCGGGGCGGTCGGCACTGTCGGACGATGCCGCAACCGACTGTCGACAGCCGCAATCACCAAGACGCAAAAAAATTTCAAAAAGTAACATTTTTTAAAAACTTTACATTTCTTTGTTACCCTAACCTTTTTATTGCCGGAAAAAGCCGGCGCTTACGCAAGAAAGGCCCTGAATGCTCGCTACGGAATATGAAAACCTGGAACGGCAACCTGACGCCGAAGCGTCTTCGCCCACAGCGGCGGCGAGCGCGGCGATTGCCGCGGCGGCGCTGCTGGCCGCCTGCGGTGGCGGCGGTGACAGCGCCAATGTGGCCGGCGGCGCGGCGCCGGCAAGCCCTGGCGCCAACACGCTGGCCGGCAACGTGGTCAAGAGTTCCTACAGAAGCCCGGCAAGCGACCAGGACGCGGTGCGGTTCTTGCTCCAGGCGCAGTTTTCCGCGTCCGACGCCGAGGTCCAGGCGGTCCGCAACCAGGGTTACGCCGCCTGGCTTGACGCCCAGTTCAACGCGCCGGCCGGCATGACGGGTTTTGCCTGGCTGAACTCGCGCGGCTATGACGCCATCGACAACGCCACGCGCTATTACGACAACACCTATCCCGGCGACTACATGGCCTGGCACCAGCTCATGACCTCGCCCGACGCGGTGCGCACCCGCGTCACGCTCGGGCTGTCGGAGTTTTTCGTGGTGTCGCTCACCGGCCTGAACGTCAGCTGGCGCAGCCACGCCGCCGCCGCCTGGTGGGACACGCTGGCGGCCAATGCCTTTGGCAACTTTAGGCAATTGCTTGAGGACGTGACGCTCAACCCGGCGATGGGGATCTACCTCAACACCAAGGGCAATCTCAAGGAAAACGCCGCCACGGGCCGCGCGCCCGATGAAAACTACGGCCGCGAGGTGATGCAGCTGTTCACGCTCGGCCTTTATCAGCTGAACCTGGACGGCAGCGAAAAGCGGGCTGCCGACGGCAGCAAGCTCGAAACCTATACGCAAAGCGACATCAGCAACCTGGCGCGGGTTTTCACCGGCTGGGACTTCGACCAGACGCAAAATGTCAACACGGTCGAGCCGGTGCAGGGCCGCACCATTCCGAACACCGCCTTCACGCGGCTGCCGATGCGGCTCAACGCGGCCAACCATTCGACGCTGGCGTCGAACTTTCTCGGCGCGAATGTGCCGGCCGGAACCAACGGCGTGGCGGCGCTGAAAATCGCCCTCGACACGCTGTTCAACCATCCCAATGTCGGGCCTTTCTTCGGCAAACAGATGATTCAGCGCCTGGTGACGAGCAACCCGAGCCCGGCCTATGTGGCGCGCGTGGCCGGCGCCTTCAACGACAACGGCGCCGGGGTGCGCGGCGACCTGAAGGCGGTGTTCGCGGCGGTGCTGCTCGACGATGAGGCGCGCGGCCCGGCGGGCCTGGCGCAAAGCGGCTTCGGCAAGCTGCGCGAGCCCATCGTCCGGCTGGCGCAGTGGGGGCGCACCTTCGGCATCGCGTCGGCGCACGGCAGCTGGAAGATCGGCGACCTGAGCAATCCGGCGACGCAGCTCGGCCAGAGCCCGCTGCGCTCGCCGAGCGTGTTCAATTTCTTCCGGCCCGGCTATGTGCCGCCGTCGACCGCCTTGAGCGCGGCGCAAATTCCGGCGCCCGAATTCCAGCTGGTCAACGAAAGCAGCGTCGGCGGCTACTTGAACTACATGCAGAACGTGATCCGCAACGGCATCTACGTCAACGCGCCCGACCTGCCCAACAGCGCCAGCAACGCCGCCAACGGCTATGACATCACCGCCGCCTACAGCGCCGAGCTGGCGGGCGTCGCCGATGCCCAAGGCCTGGTCAAGCGGCTGGGCCTGATGTTCTGCGCCGGGCAGCTGTCGGACGCCAGCCAGACGCTGATCGTGGGCGCGCTCAACGCCACACCCATCACGGCTGGAAGCAGCGACAGCGCGCGGCGCAACCGCGTCGCGGCGGCCATCCTCCTGGTCATGGCCTCGGCCGATTACCTGATTCAAAAATAAGGCCCGCCATGCATCTGCTCCAACCCCAATTTCACAGCCGCCGCGCTTTCCTGCGCCGCGGCGGCCAGCTCGCCCTGAGCGGCACGGCGCTGCCGTTCGCGCTGAACCTGGCCGCCATGGGCGAGGCGGCAGCCTTCGAGGCGACCGACTACAAGGCGCTGGTCTGCGTTTTCCTCTACGGCGGCAATGACTACGCCAACACCGTGGTGAGCTACGACGACGCCAGCTACAACGCCTACAGCGCGATTCGCGGCGGCAAGGCCGGCCAGAGCGCCGGCGGCATCGCGCTGGCCAAGTCCGATCTGGCGGCGACGCTGCTCGCGCCCACCGCGCCGCTGGACGGCGGCAGGCAGTATGCGCTGCATCCGTCGATGGCGGGGCTGGCGAACCTGTTCAACGGCGGCCAGGCGGCGGTGCAGCTGAACGTCGGCCCGCTGGTGGTGCCGCTGACGAAAGCGCAGTACAACAGCGCCGACCGCACCGCCTATCCGCTGCCGCCCAAGCTGTTCTCGCACAACGACCAGCAGTCGATCTGGCAGTCGTCGTCGCCCGAAGGCTCGACCGTCGGCTGGGGCGGCAACATCGGCGACCTGGCGCTGTCGTCGAACGGCAATTCGCTCTTCACCTGCATCAACGTCACCGGCAACGCGGTGTTCCTGTCGGGCGACAGCGCGCTGTCCTACCAGGTGAGCACCGGCGGCGCCGTCGCGATCAACGGCATCAAGAGCAATGTGTACGGCTCCAGCGCCGTCAAGAGCGCGCTCTCGACGCTGGTGCAGCAACCCCGCGGCCATACGCTGGAAAACGAATACAACCGGGTCACCGCGCGCGCCGTCGGCGCCGAGGCGCAGGTCACGTCGGCGCTGGGCGGCTCGAACCTGTCAACGGTTTTCCCCAGCGCCAATCCGCTGGCCGACCAGCTCAAGATGGTCGCCCGGCTGATCGGCGCGCGCGGCTCGCTGGGAACGAAGCGCCAGGTCTTCATGGTGTCGATCGGCGGCTTCGACCTGCACGACAATTTGATCTCGCAGCACCCGGGCTTGCTCGGCAAGGTCAGCGACGCGCTGAGCGCTTTTTACAGCGCCACGGCCGAGTTGGGCGTTGCCGACAAGGTGACAGCCTTCACCGCGTCGGACTTCGGCCGCACGCTGGCGTCCAACGGCGACGGCTCGGACCACGGCTGGGGCAGCCACCACTTCATGGTCGGCGGCGCGGTCAAGGGCAAGGCGTTCTACGGCGCGGCGCCGCCGGTCAGCGTCGGCAGCACTGGCGGCGCGCAAGACCAGTGGCATGTCGGCCAGGGCCGGCTGCTGCCGAGCACGTCGGTCGATCAGTACGCCGCCACGCTGGCCAAATGGTTCGGCGTCGCCGACAGCGAGCTCGCCGGCATCCTGCCCAATCTCAGGCATTTCGGCGCTGCGGCCGGCCGGCCCGACTATCCGGCCAACCTGGGTTTCATGGCTTGAGACTGCGGCGGGTTTGCAAGACTGGCGCGGCGCGCTTCATCCGCCCGCCCAGCAGCACGCACGCCAGCGCCGCCGCCACCAGCGCGATGCCGGCCCACTGCCACGGCGTGATGGCCTCGCCCAGCACGCCCATGCCGGCGGCCAGCCCGACGATCGGCACGCCCAGGCCGAACGGCGACACCCGGTTCGCGGGGTGGCGCTTGAGGAGGCCAGTCCACAGGCCGTAGCCGACGATCGTTGCGATCCAGCCCAGGTAGCCGACCGACAGCCAGCCGCTCCAGCCCGCCCGCAGCCATTGCCAGCGCACGGCCGGGTCGTCGAACGCCCACGACAGCGCCATGAAGGGCGGCACGGCGACGGCGCTGCTCCAGACGACAAAGGCGATCGGTGAATAATCGCCCGCCACTTTTTGCACCTGCCGCGCGACGATATTGGACAGCGCCCACATTGCCGCGGCGCCCAGGGTGAGTGCAAAACCGGCGGCCGTGGTGCCCCCGGCGCCGGCCGCGGCGGGGCCGGCATAGTTCCAGGCAAAGCACGACAAACCCAGCGCCGCGAGCACCATTCCCGCCTGCAAGGGCCGGCCGGCGCGCTCGCCAAGCAGCGCAAAGCCGAACAGCGCGGTAAAAAACACCTGGGTTTGCAGCAGCACCGACGCCAGCGCCGCCGTCATGCCGACGCTCAAGGCGAGAAACAAGATGCCGAACTGGCCGACGCCCTGGAACAGGCCGTACAGCACGACCCATTTCCACGGCACCGGCGGCGGCCGGACAAAGAGCGCCAGCGGCAGCGCGGCGAAGGCAAAGCGCGCCGCGCCCAGCTGGAACGGCGTGAAGTCGCGCAGCGCGAACTTCATCGCGACGAAATTCACGCCCCACACGACCACAACGACCAGCGCGGCGGCCAAGTCGCGCCCGCTCAGGGTGTCATTTTTCATCAGTTGCCGGCAGGCCTGGCGCGCGTGGCGTCGAGCTGGACCTTGACGCGTTGCGACAGCGCAATGTCGCCCGGCGTTTCGGGCAGCCAGGGCTCGACCGGAATGGTTTTTCCGTCGCCATCGACCGCGACGAAAACCACCAGGCATTCGGTAATGACCTGCATCTGGCCGGTTTTCATATCTCCGCTGCGCACCTCGACCGTGATGTTCATGCTGGTTCTGCCGGTGTAGGCCAGGCGCGCCTGGACTTCGACCAGGTCGCCGATCAGAATCGGCCGCTGAAAGCGGATGGCGCCGACCGACACCGTGACGCAGTAGCGTTTGGCCCAGCGGGTGGCGCAGGCGTAGCCCGCCTCGTCGATCCATTTCATGACGGTTCCGCCATGCACCTTGCCGCCGAAGTTGACGGTGCTGGGTTCGGCGAGAAAACGCAGGGTGATGGATGACATGGCGGTTTCCAGACGCGGTGGAGGATGGGTTCGGGACCGGGCTCCAAGCCTGGCCCACGACGCGGGGCTATTGTTACTTATCAAGCCGGTCCTCTCGTTACGGCGAGCCCGATTAGGCACAGCCGGCCTGCAAAAGCGCAAATTCATTGAAATTCTTAAAATTCCAGGAAAAAATGGCTTTTGCGCAATAGCCACAGGAACTATTAGCTATTAAATTAATAGCATTTGCCGAATCGCCCGTTCAGACCGCTTGCTTTTTGCGCCGAAAGCCCGCCGACGCCCGCATCAGACTCAGCGTGTACGGGTCGGCGGCGCGCCCGGCCGCCAGATCGCCAGCCGCCAGCAGCTCGACCGTCTGGCCGCGCCGCATCACCATCAGCCGCTCGCACAGGTGCGTGACGACGGCCAGGTCATGGCTGACCATGATGAACGTCAGGTTGCGGCGCTGTCGCAGCGCTTCGAGCAGGTTCAGCACCTCGGCCTGCACCGACGCGTCGAGCGCCGACGTCGGCTCGTCGAGCAGCAAAATTTGCGGCTCCAGAATCAGCGCCCGGGCGATCGCGATGCGCTGGCGCTGGCCGCCCGACAGCTGGTGCGGATAGCGAAATCTGAAGCCGCCTGCGAGCCCGACTTCATCGAGCGCGCGCTCGATGCGGGCTTCGGCATCGGCTATGCCGTGGATCGCCAGCGGCTCGGCGAGCAGCCGATCGACCGTCTGCCGGGGATGGAGCGAGCCGTAAGGGTCCTGAAACACCATCTGCACCCGGCGAAACATCTTGCTTCCCGGCGCATGGCTGCCATCGCCGCCGATCAGCCGCACCGCCCCCGATTCCCTGGGCGCCAGGCCGCAAATGGCGCGCAGCAGCGTCGATTTGCCCGAGCCCGATTCGCCGACGATGCCGAAGCTGCCTCCGGGCGTGACCTGGAACGAGGTGCCTTCCACCGCGACAAAGCCGCCGAAGCTGACGCGCAGCCGGTCAACATCCAGCCCGAGCGCGACCGGCGCGGTCACAGCGCCCATTCCGGCTTTCGCTCCAGCGTCGCCAGCGGGTGCGTCGAAGCGCCCAATTGCGGCAAACAAGCCATCAGGCCGCGCGTGTACGGGTGTTTTGCCTGCGCGAGGCCGCCCGCCGCGAGTTCCTCGACGACGCGGCCGGCGTACAGCACCAGAATGCGGTCGCAAAACGACGACACCAGCCGCAGGTCGTGCGACACCAGGATCAGCCCCATGCCGCGCTCAAGCACCAGCGCGTCGAGGATCGCCAGCACCTGCAACTGCACCGTGACATCGAGCGCCGAAGTCGGCTCGTCGGCGATCAGGATGTCAGGCTCGGCGATCAGCATCATTGCGATCATCGCGCGCTGGCCCATGCCGCCCGAGACTTCGTGCGGGTACAGCTTGTAGACGCGTTCCGGGTCGTCGATGCGAACCGATTCCAATGCCGCCAGCGCCCGCTTTTTCGCTTCGCCGCCGGACACGCGGCTGTGGGCGCGCAGCGTTTCAACGATCTGCGCGCCGATCGTCAGCACCGGATTGAGCGAGAACTTCGGGTCCTGCAGCACCATCGCGATGCGCCCGCCGCGCAATGCCCGGCGCTGCTTCGGCGAGCAATTGAGCAAATCGACACCGCTGAATTCCAGCCGCCGGGCGGTGACGAGGCTTTCAGGCGCGGTCAAGCCCAAAATGGCGCGGCCGGTCTGCGATTTTCCCGAGCCCGATTCGCCAACGATGCCGAGGCGCTCGCGGCCCAGCGTGAACGAGACGCCGCGCACGGCTTCGACCATGCCACCGTCGCGGCCCGGGAAGGCGACGCGCAGATCTTCGACGACAAGCAGGGGAGGCGCCGTCATGTCGCCGCTTTCGGATCAAGCGCATCGCGCAGGCCGTCGCCCAGCAGGTTGAAGGCCAGGCTGACGACAAAAATCGCCGCGCCCGGCGCCGCAGCCACCCACCACTGGTCGAGCACATACAGCCGCCCGTTGGCGATCATCGCGCCCCATTCGGGCATCGGCGGCTGCGCGCCCAGGCCGAGAAAGCCCAGGCCGGCCGCTGTCAAAATGATGCCGGCCATGTCGAGCGTGACGCGAACGATGACCGACGGAACGCACAGCGGCATGATGTGCCGCAGCACGATGCGCCACGGCGACGCGCCGAGCAGTTTCACGGCGGCGATGTAGTCGGTCTGGCGGATCGTCAGCGTTTCGGCGCGGGCCATGCGCGCATACGGCGGCCAGGAAGTAATGGCGATCGCGATCACCGCGTTCTCGATGCCGGGGCCGAGCGCGGCGACAAACGCCAGCGCCAGGATCAGGCGCGGAAACGCCAGGAAAATATCGGTGATGCGCATCAACGCGGCATCGACCAGCCCGCCGGCATAACCGGCCACCGTGCCGACCGCCAGCCCGATCGGCGCGGCCAGCAGCGCCACCAGCGCGACAACGAACAGCGTGATGCGCGAGCCGTGGATCAGCCGCGACAAAATATCGCGGCCCTGGTCGTCGGTGCCGAGCCAGTGCGCAGGCGACGGCGCCAGCAGCCGCGTCGTTCTCAGGTCGCCGATATAGGCCGAATAGGGCGCCAGCGGGTCGGCAAAAATCGCCACCAATATGAGCGCCAGCACGATGAGCAGGCCGAGCAGCGCCAGTCGGTTGCGGGCAAAAGTGCGCCATGCGCTGTAAGCCCGGCCCAGCGCGGCTTGCCTGCGCGACAGCGGCCGGTCCGACATCAGCCACGAAATAAGACCCCCACGTTCGCCCACTGCGTGTGGCTCTCTGCCCCCCGAGGGGGCCGCGCTTGCTAGGGGCGGCCCGTCGCTGCGCGCAGGCAAACTTTGCGGTTTTGAAAGCACCCTGTCGTTCATCGAATTCGCGTCCTCGGATCGAGCAGCGTGTAGAGCAAATCCGACAGCAGATTCAGGCCGATGAAGACCGAGCCGATCACGAGGGTGCCGCCCAGCACCGCGTTCATGTCGGCGCTTTGTAGCGAATTGGTGATATAGAGGCCCAGCCCCGGCCAGGCGAACACGGTTTCGGTCAGCACCGAGCCTTCGAGCAGGCCGGCGTACGACAGCGCGATGACCGTGACCAGCGGCACCAGCGCATTGCGCAGCGCATGGCGCCAGACGATGCGCGCCTCGGACAGCCCCTTGGCGCGCGCCGCGACGATGTATTCCTGGGCCAACTCGTTCAGCATGAACGAGCGCGTCATGCGGCTGATGTAGGCAAGCGAAAAGTAGCCCAGCAGCGACGCCGGCAAAATCAGGTGCGACAGCGCGTTGCCGAAGGCATCCCATTCGCCGGCCATCGCGGTGTCGAGCAGCAGCAGGCCGGTGACGGGCACGAGCGAAAATTCATACATCACGTCGATGCGGCCCGGCCCGGCGACCCAGTCCAGCCGCGCGTAGAACACCAAGAGCGCCATCAGCCCGAGCCAGAATATCGGCACCGAATAGCCGACCAGGGCGATGACGCGAACCACCTGATCGACCCACCGGCCGCGCCGGACCGCCGCCCACACGCCGAGCGGCACGCCCAGCCCCGCGCCGAAGACAATTCCCAGGCTCGCCAGCTCCAGCGTCGCCGGAAAGGCGCGGCGGATGTCCTGCAGCACCGGATTGGACGTCAGCACCGACGTGCCGAAGTCGCCGCGCAGCACCTTGCGCAGGTAGATCGCGAACTGCTCGGGCAGCGGCTTGTCCAAACCCATTTCCTCGCGGGCCCGGGCGACGACATGCGGCGGCGCGTTGTCGCCGACCATTGCCAGCACCGGATCGACCGGAATCACCCGGCCGATGAAGAAAGTGACGGCTAGCAGGCCGAGGTAGGTGAGGGCAATCACCGCCAGAAAGCGGCCGATGGCCTTGAGCCGGCGCGCATGGCGCCCGCTAGTCACTGCCAGCGGCGCCGGACTGACGACAAGTGGATCGGGAACTGCCAAGACCGGCGCTAGCGCTTGGCTACCCTGAACATATAGTTGGTGTCGAACGTCGGCCCGAGCTTCAGGCCCTCGACATTGGCGCGGTAGGCCGCCACTTCGGTTTGCTGGTACAGCATGATGAACGGGCTGGTGCGGCGAAATTCGGCCTGCAGTTCCTCATACAGCGCCTTGCGTTTTCCGGCGTCGCGCTCGAGCACGGCGGCATCCGATTTTTTCGTCAGTTCCGGAATCGCCCAGGCATTGCGCCAGGCCAGCGGCTTGGCTTTGGCGTCGTCGGCATTGTCCGGGTTGCGAGTGAAGGTGTCGGCGTTCGAATGCGGGTCCCAGTAGTCCGAACCCCACTGGCCGATGTACATGTCATGGCTGCGGGCGCGGTATTTCGTCAGCGTCTGCTTGCCGTCGCCGGGAATGATCTCGATGGCGACGCCGGCGCGCCTGGCGGTCTGCTGGAAAGCCTCGACGATTCCCTGCACCGGCTGCACGGCGCGGGTGTCTATCGTCACCTTGAAGCCGTTGGGAACCCCCGCCTTCGCCAGCAGCGCTTTCGCCTTGCCGACGTCGAGCTTGTAGGGCATGTCACTGCTCGCGCCAAGCAGGCCGATGGGCAAGAAATTCTGCCGGACCACGCCGATGTTCTTGATCAGCGTGTCGCCGATCGCCGAATAATCGACCAGCCATTTCAGCGCCTCGCGCACCTCAGGCTTGGCCAGCGTTGGGTTTTTCTGGTTCAGGCCGATGTAGTACACCGTTCCCTTGGGCGCAGAAGTGATTTTGATGTCCTTGTGGGACGACAGCGCGGCGATGTCGTGCGGGCTCAAGTTGCGGGCGATGTCGATATCGCCTTTTTCAAGCAGCAGCCGCTGCGTCGCCGCTTCCTTCACATGGCGGTAGATCACCCGCGCCAGAGGCGGCTTGGCGCCGTAATAGCTGTCGTTGCGTTCCAGCGCGATCACTTCGTTGGCGCGCCATTCGCGCAGTTTCAACGGTCCCGAGCCGGCATGGTGCTTTTTCAGCCAGC
Organism: uncultured Polaromonas sp.; assembly: GCA_964236835.1. Classification (GTDB taxonomy): domain Bacteria; phylum Pseudomonadota; class Gammaproteobacteria; order Burkholderiales; family Burkholderiaceae_C; genus Polaromonas. The sequence goes on from CAXSGT010000011.1 coordinate 24,541, forward strand.
CATAGCCCCAGTCGCCGTTTTGCTCGTTCGCCAGCAGCAGTTTCTTGTCAACGATCGCGGCGATGTTGGCGCTCAGGCAGTTGAGCACCAGCGTCGGCGCATACGCCTTGTCGGTCTCAAGCGTCAGCGTCAGCGGCCCGGCGGCCTTGACTTTTTCCTTGACGTTTCCTTTGGAAAAGCCGAACTGCGCCAGGATGAAGGCGGGCGACTTGTCCAGGCTCACCGCACGGTGCAGCGAGTAAGCCGCCTCGTCGGCCGTGAGCGGGTTGCCCGAGGCGAATTTCAGCCCGGGCTTGAGCGCAAAGGTGTAGGTCTTGCCGTCGGACGACACGCGCCAGGATTGCGCCACGTCGCCGACCAATTTGGACGGGTCGTTGATATCGAGCCGCACCAGCCGGTCGTAGGTATTGCCCATGATCTCGCCGGCCGACAGCTCGAACGCCTCGGCCGGGTCCAGCGTGATGATGTCGTCGAAGGCGAAGGCGATGACCAGCGTATCCTTGGGCGTGGCGGCGAATGCGCCCGCGCCGAGGCAGGCCAGCACGGCGGCAAGGCAGTACACGCGGCGGCAGACTCGAAAGCGGGAAAAGGACACGGCGGTTGGCAAAATGTATTTCTTTGAATGGATAGGCACAGCGGCGAGTGCTAGAAGAACTCAACCAGGCGCGCGCAGACCAGCGCAGTAAAGCTCGCGTCCTACTTGTAAACTGCTGTTACACCGCCTAGACCATTGGCCCCACGCGCAGCTACGATGCAAAAAGTTCGGAGCCGCCATGAATCGCACCCCAATCATCGCTTTCATACGCAGTCACCCCATCTTGATCGGTGCCGCGGCGGCTTTGCTGGCGCTGATCATTTTATTCGACTGGAACTGGTTCCGGGCACCTCTGGAGCGCTACGTCTCTAAAAAGACCGAGCGCACGTTTCGCATTTCCGACCTGCATGTGAAGCTTGGCTTGACGCCGACGATTCGAATGCGCGACGTGTATTTCAGCAATGCGCCCTGGTCGAAGTACGAGGCCATGGCGCGAATAAAGGAGCTGGAATTTTCCGTTTCGCTGCGCGACCTTCCGGGCAAGATACTCGTGCCGCGGGTGACCCTGACCGAGCCGGACCTTATTTTCGAGCGGCAAAAGGACGACAGCAAGAACTGGACTGTCTCGACGCCGTCGGATAAATCGCCCAGCCGGCTTCGCATCGGCACACTGTCGGTGCAACAGGGCCGGGTGCGCTATTTCAACCATGGCGAGCCCTTTGACGTCGATGTGGCGGCGAACACGCTCGCCGCTTCAGCGAACGATCGCTATACCACCAGCTTCGCCTTTACCGGGAAGTACCACGATGCCGGCTTTTCAGGGCATGCCCTCACCGGTGCGGTACTCAGCTTTCAGGAATCGGGCGTCCCTTTCCCGATAAAGGGCGACCTCACTGCCGGGACGACCAAGCTGGAGGTCGAGGGCAGCATTGCCGACGCCGCGAGCATATCGGCCATCGATACCCAGTTGCGAATTGAAGGCAAAACCCTTGCCAATCTGTATCCGTTCCTGCTGCTTCCCCTGCCCGCATCGCCTCCCTATCAACTGCAAGGCCACTTGACCAAGAAAGGCGAGCGTTTCGAGATGCATGAGCTGGCAGGCAAAATCGGCTCGACGGACGTGCAGGGCGATGGCGCGTATGTCAACAAAAAGCCGCGCCCATTGCTCAGCGCGAAGCTACACAGCAACTTGCTCGATATTGCCGACTTGGGCCCGCTTGTGGGTGTCCAGACCAAGTCCTCTGGCGGCAAGCCGGTGATGCCTCAAGCTCAAACAAGCACCCGCGCTGCCGCAAAGACAAAAGAACGGGCGGTGGACCCCGGTCACATTTTGCCCGCGGGCAGCTTTGATGGCAGTCGCCTGCAAAAAATTGACGCTGAAGTCGAGCTGGTTGCGGCCAAACTCAAGGCGCCGGTGGCGCTGCCGCTGGAGAGCCTGCGAGCGTCTTTGCAGCTGCATGACGCGGTTCTCAAGCTAATGCCGTTGGAATTCGGTTTTGCCGGGGGCACTATCGTGTCGCAAGTCAGACTCGACGCCCGCCAGCCGGAGATAAAGTCCGACGTGCAAGTGAGCCTTAACCAAATCCGCGTGGACCGGCTGATGCCTAAGAGTCCGGCGATTGCAAAGGGAGCCGGGCTGCTCGGAGCGAAAATGCGGCTCGACGGGACAGGTAACTCCATCGCTGACGCAGCGGCCAAATCGAACGGATATGTCACTGTGGCCATTGGCAACGGGAGCGTGTCGAACTTGCTCGATGCCGCCAGTGGGCTTAACGGCGGCAAGGTGCTGCGGCTCCTGGCCGGTGGCGACAAAACCATTCGGCTCAACTGCGGCGGGCTCGCTTTCGATGTCAAGAACGGCAAGGGTGCGTCTTCGATTTTCGTCGTTGATACCGAACAAACACAAATTTTGGGCAGCGGCAGCTTCGATCTCAAGGAAGAACGCTTTGATCTCACCGTGACCCCTAAACCTAAAAAGATGGGAATTTTGTCCTTTCGCACGCCGGTGCAGGCCTACGGCAGCTTCAAGCATGCGGACTACAAACTTGAAAAGACCCCGCTGCTCGCCCGCGCCGCGGGGGCCCTTGCGTTGGCTGCGGTCGCGCCGCTGGCAGCCCTGATTCCCTTGATTGAAACAGGACCAGGGCGGTCAACCGACTGCGCGGCGTTGCACCGCAAGCTTGGCCTTGCCCATAAAAATTGAATCGATCACGAGCCTTTGGCTACTTTGAAATGGTCACCACCGGCCCGGTCGCCGCGACGGCCGACATGCTCATCTGGAACAACTGGTACAGCAGGCTGAACGCTTTTTTGTTCCACTGGTAGCCGCTTTGGTCGCGTACGGCGTAGTGATAGCCGCGCCACTCCACCGACAGGTCGGCTCCGGGCGGCGATTTCCGCGCCTCGACGATCTCAAGGGTGTGGACCGGGTTTTCAGTAATCGCCGGCGTACGCGGGTCAGGGGCAACGTCGAACTCCGGCTCCTCTTCGATGCCGCGCCCGATGAAGCTCACGACTTCGTGAAAACTTCTCAGGCGCAGCCGCCCGCGCAACGGATATTCGCCACCCGCGTAACCGGCGCGGATGTCAAGAAGTATGTCATTGGCGGGCGCTTCTTCCGCTTCGGCATGCAGCTGCACGCGTTCCTCGTTCGACAAGATTGCCGGGTCGTAGTTGGTGATCATCACGCGGCCGTTGACCCGCTTGGACACTTCATAGGCGCGTTTGTCGGCCGCCAAACTCAACGAGAAATCCTTGTAGAGCGAGCTAAACGTCTCCGGCGTGACTTTTTCGGCCGGCACCGTCCAGCTGCGCTGGAAGTGCAGCGGCTCGACATTGAGGCCATGGAGGTCCTGGATGGCCGAAAGATGCGACATCGCACGGCGGAACACCGGGTATCCCGCCCGGTCGGAAGGGCGGTTGCGGTACACGGCGACCTTGTCCGAGCCGTCAGGCTGCAAACGCAGCTCGGCGCCTATGAGCCGCAGCAAAGAGTCCACGTCGTAGCCCTGGCGCAGCAGCAGCGTCAGCTTGTCCTCGGTGAATGGCGTGAGCAGCCGCTGCGTGAACTCGTCGCCCTGCATGGGCGAGATGCTGACGGTCGGGTTTTCTTCGGCGCTTCCCCCGATCAAGGGAACGAGCCGTCCGCCATTCTCGCCGGTCAAGGCGCCTCCCAGCCCGGCATTGACCGCGAACTTGTAGGTCGCGGTGATGGTTGAGACAGCCGTGAAGTGCATGGGCTCGTTGCGGTGCGCCCGGGCGATGTTGAGCAGTAACTGCTTGGACACGCTCTGGGCAGTTGTTGTGTCGTAGGCGAGCACCGCGCGGTCGAGCAC
>CAXSGT010000011.1:28510-33940 GCA_964236835.1 uncultured Polaromonas sp.
GTTTGCCACCTCAAGGCCCGCTTCTCGACCTGAACCAACAGCAAGTTGCCGGTAAATCCAATCAAGCTCAGGATGGCGACCCCTGCGTACAGATCGGCGCTATGGAACGAGCGCGCCGATATCAGCAGGTAACTTCCCAGGCCGGGCTGCGACGCCAGCATTTCGCCAACCGTTGTAAGAATCAGCGCTACCGTCAGCGACAGCTTCATGCCCGAGTAGATGTCAGGCAAGGCATTGGGCAGCCCGATTTTGCCGATGTAGGCAACGCGCGACAAACGCATCATTTTTGCAACTTCCAGCAACTGCGGTTCGACCGAGGCGAAGCCATGCACGGTGGCCAGCAAAACGGGCCAGAGCGAGCCGAACGCGATGACCAGCAAAACCATGACTGGCGAGAGTCCAAACAATGCGATCGCAACAGGAATGACCGCGGATGCCGGAACCGGACGTATGAATTCGAGCATCGGCTGCAGCCAGGCGCGGGCATTTTTCGAGACACCGATCAGCGTACCGACAGCAATGCCTACGATCGATGCCAGCACCCAGCCCAGGCACATTCGCTCAAGCGTTTGAAGCGCCATGCTGCCAAGTTCACCTCTTGCAAGCCCTTCTTCCAATGCCTCGGCAACCGCTACGGGGCTGGGAACGAACACCGGAGGAAGCCACTTTAGAGCCCAGGCCGCATACCAAAGAACGACCAGGCCCGCCAGTACGGCCAGGCTGGAGAGCTGCAGCCACAGCATCCGCGCTAGTCCCATCTTTGCCATCAGGCGTCCCCGCCTCCAGCGGATTGGACAAACAGCATTTTCTGGCAGGCGATCAACAGTGCGTTGACGCCCCAGCCGAGTACGCTTATCCAAGCCAGTATGGCCAGCATCAGGGCAGGCCTCAACGTCTGCTGAGCCATCGACATTTCGTAGCCCAGGCCAAACGGATTGATGGCGATTTCTACGGTCACCGCAACCACCAGCGACACGCCGGCGGCAAGTCGGAAGGCAACGAAAACTCTAGGCAGCATCGCCGGCAAAACTATTTTCCCGATCTCCTGCGCTTTTGAAAGCCGCAGCATCCGCGCTACCTCGATAAGCCGCGGCTCGACATTCGTGACCGCGCTTCGGGTTAACAGCAGCATGGGCCAGATACAGGCAAAAGCAATGATCGAGATTTCCATCGGATAGCCGAATCCAAAGACCAGCATGGCGATGGGTATGAGCGCAACCGAAGGGACCGGCCTGAGCACTTCTATGGTCAGCGAAGAAAGAAGAAAGGCGGCTTTTGACAGGCCAAGCGCAATGCCAGCGGCCAGGCCCAAGCCGCCTCCCAGCGCTAACCCTGTGGCGGCGGCGCCCAGCGTATGGCGTGTGGCATTGAAAATCTGCGGGTCGAATTTTGCACGCCACAAGGCCAGTGCAACCTCGGACGGGGCGGCGAAATTGTCGCTTTTTACGCCTAGCGCCCTAACGGCGATTTCAGTTGCCGCACAGATGAGCAGTGGGATTGCTAAGCCTTTAAATTTTTCGAGAAAACGCATTCAATGGTGCTCTTGTACGAAATCGAACAAAAACCGCCTGAGCCTTAGATATTCGGGGTCTTCCCTGGTAGTCAACTGATTGCGTGGCCGTGGCAGGTCAACCTCGATGGTCTGCGCAATTTCACCCGGATTGGCCTTCAGGGCAATGACGCGGTCTCCCAGATAGAGCGCTTCGTCCAAATCGTGCGTTATAAAAAGTACTGTCGAGCCGGAAACCCGTACCAGGTCGGATATTTCGTCTTGAAGCGACTGGCGTGTCATCGCATCCAGCGCGCCAAAAGGTTCGTCCATAAGCAAAACCGACGGCTCCTGGGCGAGGCACCGGGCAATCTGCAAGCGTTGCTGCATGCCGCCGGAAAGCTGGGCCGGAAATTTTTGCGAATGTGGCGTCAGATTGACTTTGGACAGCGCTTGGGCAATCAGGGGCGCACGGGAGGCGCGTGGAACGGCGCGCGCCTCCAGCGCAAGACTCACGTTGTCCGAAGCGTTACGCCAGGGCAAAAGCGCGCGGCCGTAGTCCTGGAAAACGATTGCGACGTCATGCGATGGCCCGCGCACCGGCTCGCCGTTTCTTAGGATCTTGCCGGAGCCCGGCGAAAGCAAGCCTCCCAGAAGCCGCAGCAGGGTGGTTTTGCCACAACCAGACGGGCCGATAACGCAAACAAATTCGCCAGCGCGAATGGTGAAAGAAAGATCGTGAACGATGCTCTTTCCGGAAATCGATAGGCAAACCCGTTGAAACTCGATCAGGCAGCAGTCCGCTGCAGGCGCATCATGGCTTGAAGCTGTCATTTCGCAAGTCGCGGTTTCGCGCGCCTCGATGCCGTGCCGGGCCGCTTTTTCGCCGGAGCGTTTTTTACCACCGGCAGGGACGTAATTCCGGCGACTATGAAATCGATCAGGCTGTCAAGCATGTCGGCATCTCCGGGCACCAGCTGCCCCTTCGAAAGCCTGGCTACACGGTTATCGGCAACGTGCATCAAAAGCGCCCCCAGAGCCCACTCGTATGCCCATATCAGTGAATGCAAACTCCGGTCCGGCAGGCTTCGGGCAAGCGCGGCGATCAGCTCGAAAGCGACGGGATCATAGTGAGTTTCAATCGCTGCCTGAACCTCCGCCGTGTTGTCCCATACCGCCCGCGCGACGAAAACCGCGAACGGGCGGCTTTCCTCCATTGCGCGAATTTCGATGACGGGCTCCGCCCACGCACGGATGATGCCATGCAGTGTAGGCAGCTCCGAGGACGAGTCGTTGATGGACCGCAGCAGTGCCATTCTCTTTCTGACATGGTCAATATTGTGATCAAACACGGCAGAAAAGAGTTCATCCTTTTTGCCGAAGTAGTACACGCATAAAGCCACGGGCACCTTGGCACGCTCAGCGATGTCCCGGAACGTAACGCCTTTGAATCCGTGCTCGGAAAAAAGCTCCGCAGCCGCTAGCAGAATGTCACGGCGTCGGTTCGGCCGATCAACCTCGGTCGCCGCTATGGGCGACCTCCTCGAAGTTTTTTCCCGCACGAGCGAGGCGCTAACCGATTTTTTGGAAGGCCCTATTGCCATTTTTATGTTTTTAAAAAGTCAGGGTTGCCCCCAGGCGGGCACTCTGCGGGTTAGATGCAAACCGAGCAGGCACGCCTCAAAGGTGGCCAGGCCCGGCAAGGAGCGTCGAATTCAGCAATATTAGAACAGACGTTCAATCTATTTAACAGTTGTAAAACTTATTTCTGATAACATTATTTATTGAACATTTGTTCAAACCAGACTAGAATTGCATAACTTGGCATTTTTCGGACGGCTTGCGAGCATTGAATTGGCCGACACGCGCTTGGCTCCGTCAGCAGGAAATGGCTCCAAGTGGATTCTTCCAATAATCATAGGAGACACCATGAGATTAATAAATCGACTTCTAGGCGCAGTGGCAGTTTTTACCGCATCGGTTTTTTCCTGGCCGGCAATGGGTCAACCAATTGCGCTGAACATCGGCTATGTCCCGGCATCGGATTTTGTGCCTCTGTATATCGCCAAGGACAAAGGCCTGTTCGAGAAGAGAAACATCGACGCCACGCTAACGCGGATTGCGGTCTCTTCGAATATAGCCGCGGCGCTGGTTTCAAACAGTGTCCAGATCGGCATGGGAACGGCGCCCAACCTACTGCAGGCTGCGCAAGGCGGGCTTGACCTCGTCATCGTATCGGGAGCGGCGCGTAATTTAAGAAGCAATCCGGTGGTGAGCGTTGTCGTAAAGCAGGGGCTAAAAGTATCATCCGCCGCAGACCTTAAGGGCAAAAAAGTAGGCGTGCCAGGCATCCACAGCCAGCTGGACATTCTTTTCAAGAAATGGCTCCTCAACAACAACGTTCAGCTAAAGGACGTAACGTTCATTGAAACGCCCCTTGGAACCATGGCCGACCTTTTGGCCGGCGGCACGCTTGACGCGGCAATCGTGCTTGAGCCGTTTCGCAGCCGGATCATCCGGGAAAAAATCGGCTTTAAGCTGGCCGATTACGTCTCCGAACTGCAGGAGGACGTGCTTTCCGGCTTCTGGATGGCGACCGGGGACTGGGCGTCAAAGAACCGGCCGACAGTGCAGGCTTTTCGAGACGCATGGGCCGAAGGAGTCGCTTATGCCATCAAGAATCCTGAGGAGGCACGTGCTGTGGAATTCAAATATCTGAACCAGAATTCGCCTGTGCCAATTTCGTATTCACTTGAAGTGAAGCCCGGCGATCTGGAGCCTTACTCAAAAATAATGACCGATCTGGGCATTTTGCGCAGGCCGATTGACGTCAATAAACTGGTGTTCAAGTAGCGCTGGTTTTGCGAAGCAGTCCGGTTTTATGACAAAAGCACTGACAGGAAAAGTTGCGCTCATCACCGGAGCCGCCTCCGGAATTGGCCGGGCCACTGCCCTGCTCTTCGCAAGCCAGGGTGCGCGGGTCGCGGTCGCCGACCTTGACGACAGCGCTGGCGCCGAAGTGGTAGCGCAAATAACTTCCGGCGGTGGCCAGGCAAGCTTTCTTCACCTCGACGTTAGCAGTGAATCAGAGTGGTCATCGGCTGCCTACAATTTACTGGCGACGTGCAACCGCCTGGATATTGTGGTTAACGCGGCGGGTATTTCCCTTAGCAAGCCGATTCTCGATGTGTCTCTCGCCGAATGGCAAAAGCTTATGGCCGTCAACCTGCAAGGGGTGTTCCTTGGGACGCGAGAGGCTGTGCGCGCCATGCGGATGAACCAAAACGGCGGCGCCATCGTCAACGTCGGCTCTGTCGCCGGGCTGGTAGGACGAGGTGGCGCCCCAGCCTACTCCGCGTCCAAGGGGGGAGTGCGGCTGTTGACCAAGTCGGTTGCGCTTCAATGCGCCCGATCAGGCTGGAACATCCGGGTCAACTGTGTCAACCCTGGCTTTGTTGAAACAGCTTTGATGACGGCTCTCATAGCGCGAGCGTCTGATCCACAAAAGCAGCGACGCGACTTCGAAGACGAGCATCCCATGGGACGCATGGCGGCTCCCTTTGAAATTGCGAACGCTATTTTTTACCTTGCATGCGATTTATCGTCGTTTATGACCGGATCGGATTTGGTCGTGGATGGCGGCCTGACTGCGCAGTAAGGCGCAAACGTCATCGCTGATCTTTTTTCCAACAAAATCAGGAGACACGTGTGAAGCTGATTTCATTTGAGCAGGAGGGGACCGAGCGCTTTGGCGCGGTCTGCGGCGACCGGGTGGTGGACCTGACGGGCAAAGTTGCAGGCGCGCTGACGTTGCGCGAGCTGCTTGCGCAGGGCGGCATACCGGACGCAAAACGCTATTGTGAAAGCGTGAAGGCAGAGCTACTTTTCAGCGACTGCCAACTGCTGCCGGTGATCACCTCGCCCTCCAAGGTCATTTGCCT
>CAXSGT010000012.1:0-33874 GCA_964236835.1 uncultured Polaromonas sp.
CATACGCCAGGCGCGAGCTGCCGACCAGGAAGCCCAGCAGCACGCCGACGACGATCGCCAGGCCGAAACCGGCCATCGTCACCCAGTAGGTGCGCCAGGCATGGCCGGCGATCAGCGTGCGGTATTCGAGCAGCTGCGTCCAGATGCGCCACGGGCTGGGAAAAATGAATTCGGAAATTGCGAACGCCGAGCAGATGATCTGCCACAGCACGAGCACGCCGACCAGCAGCAGCCAAGGCGCCCAGCGCTCGACTTGTTTAGGGTTAGTCATGGGACTTGCCGGCTATCAGGCTTTGACGAGCGACGATTCAGCGTTTGCCACTGGCTTGCGAAAGGCGCCGATGTGGCCGCGCAGCTCCAGCACAATGGCGGCGAATTCGGGCGTATAGGTGACTTCAAGCTCGCGCGGACGCGGCAGCGCAATTTCGCGCCTGACGACGAAGCGGCCGGGGCTGTGGCTCATCACATAGACCGTGTCGGCGAGGAAAACCGACTCGCGCAGGTCGTGCGTGACCAGGATGACGTTGAATTTCTGCTCGGTCCAGAGGTCGCGCAGGATGCACCAGAGTTCCTCGCGCGTGAAGGCGTCGAGCGCGCCGAACGGCTCGTCGAGCAGCAGCATCTTGGGCTCGTGGATCAGCGCGCGGCAGATGCTGGCGCGCTGCTGCATGCCGCCCGACAGCTGCCACGGAAACTTGTCTTCATAGCCGCCGAGGCCGACTTTTTGCAGCAGCCTGCGGGCGCGTTCCTCGAACTCTCGGCGCCTGGCCTTGAACTGGCCGCGGTAGGGCTCGACGATTTCCAGCGGCAGCAGCACGTTGTCAACAGTGGTGCGCCAAGGCAAGAGCGACGGCGCCTGGAACGCCATGCCCGAAACCTTCAGCGGCCCGGTCACCGGCTGGCCGTCGATGCGGATTTTGCCCATCGACGGCATTTTCAGGCCGGTGGCGAGCTTCATGAAGGTCGATTTGCCGCAGCCCGACGGCCCGACGATGGCGATGAATTCGCCAGCGCGCACCTTCAGGTCGATGGCCTCGACGGCGAAGTTGTTCGCCTTGAGCAATTGGTCGTTGTAGGCGAGCCAGACATCCTGGAAATCGACGAACCAGGCGGCCGCGTCGTCTTGCTCAGTTTTAAGCATGAAATATAGCGTTTTCGCTTATGCGGTGTGCACTTTTAGCTATTTAAACAATAGCAATCGCCTATTTGGCGGGCAGCACGTTCAACTCGGCCTTCGAAGGCAGGAAGGAGCCGTTCCAGACCGCGCCGGGATCGACGCGGGACTTGGTGCCGAACGCGTCCGACACCTGCGACGCCATCAGCGCCAGGCGCGGGCCGTTGACCTGGCCGAAGCCTTCGGCGCGGGCGTTCGGGCTGTTGATGACGGTGTCGATCGCCAGCTTGAGGCGGCGCGTTTCCAGCTCGGAATTGATGATGCCGTCGCGCGCCTTGACGTCGCCAATCGCGGCCGCTGGGTTCGCCATCACATCTTTCGCGCCCCTGGTGAAGGCGACCAGGAAAGCCTTCAGCGCCGCCGGGTTTTCCTTGATGATTTTGGGCGACGCGATGATCGCGTTGCCGTAGAGCTTCACGCCGTGGTTGGGGTAGGGCAGGATGACCACGTCGGATGCCTTGACGCCGCGCGCCTCCAGGTTCAGGAGCGACGTGAAGGTAAAGCCGGTGATGGCGTCGATGTCGCCGCGGATCAGCATGGTTTCGCGCAGCGTCGGGTCCATCGCGGTCCATTGCACGCCGTTGATGTTGTTGGCCTTGGCGAAGATCGGGAAGGCGCGGCGCCCGGCGTCGAACACCGGCGCGCCGAGCTTCTTGTTGTTCAGGTCGGCGGGCGACTTGATGCCCGATTTCTTCAGCGCCATGACCGACGCCGGCGTGTCGTTGTAGACCATCATCACCGCGACCGGCTTGTTCGGCGCGTCGGCGTTGTTGGCGTGGAACTCCATCAGCGCGGCCATATCGGCAAAGCCGATGTCGTAGGCGCCCGACGCCACCCGCGTGACCGCGCCGCCCGAGCCGTTGCCGGCATCGACCGTGACGTCGAGCTTGGCGTCCTTGAAGTAACCCTTGGCCACCGGCGTCAGAAAGAGCGCGGCCGGCCCTTCAAAGCGCCAGTCGAGCTGGAATTTGATCGGCGTGTTCTGCGCCCGCGCGGCGGAGGCGCCGGCAAGCAGGGCGGCTGCAAGTGCGGCGGCAAGAAAAGCGTTGAATTTCATGAGGATGGCCAGCTTGAAAAGTAAGGGTTTGGGAGCGTCGAGGATAAAGCAAGGGTGGAGCATGAACTACGCAAAGAATATGCCAATGGTCGGCTGGCGACGCGCCCAGGCCCAGCGGTGCGGCTGGCGGCCGAATCGCTAGTTCTGGCCTTCGGTCAGCGTGTCGAGCTGGAATTTTCCGCTCTTGTGCCAGAGCCAGGTATCGGTATAGACCACCTTGCCGAGCCGCGCCGGCGCGGGAAACGGCGACGCCTGCCTGACGGTGCGCTCGATCTCCCGCATGACTTCGGGCGCGTGGCGCGGCGCGCGCAGCCAATCGATGCGCGTGACGCGTCCGGCGCGGTCTATTTCCACATTCAGCACGCCGACCGCATACAGCAGCGGCGGCAGCCTGCCCTTGTAGATGCGCCCGGCGTTCAGTCCATACAAATGCGTTGCGCCGTCCTGCCGGTAGGCGCGCGCCGACATGGCGGCGGAGCTTCGCGCCGAGCCTTGCGTGCCGGCAATCGGCCCGATAACCTCCGGCGCGGCGGCGGATATCACGGTTTCGGCGGGCGCGGCGGGCGCTGGTGGCGAATCGGGCGGTGGCGTTCCTGTTTTACACGCGCTGAGCACGGCCGCCGCGGCCGAGGCAACGCTCCTGAGCAGCCGAAACCGGCGCTTCGGGGTTTCAAAGAGGTGAGTGCTATTGGGCATGGTGGGTCTCGGTGGTAGGCTTTCTGTAATGTTCTATGGCGAACGGCATGCGAAGTCGACTCGGTTTTGCGCTTTGCCGGAATCGGCTATTTTCACGATCACTATTACGCCACTTATTGAGCCGCCTGACTCCCATGGTTTCCATTAGCGACAGCCGCCACGGCCAGGATTTTCTCGCCCAGCTGGCCCATCGGCCCGCCGTGCTGGTGCGGGTCGAGTCAACCCAGGGCTCGACGCCGCGCGAGGCGGGCACCTGGATGGCTGTTTTCAGCGATGCCTCGGTCGGCACGATAGGCGGCGGCAATCTTGAACACCAGGCGATCGCGAAAGCGCGTGCGATGCTCGGCGCCGCGCCGCAGCCACCGCGGCCAGCGGTGTCGATGCGTTTTGCCCTGGGCCCGTCGCTCGGCCAGTGCTGCGGCGGCGTGGTGCTGCTGCGCTTCGAGCGCGTCGGCGCCAGCGATGGACCAGCCCTGGACGCGTGGCTCGAAGGCGATTTGACGCCTGTCGCGCTGTTTGGCGCTGGCCACGTCGGCCGCGCGTTGCTGCGGGTGCTGGCACCGCTGCCATTTCGCATCACCTGGATCGACAGTCGCGAAAGCATGCTTGCCGAAAGCGCCGCGGCAGGCGCCATGTGCGAGCATTCCGAGCCGCCGCATGCCGCCGTTGCCGGCCTCGCTCCCCGCTCGCGCGTGCTCGTCATGAGCTTCAGCCATGCCGAAGACTTCGATGTGATCGCGGCTTGCCTGGAGCGCCAGCGCGCCAAAGCCGACTTGCCTTATATCGGCATGATCGGCAGCAAAACCAAATGGCGGGCATTCCAGCGCCGACTGAGCGCCCGAGGATTCACGCCGGCCGAACTGGCGCGCGTCACCTGCCCGATCGGCCTTCCCGGCATCATCGGCAAGGAGCCGGAAGTGATCGCCGTGGCGGTGGCGGCGCAGCTGCTGCGCTCGCTCGGCGATGCCGCCGGTACGGGCAGTGCGATCCAGCATGAAGACATGCCATGAGCTGACAAACGCTTGCAAGCGACTATGTCGGGCAATTCGTCGGGTTTTTAACTGACGTAATGGCTTGCCACTTATTGCATGATGAGAATCGCGAGTCACACAGGCCAGCGATTGACAGCCATCTCATTCGACAAGAAATTGAGCGCTGCACGCCGGTGCAACAGCCAATGGTAAAGTTAGCTGCGGCTTGCTTTGAGCGTAGGGTTTAAACAATTCATAGTTTTGAGGAATCAATATCATGGGATTAATGGACATTTTGCAAAATGCGATGAACAGCAACGAGCCTGAAAAGCATTTTGACGAGGTGGCGCAAAATACCTCAAGGGACCAAATGGGCGCCGGGATTGCCGGGGCCATGCGCTCCGACCAGACACCGCCGTTTGGCAGCATGGTGGGCCAATTGTTCGGCCATTCTTCATCGACCCAGCAAGCCGGCGTACTCAACCAAATCCTGGGCGCCTTGGGTCCGGCTGCCATGGGATCGATGGGCGGTGGGTTGCTTGGAAAACTGCTGCAGCCCGGACAGACCCAGATAAGCCCGGAGCAAGCGTCGCAGCTGTCGCCGGCGCAGGTGACCGAAATTGCGACTCACGCTGAGCAGGCGCAACCTGGCGTGGTGGATCAGGTGGGCAATTTCTACGCAGAGCATTCAGGCCTGCTCAAAATGCTCGGCGGCACGGCGCTGTTGGTGGCAATGGCGAAAATAAAAGAGAACGCCAGCCGCAGTTGAATCGGCGCCGGGTGTTTGTCGCTGCCGTCTGCGGCGCGCGCATGAATATCCGCCGCGGAATTTTTAGTTTTTGGAGTCGTCTGCCATGAATTTCAAGCATATTTTCGACATGTGCAAAAAGGCGGTAACGGCCTGGATCGACGATTTTGCGCCCAGCATGGGCGCGGCGCTTTCCTACTACACGATTTTCTCGCTAGCTCCCTTGCTGGTGATTGTCATCGCCGTGGCGGGTGCGGTTTTTGGTCGGGATGCGGTTCAAGGGCAAATAGTTTCACAGCTAAGCGGATTGATCGGGGAAGACGGCGCCACCGCTGTGCAAGGGTTGATCAAAAGCGCCAGCGACCCGGCCAAAGGTTTGGTGGCTGGCATCATCAGCTTTGTCATATTGGTTGTCGGCGCCACCAGTGTTTTCGCAGAACTGCAAAGCGCGCTTGACCGGATCTGGCATGTTCCCGAAAAGGCCAAGCCACAAGGCATCTGGGGCATCCTGCGGGCGCGGTTCTTGTCGTTCGGCATGGTTCTGGGACTGGCTTTCATGCTGATGGTGTCGCTGGTGGTCAGCGCGGGGGTGGCTGCTTTCGGCAGCTGGACCTCGGATATCGCGCCCGGTTGGGAAGTCGTACTGCAAATCATCAATATTGCGGTGTCGCTGGGGATCACGACGCTTTTGTTTGCGATGATTTACAAACTCATGCCATCGGTCAAAATCGCCTGGCGTGATGTGTGGGTGGGCGCGGCAGTCACCGCTGTCATGTTCGAAGTCGGAAAACTTTTGATCGGTCTTTATATCGGCAAAAGCGGTGTGACCGAATCGTTTGCGGCGGCCGGCTCGCTGGTGGTGTTGCTTGCCTGGGTTTACTATGCCGCGCAAATCTTTTTGCTAGGGGCGGAATTCACCAAGGTCTATGCCGATGATCGCGTTGGGGCGGCCACCGATAAACCCGAGAATGAAAAACCCGGCTTGGCGGCCGCCAACATTACTACTGAACAGGCTCAGCAGGAGCTGAAGACTTCCATTAAGGCGGATGAAAAGAAGCTTGCCGAAGCCGACCTTTATTTGGATAAGGAAACGCACAAGCTGCTCAATCGTTTTTTGGTGCTTGTCGTGGTTTCAACCGCCGAGCTGGCAATGGGCCACTGGTATAAGAGAAAACGCAAAGAGCATGAGCAGCTTCGCAAGAAGAACAAGCGCTGGTTCTGATTTGCAGGTGTGTATTTTTATGGGTTAAATCGTTTATTCATGGCGCTGGCATGACTGTGGATTTTGCCTCGCTGTGTCGACTTAATCCGCAGCTTTCGCTTTAACAGCCGCGAGTTCTTTCAAGGATCCCATTCGCCCCGCATGAAACAGCAGTGGCAGGTGATTTGAATCGCTGAACTCCATGACTTTGCCAAGCACTATTGTGTGGTCACCTTCCTGATGGCGCGAGTAAGTCGTGCATTCGAAAGTCGCCACACTCTCGTGCAAGCGTGGACAATTGTCGATCCCGTAGCCAAAGCAACTCTCATAAGCGGAAAATTTGTCGGCGCTGGGTTTTGCAAAGTGCATGGCAAGCTCAGCTTGGTGAGTTCCAAGCACACTGATGATGAACGAGCGCACCGTCAGGAAAATGTTGGAACTCTTGGCGTCATCGCGAATACTCCAAAGTATGAGTGGAGGCTCAAGCGAGACGGAAGAAAATGAATTAATGGTCATGCCCTCGCGCTTGCCGTTGGCCGCCATCGTGGTAACCAGGCAGACACCTGTGGGAAACGAGCCAAGCGCCTTGCGAAAGCGCTGCGCATCGAGTGTTTGTGGCATATCGCCGGAAATCGGGGCCCAGGAATACATAATTCACCTCAGGAAATATTGTTTTACTGCCAAGCGCATTGAGAGGAGCAGTAAATTCTTTAACTGTTGCTGTTCGCAATTTTCATCAATAACCATAAAAATATGCAGAAAAACACGGTCAAACTGCCAACAGACCGTTTAAAAATAGCTTCGGTTAAAAAGAGCCAGAAAGCTGCTTCCGTTATGGATGGCATGTTGGACAACGACTTGCAAAATTCAATCCCTTATTTGATCGCAAGGGCTGGGGTGCGAATGGGTCAGTCCTTCACGCAGGAATTGCGCAAGTTCGGCATGACGCTGACCGAATGGCGCGTTTGCTCGACGCTGCATCACCTGCCGCATCAAAGGCTCTCTGAAGTGGCTCTGAATACGTCTACCGAATCTTCAACCCTTTCAAGGGTTATCGATGGGCTTATGCGCAAGGGTCTGCTTTTGCGCGACCGTTCAGACGATGATGCCCGCGCGCTGGCGCTAAGCCTTACCCCTAAAGGCGTCGATGTTGCCCAGCGCCTCATACCTGTCGCGCAGCTTTATGAACGCGTGTCGCTCAATGGTTTCACCACTGAGCAAGCCGATCAGCTGCGTCACATGCTCAGGCTTTTATACGACAACATGGCGCCGCTGGACCACAAGGACTAGGCGCCGTCAGCGCCGAGTTTGAACAGCTTTTCGGCGTTGGTGCGACCTATTTTCAGCCGATCGGCTTCGCTGATGCTGGCCGCATCGAACCAGTTTGCCGCATGGTCCACATTCTCGAATGGCCAATCCGTCGAAAATAGAATGCGGTCGGCGCCAATTTCAAGCATTGCATCGATAAGTGTCTGGGTCCGGAAGTTGCCCGACGTGGTGATGTGGAAATTGTTCTGGAAATACTCGCCAAAGGTTTTCTTCGCAGGATAAGCCTTGGGTACTTTGACCCATGCATTGCGGTTGTCGATACGCCACATGCTGTAGGGCAGGCCCTCGCCCATATGGCCCAGAATAATTTGCAGTTTTGGATATTTGTCGAAAAGCCCCGATGCCATCAGCCGCAGCGCATGAACAGCGGTTTCCTGGCCGAATGCCCAGGTTGGACCGAGCAACCACGGATGGCCTTCGTATATTTGAGCCCAGGAGGCAATGGGATTGCGCGGATGCAGATAAAAAGGAACATCGAGGTTTTCAACGCTGGCCCAGAATGCAGAAAACTGCGGTGCATCGTAGTAAACGCAGTTTTCCGGATTATCGACCTGGGAAAAACCATTGACGAGCGCGCCCTTGAACCCAAGCTCCTTGACGCATCGTTCCATTTCCCGCGTCGCCATATCGGCGTCCTGCAGCGGCAGCGCCGCGAAAGCCCGGAATCGCGTCGGCCGCTTGGCGACCTGCTCGGCCAGGAAGTCATTGGCCCGCATGGCGACTTCATTGGCTTTATAGGCCGAAGGAATCGCCTGAACCGCGGGCGCGTTCAACGACAGGATCATCATTTCCATGCCGTTTTCATCCATCTCGCGAAGCCGGCCTTCGTGAATATCAAGCAACCGCTTGCTCAATTCCTTCCAATATTCGCCAGGGACGAAGCCCGCTGAATCCTGCAGCGTGTCAGGCATTGCAAAATGCTCTTCAAGTCCGATTTTCCCGTTCATGGAATTCTCCAGTTAAATTTAGCAGCGCTTCTTGCTATGTTGCCTAGTATTGCCCTTTTGGCTCCATTCCCAAAAGATACTGGCCGACCATCGAAGAAACCGCGTCCCAGTTCAAACTGATGTGGCGCGAAATCGCGTTGGCGTCACGCCACATTCGCTGAATCGGCTGGTCGAGCGCGAGACCGGCTCCGCCAACGCTTGAAAACAGCGCTTCCACGGCGTCGCATGAGAGTTTTGCGGCAAACGCATGATCGCGCCGGTTGCGGATTCGCTTGTCCAATGTGATGACTCGACCGTCGGCGGCCATTTGCTCGACGCCCGCCGTGTCGCGGTAGATTAGCAGGCGGGCCGCATCCAGGCTGGCGCTTGCCTCGGCCAGGCGCGACTGAACCGGAAAGAACTCGCTTAGCCGATTGCCACCGCCGGCAACCGCGCCACGGGTCACCCGCACGCCGGCCATCTCCACAAATTCGTCAATTGCGCCTTGAGCCGTGCCCAGCAACGGCGCCACCAGACAGACCGGCACCGCAGACAAAAAGGGAATGCGGTAAATCGGATTTTCATTGACTTTGCATCCGGGAGCCAGGTTTGACGAGGCTTCGGCAAACGTCAGCTTTCGGTGTTCGGGGACGAATGTCCGTTTGGTGATGACCACTGTTTTTGAGCCCGTACCCGACTGGCCCGCCACGTACCAGTTGTCTTCGATTTCCCAGTCCTCGCGCGGCACGAGCACAAAACCCGCCAGCGAGGTTTTGCCGTCGTCCCCAGGCAACTGCACGCCCAGCATCGCCCATTGAGAATTGTCCACATTGGACGACCACATCCATTTGCCTTCGATGGCGTATCCCCCTTCGACACGCTCGGCCTTGACCACTGGCGCATAGGACACGCAAATAATGGCATCGGGATTTTTGCTCCAAACGTCATTTTGCGCTGCAAGCGGAAATTTCCCCGCCAACCACTGGTGGATGGCGCCCAAAGAGCAAGCCCATGACGACGATGTGCAAGCGCGACCAAGTTCACTGATGACATCGGTGAACGCCGTGAAACCATATTCGTAGCCACCGTAGCGTGCCGGCTGCATGAGCTTGAAAAATCCTGCCTTGCGGAAAGCCTCGGTCGATTCATCCGATACGCGCCGATCGATCTCGGTTTGACGCGCGCGCTCACGCAGGTAGGGGCGCAGTTCGGTGGCGGCGGCAACCAGAGCAGAAAGCGGCGGCGCATCTGGAACAGGTGAAAAACGCCCTGGCGCCGATGAAAAATCGTCATCGGCCTGAAAAACGTTGGGTAGATCGGTGCGTGAATTCATAAAAATTCCAATTTAGAAAATGGCGGCATTAAATTCATATTTGTTGGAATAGATATTATTTGTATTTGCACTTAAATTTTCTAAGTGTTTACCCTATTGAACAAGTAATTTTAATAAAAATAACTAAAAACGTTTGATAATGCGCTAGAGAAAGTGGTTATTTTAGAAAAACGGTTATTTGTTTTTACAGATAAAATTTTTATCGAAATATCAGAGATTTCATTCAATATGTGACTGTGCCAGTGGTAATGCGCCTGCTTTGCGATCTGCGTTTGTTTGACTTCGATTTCGTATGGATCGACAGACGCGCCACTGATAACGACCGGCACCAAGCGTAATCCAAGCCGCCAAATTCCGCTCGTATTCCCGAATTGCTAGAAAAACTTTTCAAGTTGAAATACTCCCTAACGTTTAACCCAGGAAAAACCCACCATGAACGCGCTTAAAAAAACGATCGCACTGTCTTTTCTTGCCTGTGCTCTTACACCCGCCTGGGCGGCCGACAAAATCAAGATCGGATTTCTGGCCACCGCATCCGGCGCTCCAACCGTGGGCTTTTCGAAAGAGTTTCGGCTAGGCATGGACCTCGCGCTAAAGCAATTGGGGAACAAGGTTGGCAATCTTCCCGTCGAGGTCATCGCAGGTGACGACCAAGGCAATCCCGAAGTCGGAAAGCAGGTGTTCGACCGCATGGTCAAACGCGACAAGATCGACGTTATCACGGGCGTGGTGGCCAGTGGCGTGATCAATGCGATCGCGCCACTGGCCAACCAGCAGCAAGTTTTTTTCTTGAATTCCAATGTGGGATCAAGCGAGCTTGTAGGCGCCAAGTGCAGCCCGTATTATTTCAACACCGGCTGGCACATCGACAATGTCAATGAAGCCATGGGCAAATATATGACCAACATCGGGGTAAAAAAGGTGTATATCGTTGCGGCCGGCGTGGCGGTCGGCAAGGATCATGTGGAAGCTTTCAAGAGGACTTTTGGCGGCACTATCGCAGGAGAAACCTACTTCAAACCGCAAACGCTCGATTTCAGCGCCGAATTGGCGCAAATTCGCGCCGCCCAGCCTGACGCCGTTTACGCTTTTGCCTTCGGCCCGCTATCGATCAACTTCGCCAAGCAATACGCTCAAGCGGGTCTCAAGAACATTCCACTCTATGGTCCGGCGCCGCTCGCCGATGAAGAAACCATCACCGCCGCCGGCGGCGCGATGGAGAATGTGGTCAGCGCAGGACACTGGAGTCTTGATTTGCCCAATGAATCGAACAAGCAATTCAGCAATTCATTCCTGAAAGAAAACCGTCGCCCGGCGTGGCTGGCCAGTGAGCAAGGATATACCAACATCCTGATTCTCGACGCGGCGGTCCGCGCCGTCAAAGGCAAAATCGAAGACAAACCGGCTTTTCG
This sequence comes from uncultured Polaromonas sp., assembly GCA_964236835.1. GTDB lineage: Bacteria > Pseudomonadota > Gammaproteobacteria > Burkholderiales > Burkholderiaceae_C > Polaromonas. Next base: position 10,848 of record CAXSGT010000012.1, read on the forward strand.
CAAGGCCCTTGAATCCGTCAAGGTCGACACGCCGCGTGGACCCTTCAGGTTCAATGTGGATCACAGCCCGATCCAGAACATCTACTTGCGTAAGGTCATTAAATCCAATAGCAGCGAACTCTTCAATCAAACCCAGCAAACCATCGCCACCGCCTCCGGCTCGCGCGACGCCTCAAGCTGCCGCATGTAACGCCGGGAGCCCTGAAGTTGTCAACGTTCGTAATTGAGCAGACCCTCAACGGCTTGCAATTAGGGCTTATGCTTTTTTTGCTGGCCGCTGGCCTGACGCTGGTTTTTGGAATCATGAACCTGATCAATCTGGCCCATGGCTCGCTGTACATGTTCGGCGGATTTTTTACAGTGGCTTTCATGCGTCTTACCGGCTCGTTCGCTGTATCGCTTCCACTTGCCATCCTGACGACCGGTCTCGTCGGCGTTGCGCTTGAGACGACCTTGATGAGGCGGCTTTATGGACGAAGCCATTTAAGCCAGGTGCTGGCCACATTTGGTTTGATTCTGGTGTCCAACGACGTGATGAAATATTTTTTCGGAACAAATTCGGTCATGCTCGACATACCGACGGCGCTTGGCGGGCCTGTTGCGTTGATGGCGGGATTTTCATATTCCGCCTATAGGCTGGTGGTGATCGGCGCGGGTATCGTTACCGCCATTCTGCTGAGCCTGCTCATCAACCGAACGAAACTCGGAATGTGGATCAGGGCCGGCGCATCGGACCGCGAAACAGCGCAGGTCATGGGTGTCAATATCAAGCTGGTGTTCACTCTGGTGTTCGCACTGGGCGCGATGCTTTGTGCGCTGGCGGGCAGCCTGCTTGGACCTTTGCTGTCGGTGCAAGTCGGCATGGGCGAGAGCATCATCATTCTCGCCTTCGTGGTGGTGGTGATCGGGGGGATGGGTTCGATCAAGGGGGCATTTTTCGGCGCGCTCGCAATCGGCTTTCTCGACACCATCGGACGCTCGCTCCTTCCCATCTGGATGCGTTCTTTTTTCCCCGGGTTTTCACCGGACACCATGGCTCCGGCCGTCGCCGCCATGCTCACCTACGCATTGATGATCGCCGTGCTGATCTGGCGTCCGCAAGGCTTGTTCCGCACGACATGATGACAACGCTGGCTCCATCGCATGACAGTGCGGACATCGCAGCGCGTCACTACTTTGAAAACGCGGAAAAAACGCGGGCATTTTCTGCCGGCCAACTGATATCTGCACTGATATGTCTTAGTCTGGCTTGTGCCTTTCCATGGGTTGCGGATGCGTTGGACCAGGGCTTCTATGTCGGTTTTGCAACGCGCATGATGATTTATATGATTGCCGTGACCAGCCTGAATTTGTTGGTCGGCTATGCGGGGCTGATAAGTTTCGGGCATGCAGCTTTTCTTGGCATCGGCGCTTATGCGATCGGCGCGCTGACCTTGGTAAGCGCCAAGGCGCAGCCACAATGGATGACGAGCGCATGGTTCGCCTGGCCATTTGCCATGCTTGCCGGCGCGGCGCTGGCGGCGGTCGTGGGCGGTTTGGCGTTGCGTACCCGGCAGGTTTATTTCATCATGATTACGCTGGCTTTCAGTCAGCTTGTCTACTACCTGTTCAACGGGATGAAGACGTTTGGCAGCGACAACGGCATGAGCCTGCCAGTGCGCTCGCCGGTAGGTATGGGGTTGAATCTGGCCGATGACCTGACGTTTTACTATGTGGTGCTTTTTTTAACGGTTCTTACGCTGTTGCTGCTCGCACTGGTCGTGAGGTCGCGCTTCGGCATTGTCATTCGCGGCATCAGTGAAAACGAGTCGCGCATGTCCGCCGTTGGCATTCCTGTTTATCGCTACAAGCTGACGTGTTTCATCCTCGCCGGAGCCTTTGCCGGCCTGGCCGGCGCATTGCTTGCCAACCAGAGCAACTACGTCAGTCCCCGCATTCTCGACTGGACGCAATCAGGCACCTTGCTGATGATGCTGATCCTTGGCGGCGTGGGTTACCGATGCGGGGGCATCTACGGCACCGCGCTGCTGCTTGTTCTGGAAGAAGCGTTGTCCAGCCATACCGAGTATTGGCAATTCTTTGTCGGGCTTGGAATCATTCTTATCGTGCTGCTGGGAAATAATGGCATCGCCAGTTTGTTGGAGCGCATGTTTTCCTTCAAAACCCGGTTAGACAGGCGCCCGCAATGAGCGAGCCAACGCTTCGGATTCGCAACCTCGTAAAACGTTTTGGCGGCATTGTCGCGACCGACCATGTCAACCTGAACGTCGCATCCAACGAAATCCATGCCTTGATCGGCCCCAACGGCGCCGGCAAGACGACGCTGGTTCATCAATTGGCTGGAAGCCTGATTCCGGATGAAGGCGTCATTGAATTTCTCGGCCGCGATATCGCCCGCATGCCGATACACAGCCGCGTCATCGCAGGGGTTGCCCGTTCTTACCAATTGACCAACGTCTTCGCTGGCTACTCCGTCTTGCACAACGTCCTGCTTGCCGTTCAGGCGCGCAGCGGCTCGAGCTTTCGATTTTGGGGTTCCCCGTTCAATGAGGCCGAATTGATCAAGGACGTATTCAAGGTGATCGAGATGGTCGGTCTGCTAGGACGCGAATTTCAATTGGTCAAGGCGCTTTCCTATGGAGAGCAGCGTCGAGTCGAAATAGCACTGGCCCTGGCGACACGGCCCCGGCTGCTGCTGCTGGATGAACCGCTCGCAGGAATGGGCCTGGCCGACGCCACGGAAATCGTTAGCTTGATCGAGCGCCTGAAAGCGCACACCACCATCGTACTTATCGAGCACGATATGAATGCCGTCTTCAAGCTGGCCGACCAGATCAGCGTGCTGGTTTACGGGAAAGTGATCGCAACCGATGTGCCGTCAGCCATCCGCGCCTCGCCAGCCGTTCGCAAGGCCTATCTGGGCGATGAGGCAATTCTGTGAGCAAGTGCCTCGAACTCATCGATGTGCATTCGGCTTACGCGGAATGCAAGGTGCTTTTTGGCATGACACTGTCGATTTCCGCTGGCGAGGTGGTCACACTCGTCGGCCGAAATGGCATGGGCAAGACGACGACGGTTCGCTCCATCATGGGTTTGACACCGCCTCAGAGCGGACAAATTCATTTCATGGGTCGTGCCATTCATGGACTGCGCCCGGAGCAAGTGGCCGCTATCGGAGTGGCGCTCGTTCCAGAAGGCCGCCGCATTTTCTCGAATTTGACCGTAGGTGAAAACCTGGCCGCTTTCGCCCGACCTGGTCCCTGGACGCTGAGCAAGGTCTTTGAGCAATTTCCGTCTCTGGCGCGTCGCAAGGCGAACCTGGGCGACCAGCTGTCGGGCGGAGAGCAACAGATGCTGGCCATAGGCCGTGCTCTGTTGCGCAACGGCCAGTTGCTGATTGTCGATGAGGCCACAGAAGGCTTGGCGCCTCTGATACGACAGGAAATTTGGGCCTGCCTGACACGACTTAAATCCGAAGGAATGGCCATCCTCCTGATCGATAAGTATCTCGAACCCTTGCTCCAAATCGGCGATCGTCACTATGTGATCGACCGCGGAGTCGTGGTGTGGAGCGGAGATTCCAATTCTTTAAGAGGTGCTGCTGATGTCTGGGAAAAGTATGTTGGTGTATGAAGGTGTTAAAAGCCTGCCGAGGCGCACGCTTTTATTGGACGGAATCGGCGCCACCCTGGGCGCCGCGGCCATCACCCGCGCCGCCGCCGCGGAGCCCGGCGTGGCCGACAAGGAAATCCGGCTCGGGCAGTCAACGGCGCTTACCGGTCCATTGCTGGAAGTGGCGCGGCTATTTAACGAAGGCGCAAATGGTTATTTCAATTTCGTGAACAGCCGAGGCGGTGTCAATGGCAGACGCATCACGCTGGTGGTCAAGGACGATGGCTATATTCCTGCAAGAACGGCTGAAAATGTCAGGAGCTTGATTGAAAACGACCAGGTGCTGGCTTTGTTCGGAATACTGGGGGTTCCCAACACCATTGCGTCCCTGCCAGTGGCAACCAGTGCGAAAACGCCGTTTCTTTTTCCTATGAACGGCGATGCCGCCATTCGCCGCACGCCGAACCGCTATTTTTTCACGGTGACCGCCAGCTTTGAAGACGAGATCGACAAGCTCGTCGCGCATGTCGCGACGATCGGTGCGCGCAATATTTCGGTGGCGCATTTGAAAAATCCCTTTGGCGAAGCCATTCGCCAGGCCGCCGAGCGTTCCGTCAAGCAACGCGGGCTAAACCTGAGATCGACCGTTGCATTCGATCTACTAGGCGACAAAATCAAGGCGGCGAGGGAGCTTTCGGCAACCGCTCCAGAAGTGGTCATCCTGGGCGCGATAGGCACGAATGCGGCTGACTTCATACGCGCTTTCAAGGAAACCGGCTCAAGCGCTTTGCTGCTTGGCTTTTCCGGCATCGGAGCCGACATACTTTCCCGGCAGCTTGGAGAAAAAAGCGCTGGTCTGGTCATCTCGCAAATCGTGCCGTTTCCCTCGACCACGGCCATACCGATCGTGCGTGAGTACCACGCCGTCAGCAAGGTACGGGGATCGACGGAATTCACGCACTTGGGCCTGTGGGGGCATATATCGGCGCGTATGACCGTCGAAGCGATCAAACGTTCGGGCAGGGACCTGACACGAGAAAAACTGATCGATACCCTGGAAGAAATACGCAACCTGGATCTGGGTGACTATGTTGTGGAATTCGGCCCGAATAGGCATCATGGTTCACGTTTTGTTGACATCACGCTGATGGGTCGCAATGGCAAGCTGCTGCAATAAGCAAATTTGTTGCAATTGCTAAGCGGCGCGTTCGCTTTATGTAGTAGATCTTCAGCCGATTTTTTGGTGAAAACCCACCCTCCATCACTTTGTCAGTTCGGTTTCAGTTCAGTTCACGAAAGGATTCAAATCATGATCAATCGTCGCCGCCGCATCCTTGGCGCCTCCATCGCCAGCATGGCCCTGCCTGGGCTATTGACACCAGCTGTCTCTTTTTCGCAGCCGGCCAAGCTCACCCGCCTAGTCGTCGGCTTTCCGGCCGGTGGCGGAACGGACGTGGCGGCGCGGTCCTTGGCCGACCGGATGCAGAGCAGCTATCCGGCGGGCTTGATCGTTGAATCCAAGCCCGGCGCCTCGGGCAGGCTGGCGGTCGAATACGTGAAGAACAGTCCGCCCGATGGAACGACGATGCTCTTCACAACCGATTTTGTGCTGACAATTTACCCGCATAGTTTCCGTAAGCTGAACTATGACCCAATAAAGGATTTCATACCTCTAGCCGTTTGCGCCAACACCTCGCTGGCTTTTTGCATAGGTCCGGCGGTGCCTGAAAGCGTCAAAACCCTTGCGGACTTCATCGCGTGGTGCAAGGCCAATCCCAAACAGGCGGCATATGCCTCCACCTCGGCCGGCGCCACGCCTCATTTCGTCGGCTTGATGTTTTCCCGTGCCGCCGGCATCCCGCTTCTTCATGTGCCCTATAAGGGTGGAGCACCGGCTTTGCAGGATTTGATGGGGGGTCAGATCGCGTCGAGCTTCAATCCTGTGGGCGAGATCATTCCACAGTTGAAGTCCGGCAAGATTCGCGTGCTTGCCACCACGGGCAGGCAGCGCAGCAGATTCATGCCCGATGTTCCCACGATGGTCGAGTCCGGATTCAAGGATGTCGTCGCCGAAGTCTGGGTTGGCGTCTTGATGCCAGCTAACACGCCGCAGGCGATCGTGTCCAGGGCTTCGTCGGCGATCAACGAGGCGCTCAGGTCACCCGAGCTCAGGGAAACCTACAGCAAGTTCGGCATGGAGCCGCTGGTAAGCACGCCCGAAAGCTTTGCCGCTTTGATTAAGTCGGACCTCGCCCAATGGGGCCCGGTCATCAAGGCTTCGGGCTTTACGGCTGAGGAATAAATTTTCGTTCTTTATCCATCAACCAAACCGATTCAAAACAATGAAACTCGTCACCATCGACAACACGGCATCGGGCGTTCCAGGCGCGGTGCTGCGTTCCGGAGAGATCCTGCATTTTGGCAAGGCTGCAGCACCAGGAACGCTGGAAGCGTGGATACCCGACAGTTTGCGCGCCATTCTTGAAGCGGGCGCCCCTGGACTCGCGCTGGTCAGGCAATTATTGGAACGCGTGGAAGCCGCGTCAGCCTCGGTGCAGCAGCGGCTGCGCGAGTCGGGCGCGATTACCGGCGCTGGCACCCGCTTGCTGGCACCTGTGCCCAACCCCAGGCTACTGCTGGCGGCTGGCCTGGCATTCAAATCTCACTTGGCTGAAATGTCTGGAACGCCGGTGCCGGCAATGCCGACCGGGTTCATCAAAAGCGTGACCTCCATCGTCGGCCCCGAGGCTTTCATACAGGTTCCGCCGGATGCGGCCGGCCATATCGATTACGAAGGCGAGATGGGCGTTGTGTTCGGCAAAACCTGTCACCGGGTCAGCGCCGCCGAGGCGATGAATTACGTTGCCGGCTTTACCGCCGCCAACGATGTCTCGGCTCGAGATTGGGTGCAAGAAGTCTTTGCGGCAAAGGAGGCCTGGCCGGCTCGCCTGACCTGGGAAGTCAATCTCATGGGCAAGCAATTCGACAGCTTTACGCCTCTAGGGCCGGTGTTGGCGACAGCAGACGACATCGGCGATGTGACGGCATTGCAAATCGTCACCCGCCTGAATGGCAAGGTCATGCAAAGCGCGCCGCTTAGCGACCTTATTTTCACCCTTGCCGAAACCATCGCCTATTTCTCGAAGTGGTACACGTTCCAGCCAGGCGATGTGTTGTTGACCGGAACGCCAGCGGGAGTCGGCGTCGGACGAAAGCCACCTGTGTTTATGAATGCTGGCGACGTCGTCGAGGTTGAAATCGACGGCATCGGCATATTGAGAAACGTTGTGAAAGCCGTTGCTTGAAAACTTGCTTCGGACATCTGTAGGACGCCTTAAGTCCCTAAGGCCTTGATTGACAGCGCAGCGACGCCCCGACGCGTGCAAATCAGCTTTTGACAGGCATGCTGAGGAAAGCGCCACGTGAGTCAACGCGTCCTTCGCCTACCACGTCAACGATGCATTCATATATTGAGGGATGGCCTTTTACACCCGGGATACGGTATTCGGCCGGTGAGTAAGCATCGTGCGACGATTTCCAGTGTTCGGCGCTTTCCCAACTGGCGATATTGATAAAGGTAAAGGTCGAGTTGCCAGCCCCAGTATTTTTATGCAGATGGGTTTCGATGAATCCCGAGCCCGGTTTGTTTTTGAAGAACTGTGAAGTGTCCTTCCAGTTTGCAAGGAATTCGTCCTCGCGGTCATGGGGCACGATGAATACATTGATAAGCGTCGCTGGCATCAAGTTCTCCTAATGGTTTTTAATAATGGAATTGGCAACAAGACAAATTGTGGAGGCCGTCGCTGTTAAAGCGAGCCATCGTTTGAAGCAAAAATAACGAATGTCCGCTATTTTGACAGAGGCGGTTGAGGTAGCAGCCACTTCATTTGAAAGCCGGCTGCTTATGCGCGCCTTATCGCAAATCAAAGTGTTTTTTGTTGTAGTTCTGCCGCAGGCTCTTTTAACATCCCTACATAATCTTTGGCCTTCATGAGCTTTAACATAACCTTGAAACCGAGCGGAAAAACCTTCGCCTGCGAGAGCAACGTCGATGTACTCAAGGCGGGACTTGAAAATGGCATCAGCCTGCGCTACAGCTGTCGCTCGGGCGTCTGCCGCACCTGCCGCGCAAAACTGCTGGAAGGCCAGCTCGACCTGGGCAACGTCAATCCAAACTACCTTTCGCAAGCGGACAAGGCCGCCGGCTACGTCCATTTATGCTGTGCGACGCCACGCAGCGATTGCGTGGTCGAGGCCGACGAGATCGATGTCGGCCTGGCGCCCGCCGGGCAATATCCGGCGCGCGTCATGAAGCTCGAAAAGCTCGCCTCGGACGTGATGCGTGTCGTCATTGGCTTGCCACCCAACGAACCACTCAAGTACCTGGCGGGGCAATACGTCGACATACTGCTGCCGAACGGGGTCAATCGCTCCTATTCCATGGCCTCGGCGCCGACCACGGAGGGCCTGCGTCAAATCGAGCTGCATGTTCGCCACATGCCGGGCGGTGTTTTTACAGACCGTGTTTTCACCTCGCTAAAGCTGCGCGATCTGCTGCGTGTCGAAGCGCCTCATGGTTTCTTCTGGCTTGACGAGAAGAGTGACAAACCCATCATCATGCTGGCCTCGGGCACCGGCTTCGCTCCCATCAAGGCAATTATCGAGTACAGCCTGCAAAAGAAAATGACGCGCCCGATTCACCTGTATTGGGGCGGGCGCAAGCGCGAAGACATTTATATGGATGCGTTGGCCAGCAGCTGGATCGAGCACTATCCGCATATCCGTTACACGCCGGTGCTGAGCGATGCCACTGAGGCGTGTGCCTGGCGCGGGCGCCAGGGATTTGTACACACCGCGGTTATGGAAGACACCGCCGATCTGGCGAGTTATCAGGTTTATGCGTGTGGCGCGCCGTTGATGGTCGAGGCGGCGCGGCGCGATTTCGTCAACCTCTGCGGATTGCCGGAAGCGCAGTTTTTTGCCGACGCCTTCGTCAGCGAGGCCGACAAGGCGCGCGCGGGCGCGCCGTAAGCCAGTTTGTAGCAACGATTATCTACAGGAGAACAGCCATGTCCGAAATATCCGATAGCCCGCTTCCCGAAAATTGCCGCGTCGATCCGGCTCCCCGTGACTCCGTGCTCAAGCCTTATTGCCTGGGCCACGGTACGCTCGAATGCTTCAGCCTGGCCGAGTCACGCAAGTTTTATGAAGAATTTTTAGGCTTGGAGTGCGTCCGGCATGCCAAACCCGCCATGGCGGTGCGCCTGGGAATGCGCTTTCATATTGTTTGCGTCGAAGTCGGCGATCAGATTCACCCCTGCAGTGTGCTGAACCATTGGGGTCTGGACGTGACGTCCAAGGAGGAAGTTGACGACGCGCACGCAAGAGCCTTGCAGTACCAGGACAAATACCATATTCGCCAGGTGCTCGATGTGCAGGACATGCACGGGGTTTATTCGTTCTACTTTGAAGATCTTGACCATAACTGGTGGGAAATTCAATATTACGAAGGTGGGTTCACCCACGACGACTATTTTGATTTCGGCGATCGCTTCGAGATGGAAGCGGTCGCGCCCACCGCTGCCTGAACACATTGATCGAACTCAGCGCGCCAGCAATCCATTGATTTGTTGCAGGTCTTCGGCGGTCAGTGTTCCGCTGGCCTGGCGCAAGCGCAAATCGCCGAGCAGCACGTTGTAGCGCGCTTGCGCCAGATCGCGTTTGGTCTGAAAAAGCTGGCTTTGCGAGTTCAGCACGTCGATGTTGATCCGCACGCCCACCTGATAGCCTAGCTTGTTGGCGTCGAGCGCGCTCTGGCTCGACAGCTCGGCCGCTTCGAGCGCCTGGACCTGTCCCTGGCCCGACTGCACGCCGAAATAGGCGGTGCGTACGCTTTGCGCCACGGCGCGGCGCGTTCCTTCCAGGTCGCTCAGGGCCTTGTCCCTGAGCGAAATGGTTTCACGGATGCGGTTTTGTACGGCAAAGCCGGCGAACAGCGGCACATTCAACAGCAGCCCGATATTGCTTGTGTTGGCGCGCGAGGTAATGCCGTTTTGCGCCGTATTGGTAGGGTTTTTCGTCAGGTTGTAGCTAGCGGTGGCGTCCAGCGTCGGTTTGTGGCCGGCTTCAGCCTTTTTGACTTCCAGCTCGGCGATTTCGGCATTGCTGCGCGCCTGCCGGATCGATGGATGCACCGCTTCGGACTGCTCGACCCAAGTCGTCACGTCCGCCGGAGTCACAGCCGGCAGATTCACCGGAACCGCCAGCGGGCGAGGTTGCGACTCGTTGATGCCGACAAGCTGGTCGAGCGCGATTTTCTTGACACGCAAATCATTGTCGGCGGCAATCTCCTGCGCATTCACCAGGTCATTGCGTGCCTGCGCTTCGCGCGTGTCGGTGATCGTCGCCGTGCCGACCTCGAAGTTGCGCTTGGCAAAAGCCAGCTGCTCGGCAACGGCTGCTTTTTGCGCCCGCACAAAAGCCAGCGTGTCCTGCGCCGCCAGCACGTCGAAATATGCCTGGCTGGTGCGCACGATCAGGTCCTGCGACGCCGCTTCGAGCTGGGCGCGGGCCAGATCGACCTGGCTGAAACCCTGCTCGTATGTCGCCCAGTTGGCCGGGCGGTACAGCGGCTGGGTGGCGCTAAGGGTGGCATTTTGGGTGTTGAATCCGGTGTTGATGACTGGGCTCGTGTTTTCGACGCCAATGCGTGCGATGCCGGCCGAAAAACCGGCGTTGGGCAATATGCCGGCCTTTGCCTGGTCGGCGCGGGCGAGATTGGCATCGTATTGCAACCTGGCCGACTGGAAGTTGGCATCGAACGCACGCGCCGATTCATACAGCTCAACCAAACTCTGGGCTTGCGCCAGCGAAGCGCATGCCGCCAGAGCGAGCGCCATCGACGCATGCGATATCGACAAGCAAAAAGCCGACGGTCTTTTGGGCAGGCTCATAGCATTCTTGCAAAGGGTTGATAAATCAGAAAAAAAAAGAAACAGGCAGCCGATGAAAATCGGCAAGACCAATAAGGCTTCAACGCATTGCGATTCAATACCGCGCCACCGACGCGTCAACCTGCTGCGACCAGGCGTCGATGCCGCCTTGGATGTTGACAACTTCAGTAAAACCGCCTTGCGCCAGGTAATTGGCGACCTGCAGACTGCGCATTCCGTGGTGGCAGAGGCAGGCGATTGGCAGACCGCTGCCGTGCGCGGCCCGTAATTCAGTGAGCCGCGCCGGAATTTCCCGCATCGGAATCGCCAACAGTACGAAGCCGTCTTCCTTTACGGAGGCTGCCTGGAGTTCCCATGGTTCGCGCACGTCGAGCAGCACCGGCCTGGCTGGAGGCTTCATTGCCACGGCGGCGTGGTCGCGCCAGGCGGCGAAATCGGCAGGATCGAGTTGAAAAATCATCAGACTGGGTATGTGGCTTTTCAGGTTCTCAGAAGATGAATTTCGATGGTTCCGGGTAATTGAGCAAGCGCGCCGCCACCGTATCCCAGCCCTCGAGCGTGCGCCAGGCATCTTTTCCAACGCGCGTGATCAGCGTGGCGCGCATCATCGGCTCAAAACCGACAATGGCGCTCAGGCGGCCGCCGACCTTGAGCAGTGAAAGCAGCGTAGCCGGCACCTCGGCGACTGAGCCGCTCAGGGCGATGACGTTGAAAACGCCATTGAGCGCGCCGTTGCCCGAGACGGTTTCGGCCAGGCCGGCGGCGCCGTCGGCGCAGCGAACTTCGGCGTTGTAGATACCGGCTTTCTGCAAATTCTTTCGGGCGGCGTCCGCCAGCGACGGTTCGATTTCGAGCGTCACGACTTGCTGCGCCCGGTGCGCGAGCAGCGCCGCCATGTAGCCCGAGCCGGTGCCGATTTCGAGCACTTTTTCATGCTTTTGCACCGCCAGGTCCTGCAGGATGCGCGCTTCGACCTTGGGCGCCAGCATGCACTGGCTAGAGTTTGCCTGCGGTGGCAACGGAATTTCCATATCGACGAACGCCAGATCCTTGCAGGCGGGCGGCACGAAGTCCTCGCGCCGGATGACGGCAAGCAGCGAAAGGACTTGGCTGTCGAGCACTTCCCAAGGGCGGATTTGCTGCTCAATCATGTTGAATCGGGCTTGTTCGTAGTTCATGGCGGAGTTATTGCAAGGGCGGTGTGGGAGGCGCAAACGATGGTGTGCAGGCCGTGATTTTAGACGGGGCGGGATGCGGTTTCCCGAGGCAATTCCTGGGCACCCGCTGGCGCTGCGTCACCGGCTGCCGCGAAGAATTTGCGCTTGAACCACTGCGCCAGATCGTCCAGCAGGCAGTAGCTGACCGGCACCACGACCAGCGTCAGCAGCGATGAAGTGACGACGCCGCCAATGACCGCCTGGCCCATGGGCGCGCGCTGCTCGGAGCCTTCGGTCAGCGCAAAGGCCAGCGGCACCATGCCGAAAATCATCGCCAGCGTCGTCATCAGGATCGGCCGCAGCCTGACTTTGGCGGCCAGCAGCAGCGCGTCGCCGCGCTCCAAGCCTTCGGCGCGCATGCGGATCGCAAAATCGACCAGCAAAATCGCGTTCTTCGTCACCAGCCCCATCAGCATGACGATGCCGATGACGGAAAACATCGACAGCGTCGAGCCGAACAGCAGCAGCGACAGCACCACGCCGATAAACGTCAGCGGCAGTGAAGTCATTAGCGCCATCGGCTGCAAGAAGCTCTTGAACTGGCTCGCCAGGATCATGTAGATAAATAAAATTGCCATCACCAGCGCCGAGACGGCATAGCCGAACGACTCGGCCATGTTCTTCGTCGAGCCGGTGAACTGGTAGCGGTAGCCGGGCGGGAAATTCACTTCCGCCAGCGCCGCCTTGATGTCGTTCGACACTTCGCCGGCCGAGCGCTTATAGACATTGGCGTTGACCGCGACTTCGCGGGTCAGGCCGCGTCGGTTGATCTGATTCGGGCCGGTCGATTCAGTGACGCTGGCGACCTGGCTCAGGCGAACGATGCGCGCCGAGCCGTCGGCGTTGCTGCCCGTGGCGCTGCTCATGAAGGGCAGGCGGGCCAGGTCCTGCGGCGCGGCGCGCGCATCGGGCGCCAGGCGCACATTGACGTTGTAGGTTTGGTCGTCGGGCGCGCGCCAGTTGCCCACGGTCTGCCCGGCGACCAGCACCCGCAGCGACGCGGCGATCTGCGAGGCCGACAGCCCCAGGTCGGCCGCGGCTTCTTGCCGCACCGCGATGTCGAGCACCGGCTGGTCGGCCTTCAGGCTGGTGTCCAGATCGACCAGGCCGGGAATGGCCCGAACTTTTTCGGTGACGACATGCGTAAGGCGGCCCAACTCCTCTAGATCCGGCCCCAGCAGCGAAAACTCGACCTGCTTGTTGCCGCCCACCGCGTCGAGCAGGCCGGCATGCGTGACGGTGATGCCCGGAACCTGTTTGAGCCGCTCGCGCAGCAGCGCCGACATCTCGTCGGCACTGCGTCCGCGCGCCTTGCGATCGACCAGGCGAACGTACACGCTGGCATATATTTTTCCCGTTGCGTTGCCGGTGTTGAGCGTCGCGACGGTGTAATTCACTTCGGGAAACTCGCGCACGATGGCATCGACCTGGCGCGCCTTGGCTTCGGTGGCTTCGAGCGACGAGCCGACCGGCGTATAAAAGTTGAGCGAGGTTTCCGAAAAATCGGCCTTGGGAACGAACTCGGTGCCCAGCAGCGGAGCCATGAAAATACTGATGGCAAAGATCACCGCCGCCAGGCCCAGGGTAGCCGGTTTATGTACCAGAGACCAGCGCAGAATTCCTTGGTAGCCGCGGCTAAGCGACTCGGTGGCGCTGTCGATGCGGCCGGTGACGCGGCCGATGGTCTTGTCGTACCAGGTTTTCCGGCCGTCCTGGGCTTGCCCTAGGATGGCCGGGTCGTGCCAAAGGCTCGAGAGCATCGGGTCGAGCGTGAAGCTGACGAACATCGAGATCAGCACCGCGGCGACGATGGTCACGCCGAACTCATGGAAAAACTTGCCGATGATGCCGCCCATGAAGCCGATCGGCAAAAACACCGCGACGATGGAAAAGGTCGTCGCCAGCACCGCCAGGCCGATTTCCCGCGTGCCGTCGAGCGACGCCTGATACGGCGCCTTGCCCATCCGCACATGGCGCACGATGTTTTCTCGCACCACGATGGCGTCGTCGATGAGCAGCCCGACGCACAGCGATAGCGCCATCAGCGTGACCATGTTGATGGTGAAGCCGAACAGGTTCATGAACAAAAAAGTGCCGATGATGGAAATCGGCAGCGTCAGCCCGGTGATGACGGTCGAGCGCCAGGAGTTGAGGAACAAAAAGACGATCAGCACCGTCAGCAGCGCGCCCTCGATCAGCGTGCGCCGCACGTTCTCGACCGCGACGCGTATCGGCCGCGAGCTGTCGGTAACCAATTGCAGCCGCGCGCCTGGCGGCAGCTCGCGCCGCAGTTCGGCCACCGCCTTGTTCAGCCCGTCGACCACGTCGATGGTGTTTTCGTCCTGCGCTTTTTGCACTGACAGCAGCAGCGTGCGCTGGCCGTTGTACAGCGCCAGGTTCTCCAGCTCCTGCGCGCCGTCGGCGACGCGGGCGACCTGGCCGACGGTGATCGCCGCGCCGCCCTTGCGCGCGACGATGATGCCGGCGAAGTCTTCGGGCCGCTTCATCCGCGCATCGATCTTGACGACGCGCTCCTGCGACAGCGATCGGATCGCGCCCACCGGCAGGTCCTGGTTCTCGCTGCGCACCGCGCCGGCGACCTGTTCGGCGGTGACGCCGAGCGACTCCATCGCCTGCGGGTTGAGGTAGATGTTGATCTCGCGGCGGGTCGCGCCCACCAGTGTGACCGAGCCGGCGCCGCGGACATTTTCCAGCCGCTTTCGCAAAACCTGGTCGGCCCAGCTGGTCAGCTCGATGGCTGACAAGGGTTTGACTCCCACGCTGCCGATCGCCTGCGGTTCGTTACTTGCAGCGGCAGGTCTGTCCAAGTTCCGGGCGCAGGCCCGGCTTTGCCGGACTGCAGGCGGGGCGGCCCCCTCGGGGGGCAGCGAACCACACGAAGTGGGGAGCGTGGGGGCACTATCTGGAAGAACGGCGACGGACCAGACAGCGCGGCTGGATGGGTCGAAGCGCAGCACGCGCGGCTCCTTGACTTCGTCGCGAAACGTCGGCCTGATGGAAGCGATTTTTTCGCGCACGTCTTCGGCCGCCTTGCGCCCATCGACATAGAGCTGGAATTCGACAATGACCACAGCCTGGCCCTCGACACTGCGCGAGCTCAAGGTGTTGACGCCGGCGATCGAGTTGACGCCTTCTTCGATCTTTTTGGTGACTTCGCTCTCGACGATTCCGGGCGACGCGCCGGGATAGTCGGCGGTGATGACAACCACCGGAAGGTCGATATTCGGAAACTGATCGACCTGCATGCGCTGGTACGAGAACAGCCCGAGCACCACGATGGCCAGCATGACCATGGTCGCGAACACCGGGTTCTTCAGACTGACTTGCGTGAACCACATGGGCAGGCCGCTCAGGGAGCCGGTTTGGCCACGGCGGCGGCCTTAAGCGCCGCGGGCGATTGCGTGTAGCGCACCTGCGTGCCCTCGCGCAGGATGCCGATATTGCCGCCGATCACCGATGTGCCGTCGGCCAGCCCCTTGACGGCGACCAGCGCCTCGCCGTCCGCCGCGCCGCGCATGCCCAGCTCGACGGTCAAGTAAGCCACCCGGCCGTTGTCGATCGCCTGCACATACGGCTGCGGCCGGTCGGTGCGAACGCTGCTCAAGGGCACAGCCAGCAACGAAGCCCGGGCCGTATCGAGCGTGCCTTGCGCGAACAGTCCCTGGCGCAGCGGCAGGGCCGCGCCGGCGTTGTTGTCCAGCGCCAGATAAACCAGCACGCCGCGGCTGCCGGCCTGTGCGCTCGGGTTGATTCGCACCACCTTGGCGTTGACAATTTGCCGGCTGCCTTCGATCCGTAGCCGGGCACTCTGGCCGACGCGAACGTCCATGGCTTCCTGCGCGCCCAGGCTGGCTTCGAGCTCCAGCCGGCTCAAATCGACCACCTCGACAAGTCTGGCGTCGATCGCCACGCGCTCGCCCGGTTGCGCCAGGCGCTGCGACACCTGGCCGGCGATCGGCGACTTCAGCACCGTGTCCCGCACCGCCTTGGCGGCGACTTCGGCGCCCGCCAGCGCGGCCTGGTGCGTCGATCGAGCCGCGTTGAGGTTCGCCAGCGACGTGTCGAGCGCGGTTTTGGAAATAAACCCCTGATCGACCAGCGCCTTGTTGTTGTCGTATTGGCGCTGCGCGGCATCGACCTGCGCCCTGGCCGATTCGGCCTGTTCGCCGGCCTGGCGCACGCGCGACCGGTACTCGTCGGCATCGATCCGGGCGATGACCTGGCCAGCCTTGACGAAATCGCCTTCGCGAACCGACAGCGCCTGGAGCTCGCCAGCCACGCGCGCCTTGATAACCGCCGAGTTGACCGCCTTGAGCGAGCCTGAAATCGCCAGCCCCTGCGCCAGCTCGCGCGCCTCGGCCTTGACCACGTCGGTGGCGGCGAGCTCGACCCAGCCAATATCTTTGGCGCTGCCCGCGGCGGCAAGCGCCTGCTGCTGCGCCTGGCGCGCCCACAGCGCGCGCGTCACGCCCGCGGCGATCAATAGGCAGGCGAGCAGCGCGACGGTCCATCGCATCCAGCGCTTCATGCCGGGACTTTCGGTTCGTGCCCCGGCGCGGCAACCGGAGACGCGGCCAGGCCGTACAAAATAATGCCCAGTTGCGAAGCGATGTATTTTTTCGGCTCGAGCGCCGCTTCGTCCGACACGCAGGCGCAGTTGGCGTGCTTGGACAGCATCAGGAAATTCATCGGGCCGACGATGCTGTAAACGGCATAGTCCAGGTCGAGCCGGCGAAATTCGCCGCTGTCCATGCCGCGCTGCAAGACCCGGCGTATCAAGGCCTGACCGGGCCGGATCACCTCATGCTGGTAGAACGCGGCGATATCGGGAAAATTGCCGGCTTCGCTCAGCATCAGCTTAGTCAGGCCCGACGCTTTGGTCGCGCCGACGCGGTCCCACCAGCTGTACATGCAGAACGTCAGCATGTCCAGCGTATCGCCGCGGAACGCCTCGAACTCGGCGTTCCATTCCTTGAAATGGCCGGAGATGTTTTTGCGCACGACGGCTTTGAACAGCTCCTCCTTGCTTGGAAAATAAAGGAAGAGGGTGCCTTTGGACACGCCGGCGCGTGCTGCGACTTCCTCGACTCGGGTCGCCGCAAAACCCTTTTCGACGAACAGGTCGAGCGCCGCGTCGAGCAGTTCGCCCGGGCGCGCCTCCTTGCGGCGCGCGCGCCTGGCGGCTGTCGCTTCCGGTGTTTTGATCGTTGAAGGCTGGGGCATAGTTACTGACTGGCGGGTTATTAATATAGCCCGTTATCCGAAGCCCGTCAATCCGACACGCTGGAATAGGGTCTTGGTTTGCGACTCAAAGCCTCCGGTCAGCGCGGGCGCGTAAGCAACGGCTTTGCAGCGTTGGCTGGCTTTCGGCAGCCTTCTTCAAACTGCGAATCTACAAATCAAGAACTTTTGCCGAAAATCGCGCCAAATGCGGAGGCAGCCATTGGTTCCAGTCGCCGTGTTCGCTGCTATTTTTAATGTAGCAAACTATTCCATTGGATAAATGGAAATACCAGTTTTATCAATTGAAAGCGCCAATTTATACTGCAGGCTTTGCGGCATACATTACGTTAGGTCTTAAAGAACGAGAATGGAGGGTTAATGAAACGCCGTCTTCAAGTGTTTGTTTCCAGCACCTACACCGACTTACTCGCGAAAAGACAAGCAGCGGTGAGTGCAATCCTCAAAGCTGGGCACATTCCTGCAGGCATGGAGTTGTTCACCTCAGGTGATCGATCCCAGATGGATACGATAAAACAATGGATCGACGAGTCGGATGTTTACACACTCATTCTCGGCGGCCGGTACGGCTCGGTCGAACCCACAACCAGCATTAGCTACACAGAACTCGAGTACGACTATGCCGTGCAGCAAGGAAAACCGTTCTTTGCCGTCGTGATCACCGAGGCCGCTTTGGAACAGAAGGTAAAGGGTGGCGGGACCGCTTTTCTGGAAAAGGAAAATCCAAAGGAACTGGTGCTCTTCCGGAAGAAGGTCCTATCCAACATTTCTTCCTTTTTCGAGGATCCCAAGGACATAAAGCTCTGTTTACATGAGTCGCTAGCCGACTTTGCCGCAAACCGGGAATTGAAGGGGTGGGTCTCCGGCGACGAAGTGATCGACACCAAGCCACTTTTCGAGGAGATTCGAAAGCTTTCGGAAGAGACCCATAAGTTGAGGGAGGCACTCGCCGAGCAGCAGAAGCGCGCCTCCTCGCAAAATTCAAGAGAAGCGGAGTCCTTCTCGGAACTCCAGCAGGTGCTGAAAGCGATTGAGGTGAAGGTTCCCGCGTCCCTCAATGAAGGCACGGAGACGAAAGTAAACTTGTTTAGCATCTTCTACAACAACAAGGATACTTTTATCACTGGGCCGACGAATGCCCATGGTGTTGACGAATCCGAGGCATTTCTCTTCTACAACGTTTGCCCCAAGCTTCAGGTGCATGGACTCGTTCAGAACGAGAGAGTGGCAGGCGTTCGCTATCGTCGGTATGAGGTGACCAAGCAGGGGAGCGCCTTCTTGGCGCAAATGGAACGAAGAGTTCTCCTCAAAGAGAAGCCGAAAGTGCCCTCTGTTCCGGAGGAGCCTGTTCTCAGCTCAGTTCCTGCCGAGACCAAACCGGCAGTGAAGAAAAGTAAGACTGTGCCCAAGCGTGCACAGTAAGCGGGCGTTTGAGACTTAACATTTCGATCGACACAGACGCTCTATCGGCAAGTCTCCACCGCCGAGTCCTTGGTGCGAAAACCGTCAGATCGCAACAACCCGCCCAACCGCCAGCGCAAGCCATTCTCGCAACACCAGCCGCGACGCCAACAGTCCCTGCGCCGACGGCAGCCACTGCAGCGAGCCGCGCTCGTAAGGCAGCACAAAGCCTATCGGCGCCGGTGTGACGACCATGCCAGCCCGCTCGAAGGCGGCGACCGAGCGCGGCATGTGCCAGGTATCGGTGACCAGCGCGATATGCTGGACGCCGTCCCGCTGAAGCAGGGGTGCCAGCAGTCGCCCGTTTTCCGAGGTGTCGCGCGAGGCGTCTTCGCTCCAGCGCAGCTTTACGCCGTAGTCTTCGAGCGCGACTTGTGCCGCCACCTCGGCTTCCGGCACGCGCTGCACGCCGTCAGATGCCCAGCCGACGCCGCCGGTATAGGCCAGCGGCAGGTCAGTGCGCCGCGCCAGCCAGGCGCCGTAGCGCAGCCTGGCGGCGGTATAGCTCGACAGCTGCGGCGCTCCTCCGTATTCGGGCGCGTCCGGCAGCAGCCCGCCACCGAGAACGACGATAGCTTGTACGCCGCCCGTCTTGATCGCATCGCTTGACGCCGGCGCGTACTGCGGCAGCGCATGGCGCGCCAGCCAGACCGCCGTGCCGTGACAGCTGAGCAGCGCCAGCACCGCCAGCGACAGCGCCGCCAGCGACAGCCCGCCGCGCTTTTTTCGCCATGCCAGCCAGACGCCTAGCAGCGCCAGCAGCAGCGGCGCCAGAGGCGGCATCGCCAGGCTGGTCAAGAGCGGCTTGAAACTGCCCAATTCCATCATTTGCTATTAAAACAATAGCTACTAAAGTCGACTGGATATGCGAAAAAGGCCTAAAACATCAGTAAAAAGCCTGTAGCCCGGTCTGCGCGCGGCCCAGAATCAGCGCATGCACGTCGTGCGTGCCTTCGTAGGTGTTCACCGTCTCCAGGTTAATCATGTGGCGGATGACGTGGTATTCGTCGTGGATGCCGTTGCCGCCGTGCATGTCGCGCGCCATGCGGGCGATGTCGAGCGACTTGCCGCAGGAATTGCGCTTGATGAGCGAGATCATTTCGGGAACGGCGCGGTCCTCGTCCATCAACCGGCCGACGCGCAGGCAGCCTTGCAGGCCGAGCGCGATCTCGGTCTGCATGTCGGCGAGCTTTTTCTGCACCAGCTGGGTTTGCGCCAGCGGGCGGCCGAACTGCACCCGGTCGAGCGTGTACTGGCGCGCGCGGTGCCAGCAGTCTTCGGCGGCGCCGAGCGCGCCCCAGGCGATGCCGTAGCGCGCCTTGTTCAGGCAGCCGAACGGGCCCTTGAGCCCGCTGACATTGGGCAACAGGTTTTCGCTAGGGACGAGCACGTCGTCCATCACGATTTCGCCGGTGATCGATGCGCGCAGGCTCATCTTGCCTTCGATCTTCGGCGCGGCGAGGCCCTTCATGCCTTTTTCCAGCACGAAGCCGCGAATCGCTTCCTGGCCGCCGACTTTCCCGTCAGCGTCCTCGAGCTTGGCCCAGACGACGAAGACATCGGCGATCGGGCTGTTGGTGATCCACATCTTCGCGCCCTTGACGACAAATCCGCCATCGACCGGCTTGGCGCGCGTCAGCATGCTCGCCGGGTCGGAGCCGTGGTTCGGCTCGGTCAGGCCGAAGCACCCCACCCATTCGCCGGTCGCGAGCTTCGGCAAATATTTCTGCCGCTGCGCCTCGTTGCCGTAGGCATTGATCGGATGCATCACCAGCGACGACTGCACGCTCATCGCGCTGCGGTAGCCGCTGTCGACGCGCTCGACCTCGCGCGCGACCAGGCCGTAGCTGACGTAATTGAGGCCGGCGCAGCCGTAGCCTTCGATCGTCGAGCCGAGAAAGCCCATCGCGCCGAACTCATTCATGATCTCGCGGTCGAAGGTCTCGTGGCGCGCCGCCAGCAGCACGCGCGGCTGGAGTTTTTCCTGGCAGAAGGCATGCGCCGCCTCGACAATCGCGCGCTCGTCATCGCTCAGCTGCTCGGACAGGAAAAACGGGTCTTCCCAGTTGAATTTTGTTTTCATGGCCTTGGTCTCCTAGTGATGCTTGCGGTCTGGCAAAGTGTAGGATGAATTTTTTCCGCTGCCGTCCCGCGGCGGACAAAAGCCGCCCGACTGCCGCGGCCTGTGAAACATTGTCGAATCTCGAACCAAAGGAGAAAAATTCATGAGCGAATCGCAAACCATTACCCTTGGCGGCGGCTGCTTCTGGTGCCTAGAGGCGGTGTACGTCAAGGTGCGCGGCGTGCTTGACGTCGAGTCCGGCTACAGCAACGGCCAGGCGGCGCGGCCGAGCTACGAGGAAGTCTGCACCGGCCGCACCGGCAGCAACGAGGTCGTCAAGCTGACGTATGACCCGGCCGAGATCACGCTGCGCGAAATCCTCGAAATCTTTTTCGTCATTCACGACCCGACCAGCCTGAACCGCCAGGGCAACGACGCCGGAACGCAGTACCGCAGCGGCATCTACTACGCCAGCCCCGAGCAAAAGCGCGAGATCGACGACTTCATTCGCGAAGCCAGCCAGGACAAGACCTTCGCCAAACCGATCGTGACCGAAGTGCTGCCGCTGGCCAACTACTGGCCGGCCGAGGCGTATCACCAGGATTATTTCGAGAACAACCCGAACCAGGGTTACTGCGCTTTCGTCGTCGGGCCGAAGGTCGAGAAATTCCGCAAGACGTTTGCGGCGCGGGTGAAGGCATAGCGGGCAGAGCCGCGAGCGAAAACATTGCCTACTATAAAAAAACTAGCTACAAACCTATATGCAGCTTGCGCAAATGGCCGATTTGATGCTCATTAGCGGGTGCGAGCCTTGATCCAGTTCCTGCAATCGCTGCCCATTCCGGCGCAAACCATCGGGCTGCTGCTGCTGTCCAATGTGTTCATGACGTTCGCCTGGTACGGCCACCTGAAGAACCTGGCCGCGGCGCCCTGGTACGCCGCCGCGCTCATCAGCTGGGGCATCGCGCTCTTCGAGTACCTGCTGCAGGTGCCGGGCAACCGGATCGGTTTCACCCGGTACAGCGTCGGCCAGCTGAAGATCATGCAGGAAGTGATCACGCTGGCGGTGTTTGTGCCGTTCGCGGTCTTCTACCTCGATGAGCCGCTCAAGCTCGACTACCTCTGGGCCGCGCTTTGCATGGTCGGCGCGGTGTATTTCGTTTTTCGCTGACCTTAAAATGCCGGTCATGTCCAGGATCTACGCCACCGCAAAACGCCGCGAGCGTCTCAACGTCCGTTAGGAAAAGCTTGGGTCCCGTCATTCTTGAGTCGGTGGGCATTGTGTTCGACATCCTCGAAAAACTGAGCCAGGCGGGCCGTCCGCTCGGCGTGACCGAACTCGCCCAGTCGATGGCGCAGCCCAAGCCCCGCGTCTATCGGCATCTGTCGTCGATGCGCCAGATCGGCGTGGTCGAGCAGGAGCCGTCGAGCGACAAGTACCGCCTGGGGGCCAGGTTGATCGGCTTAGGGAACGCCGCCAACAGCCAGTTCGACCTGCGAGCGCTTGCCGAGCCGTACCTGAACCGGCTGCGCGACGTCACCGGTGAAACGGCGATGCTGTCGATCGCCGACGAGGAGTCCGCGCTGGTCATCGCCGCGGTCGAGTCGACGCAGCCGGTCTGCATTTCGGTGAAGCCGGGCAATCGGGTTCCGATTCACTGCTCGGCGCAGGGGCGCATCGTTCTGGCGTGGCGCGACCCGGCGACGCAGCGCAGGCTCTTGAGAAAAAAGCTCGAACGCTTCACCGACAAGTCGCTGGTCGATGCCGAGCAGGTGCAAAAGCGGCTCGAGCGTATCCGCGGCCAGCTCTATGAAGATGCCGACGGCGAGGTGTTCGATGGCGTCAACGTGCTGGCGGCGCCGATCTTTGCGCACGGCGATGATCTGGCCGGCGTGATCGGCATCATCGGCGCCACGCGCAACATTCCCGCGCCCCCGGCGCCCGATTTGCTGCGCGCGGTGCAAAGCGCCGCCGCTGAATTGAGCGCCCGCCTGAACAGCGACAGGTATGGCGCGCTGGTCCCGCCGCTGGCGGCCGCGGGCGCCAAGCCTGTTGGGCCTGTTCGCAAGGCGCGCAGCTAGCGCGAGTTTTTTTCAAGATTTCAGACATGACGAACAACCCGGCTCCCAGCCTGACACGCTTTGCCGTCGCTGTGTATTCGATGCCTGGGGTCGCGCCGGTTTGCCTACAGTTGCAAAGCGCCGGCCAGGACGTGTGCCTGCTGTTGTGCGCGGCATGGCTGTATCAACGCCAGGCGGCTTGCACGCCGGCGCGCGCCGAGCAGTTGCGCGCGGCTTCGCTCCCGTGGCAAAGCGCAGTAGTCACCCCCTTGAGGGAACTTCGCCAGCGCTGGAAAGCCGCCGCTGCGGCGGACGATGCGCTGGGCGCACTGCGCGAAAAACTCAAGCGCCTGGAGCTCGAGGCGGAAATGGCGCTGTTGCAGCGGCTCGAAGCCATCG
>CAXSGT010000013.1:0-9828 GCA_964236835.1 uncultured Polaromonas sp.
CTTCTCGCGCACGTCCGGTTCGGCCAGGGCTTTTGCGACGTCGCGCTGGATCTGGTCGGCGACCGCCTTCGGCACGCCCTTGGGCGCCGCGATCGCCGTCCAGCCGCTGACCTCGAAATTCGCCGGGCCGCCGGACTCGGCCACGGTCGGCACATTGGGGAAGCCGCCAACCCGCTTCGGCGCCGCCACGCCCACATAGCGCACCTTGCCAGCGCGGTACATGGCGCCGGCGGTGGCGTTGGTGCCCAGCGCGAACGACAGCTCGCCGTTGGCGACGCCGGTGTACAGCATGGTGGTTTCCTTGTAGATCACGTGCTGCATCTGGGTGCCGGTGACCGATTCGAACAGCGCCGAGCCCAGATGCACCGGATTGCCGACCGACCAGGAGCCATAGTTCAGCTTGCCCGGGTTGGCTTTGGCGTCGGCAATGATGTCGCCCACGGTTTTGTATTTGCTGTCGGTGGCGACGGCGAAGAAGAAGTAGGTCTTGAACAGCGGCAGCAGCGGCTCGAAGTCGGCTTTGGCGTCGTAGGGCAGCTTCTTGAACAGGTGCGGATAGGCCGACAGGTGAACGTTGTCCAGCTGGATTAGGTCGTAGCCGTCTTTGGCGCCACGCTTGAACGCGTCGATCGCGATGAAGCCGTTGCCGCCCGGCTTGTTTTCAACAATCACTGGCTGGCCCCAGGCGCGGGACAGCTTGTCGGCGACCAGGCGCACCACTCCCTCGGGGCCGCTGCCCACCGGGAACGGCGTGATGATGCGCACCGGTTTCGTCGGGAAGGTTTGCGCCGTGGCCGAGGCGGCCAGCAAAAGGCCAAGTGCCGCGGTGGAAAAAGTCCTGCGCGTGGAATGCATAGATTGTCCCAGTGGTAAGAGTTGGTAAACCGGCGATTTTGGTGATTCAGTCTCTTGCCTGGAAGATGCCGGGTAGCCGCTCGCGATAACTTACGGTTATCGTAGTTTTGGGCATTGTCATAATTGACAGTTCTCAAGACGCGGCCATTTCCATGAAACTCTCGACTCTTAAAGCCCTTGTCGCCGCCGTCGAAGAAGGCAGCCTGCGCGCGGCGGCGCGGCGTGTCGACGTCTCGCAGCCGGCGTTGACGAAAATGATGCGTGAACTGGAGGTGGAACTCTCGGCGCCGCTGCTGATTCGCACTTCGCGTGGCGTGATCCCGACGGCGCAGGGCAAAGTGTTGTATGAGCATTCGCGTCGGGCGATGCGCGAGCTCGGCGCGGCGACCGCCGAAATCAGCCAGCTTGGCGGCACCATGACGGGGCAATTGACGATCGGAGCCGTTCCGCTCGCAGTACTGCTGCTGATCCCCGAGACTCTACGAACCTTCGGACGCGATTTTCCGGAGATCCGCCTGCGGGTAAGTGAAGAGCTGTACATCGCCCAGTTGCAAGGGCTGCGGTCCGGAGACGTCGATATCGCGGTGGGCGGCATTCCCGAGGGTTTGTCGACCGGTGAATTCGTGATTGAAGAATTGATCACCACACAGATGGTCGTGGTGGTGCGCAAAGGCAGTCCGCTTGCGCGCGCAAGGTCGCTCACCCAACTTGCCGAAGCGAAGTGGGTTTATACCGGCGCCAACAGCGACTCGGGTTACGCCAAACCGCTGTTCGAGCGCAACGGGCTGTCCCCGCCGCCCATCGGCGCGATCGTGAACTCAACGCTGGCGCTGCTGTCGCTGGTGACGACAGGCGATTTCGTCGGCTTGATGCCGTATCAAATCGCGATTCATCCGATGGCGGCGCAGTTCCTGGAGCTGGTCCCGATTGAGGAAGGCGGACTCCCGCTTGCAGTGGGCGCCATTGTCCGAAGCGACTCGGTGGTCTCTCCGGTGATTCGGCATTTCATTGCGCATCTGCACCGCGCCGCGCATCAGCTCAAGCGCGCCGCTGAACGGGTTTGAGCCTGCTCTGGCCTTTGACACCGCAAAAAAAGCATAAAAAATAGGTTTTGCGCATACTGGACGGGCATAAGCAGCTATCTTTTTTATAGTTTTTCAGGAATTATCGAGTTTGGCTTTGGCGGTGGTTTCAATCAACGCCAGGGTCGCTTGCTGTGTCAGCGTCGCCGGCCGCAGCGAACTCGTGACCAGCGACAGGCGCGTGCGCAGCGCTGGGTCGAAAATCGTCCGTACCGTAAATGCCGACGGTTTAACGGAACTGGCGACGGCATTGCGCGACAGCACCGCACATCCGGCGCCATCGGCGACCAGGTCCAAGATCGCCGACACGCCGTCGATCTCCAGCGCGATCTCGGGCCGGCAGCCAACACCAGCCATTTCAGCTTCGAGGCGCATGCGAATGGCGTTTGGGCGGCTCGGGATCACCAGCGGCAGCCTGGCGATATCGCGCAGCGCGATTGGCGGCGGCGGGGGGTCTTCGAGCAGGCCGGGCGGACGCGCCCGCACCAGCACGAGCTCTTCGCTCAAGAGCGGAAAAACCTCGATGCCTGCGGCTGGCTGGGCGTTGTAGAGCAGCGCAATATCGAGCCGCCCGTTGAGCAGCCATTCCTGCATCACGGTCGACAGGCCTTCGCTGATGGATAGCCGCGCGTCGGGCAACTGCTGGCGAAAGGCGCGCGTCAGCGGCACCGTCAGCACTCGCGCCAGCGTCGGCGGCAGGCCGATCGCGACGCGGCCGGCCAGCGAGCCTCGCACCCGGCCGAGTTCTTCGCGCGCACGCTCGACCTGGTGCAAAATGCCGCGCCCATGCTCGAGCAGAAGCTTGCCCGCTTCGGTTGGCAGAGCGCCGCGGCCATTGCGAACCAAAAGGCTTTGATGCAGCTCGACTTCCAATAGCCGCACCTGCCGACTCAATGCGGGCTGCGCCACGTCAAGCGCTATCGCAGCGCGAGTGAAACTGCCCATTTCCGCGACGCGTACGAAATATTGCAGCTGTCTCAAATCCATAAAAACCAGTTTATCGCATAGCAAAACCTCGGATATGCCCTTTTGTTCTAGCTGCTAGTCGCAGCTGGTGCTGTTGCCAACCCGGCTGACTTGCGATAATTTCACGCTTTCATAGCCGCTGACAGCGGGGAGAATCCATGATTATCGATTGCCACGGCCACTACACGACCGCGCCGAAAGCGCTTGAAACCTGGCGTAACCAGCAAATCGCCGGCATCAAGGACGCGTCTGCGATGCCCAAGGTCAGCGACCTCAAAATCAGCGACGACGAATTGCGCGAGTCGATCGAGAGCAACCAGTTGCGCCTGATGAAAGAGCGCGGTTCGGACTTGACGATCTTCAGTCCGCGCGCCAGCTTCATGGCGCACCATATCGGCGACTTCAGTGTCTCATCGACCTGGGCCGCGATCTGCAACGAGCTGTGCTTTCGCGTCAGCGAATTGTTTCCCGACCACTTCGTGCCGGTGGCGATGCTGCCGCAGTCTCCCGGCGTCGATCCCGCAAGCTGCATTCCCGAGCTTGAAAAATGCGTCAAGCAATACGGCAATGTCGGCATCAACCTGAACCCCGACCCGTCGGGCGGCTACTGGACCAGCCCGCCCTTGTCGGACCGCTACTGGTACCCGATCTACGAAAAAATGATCGAGTACGACATTCCGGCGATGATTCATGTCTCGACCAGCTGCAACCCGTGCTTTCACACCACCGGTGCGCACTACCTGAATGCCGACACGACGGCTTTCATGCAGTGCCTGACGAGCGAGCTGTTCAAGGAGTTTCCGACGCTCAGGTTTTTGATTCCGCACGGCGGCGGCGCTGTGCCTTATCACTGGGGCCGTTTCCGGGGCCTGGCGCAGGAGTTGAAGAAACCGCTGCTCGAAGAGCATTTGCTGAACAATATTTTCTTCGACACCTGCGTCTATCACCAGCCGGGAATCGATTTGCTCAACACCGTCATTCCAGTCAAGAACGTGCTGTTCGCGTCGGAGATGATCGGCGCGGTGCGCGGCATCGATCCACAGACCGGGCATTACTACGACGACACCAAGCGCTATATCGAAGCGTCGAAAATTTTGAGCGCCGCGGACCGTCTCCAGATTTACGAAGGCAACGCCCGCCGGGTGTTTCCGCGTCTGGATGCCGCGCTCAAGGCCAAAGAAACTACTTAAACAAAAAACCAGGAGCATCACCCATGAGCCTCACCCAGTTAGGCGTTGTCAAGCGCAATATCGTCCGCGCCGACCAGGCGGCGGTCAAAAAACTTTCAAAATTCGGCGTCGCCACGATTCATGAAGCGATGGGCCGCGTCGGCCTGATGAAGCCGAACATGCGCCCGATCTATCCAGGCGCGCGCTTTTGCGGAACGGCGGTGACGATTTTGCTGCAGCCGGGCGACAACTGGATGATGCATGTCGCGGCTGAGCAGCTGCATCCTGGCGACGTCGCCGTCGCCGCTTGCACCACCGACAACGTCGATGGCTTTTTCGGCGACCTGCTGGCGACGTCGTTTCAGGCGCGCGGCGCGAAGGGCCTGGTCATCGACGGCGGCGTTCGCGACATCGACGAGCTGCGGCAAATGGGCTTCCCGGTGTTCAGCCGCGCCATCTATGCCAAGGGAACGGTCAAGTCCACGCTCGGCTCGGTCAACATCCCGGTGGTGTGCGCTGGCGCCATGGTCAATCCGGGCGATGTGGTGGTGGCCGACACCGACGGCGTCGTCGTGGTGCCCGCCGCCATCGCCCAACAAGTGGCCGATGCGGCCGAAAAGCGCGAAAACCTCGAGGGCGAAAAGCGCGCGAAGCTGGCCGCGGGCGTGCTGGGCCTCGACATGTACGAGATGCGCGGGCCGCTGGAAAAAGCCGGCTTGAAGTACATCGACTGACAATCCTGATTGCCTGACAAGCCGAGGTGAACGCATGATCCATTTCCGGCGCGTGTTGATTTCGGCGGCGCTCTTGCTGCCGGCGCTGCTCAATGGCTGCGCCACCGGCACTGCGCCGCCGCCGCTGGCCGTTCGCCAGGCGCTGGCGCCGACCGGCGCCTTGCGTGTGGGCGTTTACGCCGGCAGCCCGACCTCGCTGGTGCGCAATCCGAAGACGGGCGAGACTGCCGGCGTCGCGCTCGATCTGGGCCGGGCATTGGGCCAGCAGCTAGGGGTGCCGGTGCAAATTGTCGAATACGGCCGTCTGGCGCTGGTGCTCGACGCCCTCAAGGCCGGCGCGCTGGACTTCACCTTCACCAACGCCACCGAGGCGCGGGCGCGCGACATGGTGTTCACTCTGGCGCTGTTGCAGCTCGAACTGGGCTATCTGCTGCCAGCGGGATCGGGCATCGCCGAAGTGGCCGATGTGGATCGGCGCGCAACTCGGGTCGGCGTGACCGAGGGCAGCAGTTCGCAAGGCGTGCTGACGCAGCTTTACCGGCAGGCTGTCGTCGTGCCGGTGGCGTCGGTCAAGCAGGGGCAGTCGATGCTGCTGAACGGCGCACTCGACGCCTTCGCGACCAACAAGGCGATCCTCTTTGAAATGTCGGACGAACTTCCGGGCTTTCGCGTGCTGGGAGGCCGTTGGGGCCTGGAAAATCTGGCCATCGCCATTCCCATGGGTCGGGAAGCCACATTGCCTTATTTGAACGAATTCGCGCAGAGCGTGAAAGCCAGCGGCCTGCTGCGGTCGGCAGTGGCACGGTCCGGATTGCGCGGCGCCGCCAGCACCGATTGAAGCCAGCCGTTTCGCTAACTGAGTTACTGGAATTTATTCATGAACAGACACAAAGTCTTTGTCAGCCGCCGGTCCGGCCTGGCCTGCGCGGTGCTCGCGATGGCGGCCGCGCTGCCGATTTGGGCTAGCGCGCAGAGCTATCCTTCCAAACCGATCAAAATCGTCGTCGGCTACGCCGCCGGCGGCGCGGTCGACGCGGTGGCGCGCGCCGTCGGCCAGGCCATGGCGGCAAGCCTGGGCCAGCCGGTGTTGATCGAAAACAAGCCCGGCGCGGGAACGAACATCGCCGTGAAGTCGGTGATCGCCGCCGAGCCCGACGGCTATACCCTGCTGCTGGCGGCCAATGCGCTGGCGGCGAACATGGCGCTCTACAAGCCGGCGCCGTTCGACGCCGAGCGCGAACTTGTACCCGTGGCGCTGGTCGGCCGCGTGCCGGTCGTCATCGCGACCCACGCGCAGTCGGGTCCGGCCAGCCTTGCCAAGCTCATCGAGGCGGCCAAAGCCAAGCCCGGCGCCATTGCCTACGCGACGCCGGGCAACGGCTCGACGCCGCATCTGGCGGTCGAGCTGTTCGACCGCGCCGCTGGAATTTCCTTGATGCACGTGCCCTACAAAGGCGGCGCGCCGGCGATCACCGACGTCATCGGCGGCCAGGTGCCGCTGGTGGCGGTGAACGCGCTGGAAGTGCTGCCGCATGTCAAGAGCGGACGGCTCCGGGTGCTGGCGGTGCTGTCGCCGACGCGCGCCGCCATCCTGCCCGACGCGCCGACGATCGCCGAGTCGGGTTTTCCCGGCTTCGAGGCGTCGGTGTGGTATGGCCTTGTCGCGCCCGCCGCCACGCCCAGGCCGATCGTCGCAAGGCTGCACGCCGAAGTGCAAAAAGCGCTTCAGACCCGGGACGTGCGCGATCGGATGGGATCGGTGGGCGGCGAGGTTCTGCCGGGGTCGGTGGAACAATTCGGCGCGCTGATCCGATCCGAACGCCAGCGCTATGAAAAACTGGTGCGCGAAGCCGACATCAAACCTGACTGAGGTTGAAAAGGAAAGCACCCGATGGAATTCATCAAGACCCCCGGCTGGCTCGACTGGTACAGCAATCCGTCCAAACCGAAATTCAAGCTGCCGGCAGGCGCCGTCGATGCGCATTGCCACGTCTTCGGTCCCGGCGCTCAATTCCCGTATGCGCCCGAGCGAAAATACACGCCCTGCGACGCGTCCAAGTCGCAACTGTACGCGCTGCGCGACCAGCTCGGCTTTGCCCGCAATGTCATTGTGCAGGCGACCTGCCACGGCGCCGACAATAGCGCCATGATCGACGCGCTGGTCAATTCGGGCGGCAAGGCGCGCGGCGTCGCCACCGTCAGGCGCGGCGTCACCGATGACGAGCTGCGGGCGCTGCATGCCGCCGGCGTTCGCGGCGTTCGCTTCAATTTCGTCAAGCGCCTGGTCGATTTCACGCCCAGGGACGAACTCATCGAAATCGCCAATCGCATCAAGCCGCTGGGCTGGCATGTGGTGATCTATTTCGAGGCGGTCGATCTGCCCGAGCTGTGGGATTTTTTCACTGCGCTGCCGACCGATGTCGTCGTCGATCACATGGGGCGCCCAGACATTGGCAAGCCCGCCGACGGCCCGGAGTTCGAGCTGTTCGTCAGGTTCATTCGCGAGCATCCGAACGCCTGGGTCAAGGTCACCTGCGCCGAGCGCCTGTCCATCACCGGCCCGAGGGCGCTCAATGGCGAGCAAAACGCGTACACCGACGTCATTCCGTTCGCCAAGCGCATCGTCGATGAGTTTCCCGACCGCGTGCTCTGGGGTACCGACTGGCCGCACCCGAATTTGAAGGACCACATGCCCGACGACGGCCTGCTGGTCGATTTCATTCCGCACATCGCCACCACACCCGAGTTGCGGCAAAAACTGCTGGTCGATAACCCGATGCGCCTGTACTGGCCTGAAGAGGCTAAAGGCTAACCATGCCACTCGAAAAAGACTACCTTGATGTTCCCGGCACGACGATTTTCGACGCCGAGCAGTCGCGCAAGGGCTATCACCTGAACCAGTTCTGCATGTCGCTGATGAAGGCCCCCAACCGCGAACGCTTCAAGGCCGATGAATGCGCCTATCTCGACGAATGGCCGATGACGGAAGAACAGAAGCAGGCCGTACTGGCGCGCGATTTGAACAAGTGCATCGCGCTGGGCGGCAACATTTATTTCCTAGCCAAGATCGGCGCCACCGATGGCAAGAGCTTCCAGCAGATGGCCGGCAGCATGACCGGGATGACCGAAGCGCAGTACCGCGACATGATGATCGCCGGCGGCCGCTCGGTCGAAGGCAACCGCGTCATCGGCGAGGGCGGCGACGCGCAGGCGCACCGGCAGCCACAGGGCGGCGACAAGAAAAAAAGCAACTGACATGGCCAGAATCACCGCCTCGGTCTATACCTCGCACATTCCGGCCGTTGGCGCGGCTTTCGACCTTGGCAAGACGCAAGAGCCCTACTGGGCGCCGGTGTTCGCGGGCTATGATTTTTCCAGGCAATGGCTTAAAAACAACCGGCCCGATGTCGTTTTCCTGGTTTACAACGACCACGCCACCGCGTTCAGCCTGGACATGATTCCGACCTTCGCCATCGGCACCGCCGACAGGTTCGAGCCGGCCGACGAGGGCTGGGGGCCGCGCCCGGTGCCGACGGTGATCGGCCATCCGGAATTGGCGTCGCACATCGCGCATTCGGTGATCCAGCAGGATTTCGACTTGACCATCGTTAACAGGATGGACGTGGACCACGGCCTGACCGTGCCGCTCAGCCTGATGTGCGGCCAGCCGCCAGCGGACGATTTTCGCTGGCCGTTCCAGGTGATTCCGTTCCCCGTCAACGTGGTGCAGTACCCGGTGCCCAGCGGCCGGCGCTGCTTCAACCTCGGCAAGGCGATCCGCAAGGCGGTCGAAAGTTATGACGAAGACCTGAACGTGCAGATCTGGGGCACCGGCGGCATGAGCCACCAGCTGCAGGGGCCGCGCGCCGGCCTTATCAACCGGGAATTCGACAACGCTTTTTTGGACAAGCTGATCGCCGACCCGGCGGCCGTTGCCGCCATCCCGCATATCGACTATGTCCGCGAAGCCGGCAGCGAAGGCATCGAGCTCGTGATGTGGCTGGTCGCGCGCGGCGCCATGGCCGACGTGGCTGGCGGCGCCGCGCCGAAAGTCCTTCACCGTTTCTACCATGTGCCCGCATCCAACACGGCCGTCGGCCACCTCATCCTGGAAAACCATCAATGAACAAAATTATCAAAGTCGCCTTGGCGGGCGCCGGCGCCTTCGGCATCAAGCACCTCGACGGCATCCAGAACATCGACGGCGTCGAAGTCGTCTCGCTGATCAGCCGCGACCTGGAAAAAACCCGCGAGATCGCCGACAAATACGGCATTGCGCATGTCGGCACCGACCTGGCGGGCAGCCTGGCGCTGCCCGAAGTCGATGCCGTCATTCTCTGCACGCCGACGCAGCTGCATGCCGAACAGGCGCTGGCATGCCTGAAGGCCGGCAAGCATGTCCAGGTCGAAATTCCGCTCGCCGACACGCTCAAGGGCGCTGAGGAAGTGGTGGCGCTGCAAAAGCAGACCGGCCTGGTCGCGATGTGCGGCCACACCCGCCGCTTCAACCCCAGCCACCAGTATGTGCACCAGCAAATCACCGCCGGAAAATTCAGTCTCCTGCAAATGGACGTGCAGACCTATTTTTTCCGCCGCACGAACACCAACGCGCTGGGCCAGCCGCGCAGCTGGACCGACCACCTGCTGTGGCACCACGCCGCGCACACCGTCGATCTGTTCGCCTACCAATGCAACAGCCCGATCGTGCAGGCAAACGCGGTACAGGGGCTGATTCACCCGGTGCTCGGCATCGCAATGGACATGTCGATCCAGCTCAAAGCCGCCAGCGGCGCGATTTGCACGCTTTCCTTGAGCTTCAACAACGACGGCCCGCTGGGAACGTACTTCCGCTATATCGGCGACACGGCGACCTATCTGGCGCGCTATGACGACCTGTACACCGGCAAGGAAGAAAAAATCGACGTCAGCCAGATTGCGGTCAGCATGAACGGCATCGAGTTGCAGGACCGCGAATTCTTCGCCGCGATCCGGGAAGGGCGCGAGCCGAATTCGAGCGTCGGC
>CAXSGT010000013.1:9928-31539 GCA_964236835.1 uncultured Polaromonas sp.
CCGGCCCGCACCATGGCGGGCATTCTGGAAGTGGCGACGACCGAGTTCGCGAGCAAGGGACTGAGCGGCGCCCGCATCGACCAGATCGCGGCCGCAACAAAAACCAGCAAGCGGATGATTTATTACTACTTCGGTAGCAAGGAAGGACTGTATCTGGCTGTGCTGGAGGAGGCCTACCGGCGCATGCGCAGCATCGAGGCCGAACTGCGGCTGGAAAACCTCGAACCCGAGGCGGCGCTGCGCCGGCTCGTGGAATTCACCTTCGACCATCACCTCGGCAATCCCGACTACATCCGGCTGGTGATGACCGAAAACATGGAGCGCGGCGCCTACCTGGCGCAAAGCACGAGCATTCAGGCGCTGAACGTGCCGGCGATCGACGCCATCGCCAAGCTCTATGGCCGGGGGGTGGCCGGCGGCGTGTTTCGCCCAGGGCTGGAGCCGATCGACATTCACGCCTCGATTTCGGCACTGACCTTTTTCAACGTCTCGAACCGGCACACCTTCAGCCTGATTTTCAAGAACGACGCGTACTCGCCCAAAGCGGTGGCGGCGCGGCGAAACAGCGTCGTCGAGATGATCGTCCGCTTCGTTCGCATTTAAGCGCCCCAAGGCCAAAGGTGATTAGGGTAATTACCGATATAAAAAAACTAACTAGTTCGTACATTAATAGCTTAGGTATTTTTAGCGGGACGAATCGATGCTGAAGAAATTAATAGACCGTTATTGCCAATTGCTGTCGCTGTTGATGGTCGT
This sequence comes from uncultured Polaromonas sp., assembly GCA_964236835.1. Taxonomy (GTDB): domain Bacteria; phylum Pseudomonadota; class Gammaproteobacteria; order Burkholderiales; family Burkholderiaceae_C; genus Polaromonas. The sequence goes on from CAXSGT010000013.1 coordinate 10,685, forward strand.
TGGCCTGGCGCTGATGGTCGTGCTGGTGTTCGCCAACGTCGTGATGCGCTATGCCTTCAACTCGGGCATCACGGTGTCCGAAGAGCTGTCGCGCTGGCTGTTCGTCTGGGTGACTTTCCTCGGCGCGATCGTCGCCATGAACGAAGGCGCCCACCTGGGAACCGACATGCTGGTGTCACGCCTCTCGCTGCGCGGCAAAAAGTTTTGCCTGCTGCTCGGGCATCTGCTCATGCTGTTTGTCTGCTGGTTAATGTTCAAGGGTTCGCTCGACCAGGTCTTGGTCAATCGGGACTCGACCAGCGCGGTGATGGAAGTGTCGATGGGAATTTTCTACGCCTGCGGCATGGTGTTCGCGGTGTCGGGCGCGGTGATTTTGCTAAACCAGCTTTGGCGGCTTGTCAGGGGCGAGCTCAGCGAAGGCGAGCTTATCGGCATCCGCGAGTCCGAAGAGGAGCCGATCGACGTTCCTAAGCCGGTCCAATAAGCGCAAACCCGAGGAGATTGCACCATGACCATTGTCGTTTTCCTGGGTTCTTTGCTCGCCGCCATGGCGCTGGGCATTCCGATCGCTTTTTCGCTGCTGCTCTGCGGCGCCGCGTTGATGTGGCACATGAACATGTTCGACGCGCAAATCCTGGCGCAGAACATCATCGAAGGCGCCAACAGTTTTCCGCTGCTGGCGGTGCCTTTTTTCATGCTCGCCGGCGAGGTGATGAACACCGGTGGGCTGTCGCGGCGCATTGTCGATTTCGCGCTCGCGCTGGTCGGCCACATCCGGGGCGGGCTGGGCTACGTCACCATCGTCGCCGCGTGTATTTTGTCGGCGCTGTCGGGCTCAGCGGTAGCCGACGCCGCCGCGCTCACCGCGTTGCTGCTGCCGATGATGGTCAAAGCCGGCCACGACAAGGCGCGCAGCGGCGGCCTGATCGCCGCCTGCGGCGTGATCGGCCCGATCATCCCGCCGTCGATCGGCTTCGTGATTTTCGGCGTCTCGGCCAACGTGTCGATCACCAAGCTGTTCCTCGCCGGCATCTTCCCCGGCATCTGGCTTGCGGTCGGGCTGTGGGCCACCTGGTGGTGGCTGACGAGGCGCGAAAAGCTTGAGCCGCCGCCGCGTCGCACGGCCGGCGAAATGATGGCCGCGTTTCGCAAAGCCGGATGGGCGCTGACGCTGCCGCTGATCATTTTGTTCGGTTTGCGCTTCGGCATCTTCACTCCGACCGAGGCGGCGGTGGTGGCCGCGGTGTTCGCGCTGTTTGTCGCGTGCTTCATTTATAAGGAACTCGCCTGGAGCCAGCTCTATGGCGTGTTCCTGGCCGCGGCCAAGACCACGGCGGTGGTGATGTTCCTGGTGGCCGCCGCCATGGTCTCGGCGTGGCTGATCACGGTGGCGCAGCTGCCCGACCAGGTCGTCTCGCTGCTCAAGCCGCTGCTCGACAGCCCGAAGCTGCTGCTGGTGGCGATGATGGTGCTGGTGATGGTCGTCGGCACGGCGATGGACATGACGCCGACCATTTTGATTTTGACGCCGGTGCTGATGCCGCTGGTCCGGGCGGCGGGAATCGACCCGGTTTATTTCGGCGTGCTGTTCATCATCAACAACTCGATCGGCCTGGTGACGCCGCCGGTCGGCACCGTGCTCAACGTCGTCGCCGGTGTCGGCCGGATGAAGATGGACGACGTCACGCGCGGCGTAATCCCGTTCATGGTGGTGCAGTTCGTGGTGATGTTCCTGTTGATCGCATTTCCGCAACTGGTCATGGTGCCGGCGCACTGGCTTTACAAATAAACAAACTTTTTAACTGCTCTGGCGCGTGTCCGGTACGCCATGCCCCAGCCGCCAAATCCGCGTACCGCGGCTATTTTCCTCAGGAGACACACATGAAACGTTTAACGCTTAAAACCCTCGCCGCGGCGCTGCTCGTCGCCGCTTTCGGCGCGGCGAGCGCGCAGGACATCAAGGAGCGCACGCTCAAGTTCACGCTCAACAGCCCCGAAGGCCATCCTGCCGTCGCCGGAATGAAGAAATTCGCCGAAAGCGTGTCGGCCAAATCGGGCGGCAAGATCAAAGTCAATCTGTTCTACAACGGCACGCTCGGCAGCGACCAGGCCGTCGTCTCGGCCATGAAGGGCGGCACCATCGAAATGGCGGTCATGAACTCGGGCATTCTGGCCAGCGAGGCCAAGGAACTGGCGATTTTCGACTTCCCTTTCCTGTTCGCCAACGAAAAAGAATCCGACGCCGTCGTCGATGGCCCGGTCGGCAAGAAGATGCACGCCCTGCTGGAGCAAAAGGGTCTGGTGGGGCTGGCATATTGGGAGCTTGGCTACCGCGAAATCACCAACAGCAAACGCGGGCTGGTCAAGGTCGAGGACATCGCCGGGCTGAAGCTGCGGGTGATTCCGAACCCGATCAACATCGCCTGGGTCAAAGCGCTCGGCGCCAACCCGACGCCCTTGCCTTTTCCAGAGGTGTATGGCGCGCTGGAGCAAAAAGCCATCGACGGCCAGGAAAACCCGGTCAGCGTCATTGCTTCCAACAAGTTCTGGGAGGTGCAGAAATACATCACCTTGACGAACCACCAGTACAACCCGCAGTCGGTGCTTTTCAGCAAGAAGGTCTGGGACGCGCTCAGCGCCGCCGAGAAAAAAATAGTCGCCGACTCGGCGAACGAGGCCACCGCCGTTCAGCGCAGGGACGCGCGCGCCGCGGTCGCCGCCAACCTCGAATTGCTGAAGAAAAATGGCATGACGGTGACCGAGCTCGCGCCGGCCGAAGTCGCCAAGCTGCGCGACAAGATGAAGCCGGTGATCGCACAGTTCACCGCCAGCGTCGGCGATGCGACGGTGAACGAAGTGACGGCCGAACTGGCGAAGATGCGCAAGTGATTTTTTTCCATGCAACCGACATAAGCTGAAAGGAACACCGATGAAAATCCTCATGCTGCACGGCATCAACCACAACATGTTTGGCAAGCGCGACCCGGCGCAGTACGGCGTCGTCACGCTCGACGAAATCAATGGCCGCCTGATCGAGCTGGGCAAGGAACTGGGCGCAGAGATCGAAGCCTTCCAGAGCAACAGCGAAGGCGACATGTGCGAGCGCATCCACCAAGGTTATGTCGACGGCGTCGATGCGGTGCTGATCAACGCCGGCGCCTGGACGCACTACAGCTACGGCATTCGCGACGCGCTGGCGATTCTGACCTGCCCGATCGTCGAGCTGCACATGTCGAACATCCATGCACGCGAAGCGTTTCGCCACAAATCGGTGTTCGCCGAAATCGTCAAGGGGCAAATCTGCGGCTTCGGCATCGACAGCTACCTGCTGGCGCTGCGCGCCGCGGTGTCGGCCATTGCGCCTGCGTCGCATGCGCCTAAGGTTTCCGCTGGGCAGGCGGTGATCTGAATGTCTAACAATGATTGACGGCGACACGGAAATCGTTGCCCACATCGGCTATCCGACGCACGCCTTCAAGGCGCCGATGATCTACAACCCGTGGTTCGAAAAAGCCGGGGTCAATGCCGTCGTCGTGCCGATGGGCTGCCAGGCGCGCGACTACCCGGACTTTCTGCGCTCGGTGTTCAAGCTCGCCAACATTCGCGGCGCGCTCGTCACCATGCCGCACAAGGTCGCCACCGTCGGCCTGCTCGACGAGGTGCTGCCGACGGCGGCGATTGCCGGCGCCTGCAACGCGGTTCGCCGGGCGCCGGATGGCCGGCTGCAGGGCGACATGTTCGACGGCGAGGGCTTTGTACGCGGCGTGCTGCGCCAGGGTTTGCGTCTGCCGGGCGCGCGGGCGCTGGTCGTCGGCAGCGGCGGCGTCGGCTCGGCCATCGCGGCGTCGCTGGCCGCGGCGGGCGTGGCGGCCTTGAGCCTGTTCGACATCGATGCGGCGTCGGCAGAGGGGCTGAGCGGGCGTTTGCGCCGGCACTACCCGGCGCTCGAGGTGGCGCTTGGGTCGAATGATCCGGCGGGTTTTGACCTGGTCGTGAATGCCACGCCAATGGGAATGAACGCGGGCGATGCGATGCCGATGGACATGTCGCGCATCGGCGCCGGCACCTTTGTCGGTGAAGTGGTCATGAAAACCGAGACAACGGCTTTTCTTGCCGCCGCCCAGGCGCGCGGCTGCCGGGTGCAGGTCGGCTCGGACATGCTGTTCGAGCAGATTCCCGCTTACCTTGAATTTTTCGGCTTCCCCGGCGCGACGCCCGCTGCCTTGCGGTCTGTGGCCCGGTTGAGTTATTGAGGAAAAGTGTCATGACGCAGCAAGCAGCCGACCGCGAAGCCGTCCCTGAAAAGGCCAACCGGCTCGGCATCGACGGCATCGAGTTCATCGAATACGCCACCAGCCGGCCGCAGGCGCTCGGCCAGGTGCTCGAAGCGATGGGCTTTCGCCCGGTCGCGCGGCACCGCTCGCGCGAGGTCGTGCTGTACCGCCAGGGCGGCATGAACCTGGTCGTCAACGCGCATCCGGACGACGCCCGCGTCAGCGCCACGGTCGATGGCCAGCCGGTCATCTTGGGCGTCGCGTTCCGGGTGCGGGACGCGCTCAAGGCGCACACCCGCTGCATGGCGCTGGGTGCGTGGGACGTTCCGAGCCACGCAAAGGCGATGGAGCTGCACATTCCGGCCATCCGCGGCCCCGGCGGCAGCCGCTTTTACTTTGTCGATCGCTGGAAGGAGTTTTCCATCTACGACATCGACTTCGTCACCATTCCCACGGTCGATCCGGCGCCGTCGGCGCTGGCGGGAATGCGCTATTTCGGCGTCGTGCAGTACATCGGCGCCGGCCGCGGCGGCGACTGGGTCACGTATTTCGAGCGCATGTTCGACTTCGGCCTGATTCCGGACGACCGGCGCTTCGGCATCTTGCCCAAGGGAACGCTGATGCGCAGCCCGTGCGGCGGCTTCCTGTGGCAATTGATCGAGCCCGACCCGCTGATGGACCAGAGCGATGATGCGGATGACGCGTTCGAATGCCTGCAGCGCCTCGGGCTGGGCGTTCCCGATGTCAACGTCGCCGTCGGCGAGCTCAAGTCGCGCGGCGTCGAGTTCGTCGAGTCGGCGCGGCTGCATCCGGAAGACCGGGGCGCGCTGACGCGCACCGCGCTCGGCTCGGTGTCGTTCGAGCTGGTTCATCAGCCCAGCTAAAGGCCAAGCCGCCATGCTCGACGGATTCGGAATGGACACCATTACCCTGGCCGGCCCGCTGGAGGCCAAGCTGGCCGCGATGGCCGACGCGGGCTTCGGGCAGGTCATGCTCAGCGCGCGCGATATTGTCGGCCACCCCGGCGGCGTCGCTGCCGCGGTGGCGGCGGTGCAGGCCAGCGGCTTGCGGCCGACAGGCTTTCAGGTGCTGCGCGACTTCGAGGGCTTGTCGGGCCACCTGCACGACTACAAGGTCGATATCGCCCGCTCGATGCTGGAGATGTGCGCGGCGCTCGGCTCGAAGGTGCTGCTGGCGTGTTCGTCCACATCGCGGCATGCGAGCTGTGACCTGGACGTGATCGCCGGCGACCTGCGCAAGCTCGCCATGATGGCTGTGCCGCTCGGCATCAAGGTCGCGTACGAGGGCCTTTCCTGGGGCCGCACCGTCAATGAGTTCACCACCTCCTGGGACGTGGTTTGCCGCGCCGACTGCCCGAACCTGGGCATTGGGCTTGACTCGTTTCATGTTTTTGCCGCGAAAACCCCGCTGGACCGCATCGAAGACCTGGACGCCGAGCGCATTTTCCTGGTCCAGCTGTCGGACTTCATGTGGCAGGACACGCCGAGCTTTGAAGAACGCATGGCGACGGCGCGCACTTTCCGGGTGTTTCCCGGCGAAGGCGTACACAGCGAGCAGCTCGCCGATCTGGTGCTCAGGCTGCACAGGATCGGCTACCGGGGCGACTACAGCTATGAAGTGTTCAACGACGACTACCAGCAGCTGCCGCTCGGCGTGGTCGCAGGCCGCGCCCGGCGCAGCACGCTGTGGCTGAGCGAAGACGTGCTGCATCGCTCGCCGCCGCTGCCGGCGTGGGTCGCGCGGCGCTAACGCGGCCAACGCCGTAAACTGGCGCGCCCATTCGACAGGACGCAATCAGACCATGCAAAGCAGAAAACTCGGCCCCTTCAATGTTTCCGCCATCAGCCTCGGCTGCATGAATTTGAGCCACGCCTACGGCGCTCCCGTTTCGGCAGCGCAGGGCGAGCGCGTATTGCTGGCCGCGCTCGACGCCGGCGTGACGATGTTCGACACCGCGACGCTCTACGGCTTCGGTGCCAACGAAACCCTGGTCGGCAATGTGCTGGCCAGCCGCCGCAGCGGCTTCACCCTGGCGAGCAAATGCGGCATGTCGGGCGTCGATGTCGCGGGCGACGGCAAACTGGTCCGCGTCATCGACGGCCGGCCCGAGACGATCCGCGCCGCCTGCGAAGCGTCGCTCAAGCGGCTGCGATGCGACGTGATCGATTTGTATTACCTGCACCGTTGGGACAAGAAAGTGCCCATCGAGGACAGCGTGGGCGCCCTGGGCGACCTGGTGCGCACCGGCAAGGTCCGCGCCATCGGCCTGAGCGAAGTGTCCGCCGCGACGCTGCGCCGGGCGCACGCCGTTCATCCTATCGCCGCGTTGCAGACCGAGTATTCGCTGTGGACGCGCAACCCGGAAATCGCCGTGCTCGATGCGTGCCGCGAGCTTGGCGTTGCGTTTGTCGCCTTCAGCCCGCTGGCGCGCGGCTTTCTCGGGGCTGAACTGCAGAATGTGAGCCTGCTCGACGCCAAGGACATCCGCCGCAGCATGCCGCGTTTCACCCCCGACAACTACGCCGCGAATCTCAAGCTGCTGCCGGCGTACCTTCGCTTGGCTGAGGAAGCCGGCTGCTCGCCATCACAGCTGGCGCTGGCCTGGCTGCTGCAAAAGGGCGAGCACATCATCCCGATTCCGGGGACGACCAGCGTGCCGCATCTGCTCGACGACCTCGGCGCCGTCAACGTTAAGCTCGGCAGCGACCTTGTTGCCCGGCTCGAAGCGCTCATCAACGAAAAAACCGTAGTCGGCAGCCGCTATGGCGAGCAAGGCAATCGCGAGGTCGATACCGAAGCGTTTTGAGCGGAAGATTCAACGCGGAGGGGAAGGAGTAGGCGGAGGACGCGGAGAAATTCATTTTCATTTTTTGCTCCTCTTACTCCTCTCCTCCGCGTTGAAATTCTTCTACCATCACCGCCACCCGCTGGTGCGTCCCATTGCTGCAAACCCGGCCCGGCGAGCCGGTGGTCAGCCGCGCGCAGCGACTGCTCAGCGTGGCACAAGCCAGCTACCTGATGGACATGCCGAATCTGCTCGCGGTGCCCGCAATGTTGTTGGGCCAGCCCGTCGCACACCTTGCACCGCAGGACCAGGCGATGGCCGAGGCGTCGATCGAATTCATGCTGCGCGGCTATTGACCAGCCTATGACGCCGCGAACCTTCATTCAAAAATGGGGCTCCGGAGTGGTAGCCGCGTGACAGCGGCATGTCAACTCAAGCCTAATGCTATGCTAAATATAGCTACAAAAGCGCGCCGATATTGCGCAGAAGGCCGATTTGATAGGTAAAAAACAAAGTTGCGGCCTTGGCTTGCCGGCCGGCGCTGAAGCGCCAAGTAAAATCGCCGAGACACGCCGGCAAACGCCCATCAGCAAACGTTAGGATTAGCAAATGATCGAGCAGAGTTCACCGACCGTCCCGCCCCCCGCCGCCGCGCAGGAATGCGACGTGCTGGTCATCGGCGGCGGGCCGGCCGGAGCCACCGCCGGGGCGCTGCTGGCGGAGCGCGGCTACAAGGTCGTCGTCCTGGAAAAAGAGCATCACCCGCGCTTTCACATCGGCGAGTCGCTCTTGCCGGCGAACCTGCCGCTCTTGGAAAAGCTTGGCGTCGCCGATGCCGTCAAGGCGATCGGCATGGAAAAATGGGGCGCCGAATTCGTCTCGCCCTGGCATGCCGGCAAGAGCCAGACCTTCAAGTTCGGCGACGCCTGGGACAAATCGATGCCCTTTTCCTACCAGGTGCGGCGCTCCGAGTTCGATGAAATCCTGATCCGCAACGCTGGCAGGGTGGGCGCCGAGGTGATCGAGGGCTGCCGGGTCAGGGAGGTCGATTTCGCGCCCGACCAGAGCGGCGCCACCGTGCACGCGCAGCACGAGGACGGCCGCGCCCTGGACTGGCGCGCGCGGTTCGTCGTCGACGCGTCGGGCCGCGACACGCTGCTGGGCCGGCAGTTCGACTTGAAGCGCCGCAACCCCAGGCACAACAGCTCGGCGCTTTACGCCCATTTCACCGGCGCCAAGCGGCATGCCGGGAAGGACGAGGGCAACATCACGATCTTCTGGTTCGAGCACGGCTGGTTCTGGCTGATTCCGCTGGCCGACGGCGCCACCAGCGTCGGCGCCGTCGTCTGGCCGCACTACCTGAAAAGCCGCGCCAAGCCGCTCAAGGAGTTTTTCCTCGACACGGTCGCGCTCTGCCCGGCGCTGGCCGAGCGCCTCGCCGGCGCGGCGCTGGCCAGCGAGGTCGAGGCGACCGGCAACTTCTCCTACGCCTGCGACCGCACCCACGGCCCGAACCACCTGCTCATCGGCGACGCCTTCACCTTCATCGACCCGGTGTTCTCGTCGGGCGTGATGCTGGCGATGCAAGGCGGCTTCGAGGCGGCCGAAGCGGTCGATGTCTGCCTGCGCGATCCGGCCTGGGCCGCGTCGGCGCTGGCGCGCTTCGACCGGCAGGTGCGCAAGGGGCCGAAAGAGTTTTCCTGGTTTATCTACCGGGTGACGAACCCGACCATGCGCGATTTGTTCATGGCGCCGAGCAATGTCTGGCGCGTCAAGGAGGCGCTGCTGTCGATGCTGGCGGGCGATATTTTCGGCAAGACGCCGATCTGGCGCTCGATCGCCGCGCTCAAGGGAATTTTCTACGTCGCGTCGGCCTGGAATTTCAGGCGTTCCTGGCGCGCCATGCGCCTGCGCCGGGCCAATATCCGCGTCGTTGATGACGCCAGGCCGGCCGCCGGCTAGTGGCCGACGGCGCCGACGTCATGGAAAACGAGACAGGCACCGCGCTGGACCACAAGCGCGCCACGCCTGCCGCCAGCCTTCGCCGGACCTTCATCGACCCCGTCAGGCTGTACCTGGGCTACCTGTTGCTGGCCGCGTGCTGCTTCGGCTTTTCGCTGCTGGCGCTGACGCTGTTCGTGCTGTTGCCGAGGGCGCGAAGCCGGCGCGTGGGACGCAAGCTCGTGGCGCGGCTGTTCCGGTTTTATCTGCGCCTTCTGGAGTTGATGGGCGCGTGCCGGTTCGATCTCGCCGCCCTCGACGCGCTGCGCGGCGGTCCGGCGCTGATTATCGCGCCCAACCATCCGTCGCTGCTCGACGCCGTCATGATCTTGTCGCGCCTGCCCGACGCGGCGTGCATCATGAAGACCGACATCGTCAACAGCGTGTTCTTCGGCGCCGGCGCCCGGCTGGCGGGCTATATCTGCAACACGCCGCTTCGCACCATGGTTCAGTCGGCCGTTGCCGATCTGGGCCGGGGCAGCCACCTGCTGCTGTTCCCCGAGGGCACGCGCACCAGCCGCCATCCGGTCGGCGCGATGCAGGGGACGGCCGGGCTGATCGCCAAGCATGCCGGCGTGCCGGTGCAGACGGTGTTCATCGAGACCGATTCGGGATTCCTGGGCAAAGGCTGGTCGGTGCTGTGGACGCCGAGCATGCCCATCAGCTACCGGGTGCGCCTGGGCAAGCGCTTCGACCCGCCCCGGCAGGCCGCGCACTTCGCCGGCGAACTCGAGCGCTATTTCCAGACCGAGATGGCGCACGCCCGGCTGCCCGAGTTTCCGATTTCGGCGCCCGACTGAGCTTAGAGAGATGACTTTTCCCCCGCCAGCGGCTTATCGATGAACGCCGGCCCGACTTTGCCCCCCGCCTCCGGCACGCACCTGGTGCTGATTCCCAGCTACAACCCCGGCGCGAAAGTGTATGAAACGGTGCGCGCGGCGCGGGCGCAGTGGGCGCCGGTGTGGGTGGTGGTCGATGGCAGCACCGACGGCAGCGCCGCGGGCCTGCGGGCGATGGCGGCGCAGGATGCCGGACTGCGCGTGCTGGTCTTGCCCGCCAACGTCGGCAAGGGCGCCGCCGTGCTGCATGGCCTGGACGCCGCGGCGGCGCAGGGCTACACGCATGCGCTGACGATGGACTCGGACGGCCAGCATCCGGCCGAATTGATTCCCGGCTTCATGGCCGCGTCGGCCGGCCGGCCCGCCGCCATGGTGCTGGGGCTGCCGGTGTTCGCCGCCGATGCGCCGCGCCTGCGCGTCAATGGCCGCAAGGTGTCCAACGGCTGGGCGAACCTGGAAACGCTGTGGGCCGGCATTGGCGACTCGCTGTTCGGTTTTAGGGTCTATCCGATCGAGCCCTTGCGCCGCGTCATGCGCGGCCAGCGCTGGATGCGCCGTTTCGACTTCGACCCGGAGGCCGTGGTGCGCATGTGCTGGCGCGGCGTCGAGCCGATCAATCTGCCGGCGCCGGTGCGTTATTTCCGCGCCGACGAAGGCGGCGTCTCGCATTTCAACTATTTGCGCGACAACCTGCTGCTTACCTGGATGCACAGCCGGCTGTTCGCCGGGTTTTTGCTGCGCCTACCCGTTTTGCTGGCGCGGCGCGTGCGCAGCCGGCGTTGAGCGCGGCAGGGCGGCGACGGCGATGCCAATGCGCGGCAGCCAGCGGCGCAGCAGCGGAGTGGTGATGACGGTGCTGAAAATCGCCATGATGACGAGAATAGTGAACATCTGCTGGGAAATGACGCCCAGGTCGTAGCCGACATTGATCACGATCAGCTCCATCAGGGCGCGCGTGTTCATCATGACGCCCAGAATCCTGCTTTCCATGGGGTTCAAACCCGCCAGCCGCGCCGCGATCCAGGCGCCGCCGAATTTGCCCAGGGTGGCCAAAAACACGATCAGGGCGCACCAACCCCACGCGCTGGCGCTGCCCAGGCCGCCGATGTTGGTGCGCAGGCCGGTGTAGGTGAAAAAGATCGGCAGAAAAAACACCGTGACGAACGGGCCGACGCGGGCGCGCCAGGCGGCCACGAAAGCGGGCTCGTCGTGCAGCAGCACGCCCATCGTGAAGCCGCCGAAAATGGCGAAAATGCCAAGCTGGTAAGTCGTCATGGCCGACAGGAAAATCGCCGCCAGCACGCAGCCGAGCAGATGCTCGGAAAGCTCGCCGCGCCCGGCGCCCAGGCGGCCAAGGACACGCTTCATGAGCGGGCGCGCGCCATACCAGCTCGCCGCGAAGAACACCCCCACCAACGCCACTTTCAGGGCGAACCCCGCGCCATCGAAGCCGGACTGCGTGAGCAGGGTGACGAAGGCGAGCAGCAGCCAGCCGACGACGTCGTTGATCGCGGCGGCGCTGATGGCGATCACGCCAATCGGCGTGCGGGTCATGTTGAACTCCATCATGATGCGTCCGAGTATCGGCAAGGCGGTGATCGAAAACGCGGTGGCGACGAACAGCGCCGAGGCTTGCGGCGGCGCGCCGGGCGACAGCGGCGCCGCGCTCGCCCGGCCGACGGCGTAGCCCAGCGCAAAGGGCAGGGCCAGGCTGGCGACAGCGACCCACAGCGTCGCCTTGCGGTTGCGCCGCTCGCGCAGATGGGAAAAATCGAATTCCAGGCCGATCTGGAACATCAGCAGCACCAGCCCGATCTGCGACAGCATCTGCATCGGCTCGGGCGCGCCGGAGTGAAACACGTACTCGAAGGCGCCCGGCGCGATCAGGCCGAAAAGCGATGGCCCGAGCAGGATGCCGACGATGATTTCACCGACGGCGGCCGACTGGCCGATGCGGACGGCGACCGCGCCGCCGATGCGCGCGGCCAGCACGATCACCGTAAGCTGCAGCAGCGTGAAAAACAGCAGCGCTTCTGTCCGATGCGCGCCGATTTGGGTCGATAGGGCGGTCATGCGGGCGCGGTGTGAGCGGCCGGGCCGCGCTTGACGGCGTAATACTCCGAGAACACACCGACTTCGAGGTGCTGCTCGACCCGCGTCAGCCCGGCGGCGCGCAGCGTGGCCATGACCTGCGCCGGCGGAACGCAGGCCTCGATGCTGTCCCAGTAGTAGCGCCAGATCGTCGCGGTGTCTTTTTGCCGGGACACGAAGCGCGTCAACAGCGGGATGACGCCGCGCATATAGCTTTTGAGCAGCCAGCGCCCGGCGCGGCTTCGCGCCTGGGTGATCTCGAGGATGCACAGCCGCCCGCCGGGCTTCAAGACCCGCTCGAACTCGGAAAACGCCAGCCCCAAGTCGCTGATGTGGCGCAGCGCGTAGCCCATGCTCAAAAAATCGAAATGGTTGTCGGGAAAGGGCAGCGACTCGGCGCGGCCCTCTGTGAGCGCCATCGCCGCCGGCAGCTTGCTCGCGGCCATCATGCCGGGGCTGGGGTCGACGCCCGTAACCAGCGACGCGTCGCCCGTCAGCGCGCAGGCTTGCGCGGCAACGAGCCCGGTGCCGACGCCGACATCGAGCACTTTCATTCCCGGCGTCAAGCCGCCGCGAACCAGCGCCTGGCGCCGGTAGCGCGAACCGGTTCCCCAGGCCAGCAGCGCCTCGATGCGGTCGTAATCGACGGCGGTATCGTCGAAAATCCGGCGCAGGTAGGCTTGTCTTTCCTGCTCGGTCTGGTAGTAGTCGGTCAGCGGGGCGTGCGGCGCTTGCGCGGGAGAAGAGTCGGTGGTGCTTGGGTTCATGTTCATGGTGAGAATTTTTTAAATCATGCCGCCATTGATGGAAATCACCTGGCCGCTGATGTAGGCGGCGCGCTCGGACGCCAAAAAGGCGACCAGGTCCGCCACCTCTTCAGGGCGGCCGGCGCGTTTCATCGGCACTAGGCGGGCGATTGTCGGCGCGTCGAAGCTGTCCTGGCTCATGGGCGTTTCGATGATGCCCGGCGCGACGCAATTGACGGTGATGCCGCGGCTGGCGACTTCGAGCGCGAGCGACTTCGTGGCCGCGTGCAGCGCGCCCTTGGCGGCGGAATAGTTCACCTGGCCGCGGTTGCCGGCGACGGCCGCGACCGAGCTAATGTTGACGATGCGGCCCCAGCGGGTGCGGATCATCGGCAGCAGCAGCGGCTGGGTGACGTTGAAAAAACCGTTCAGCGAGACGTCGATCACGCGCCGCCACTGGTCGGCGCGCATGCTCGGAAAAACGGCGTCGTCGTGGATGCCGGCATTGTTCACCAGCACCTGGACCGGGCCGCCTTCGAGCAGCGCGTCGATGGCGCTGGAGGCGGCGGCGCCATCGGTGATGTCGAACGCGATCGCCTGCGCGCTGCCGCCGGCCGCGCTGATTTCGCCTGCCAAACGCAGCGCCGCCTCGAGGCCGCGATGGGCATGCGCGATGATCTCGAAGCCGTCGCTGGCGAGTTGCCGGCAGATCGCCGAGCCGATGCCGCCGCTTGCGCCCGTGACCAGGGCGCGCCTGCGTTGAATGGTTTCAGTCATGCGGTTTGCGCAAATGGGAATCCGGCTGGGTTGAGAACGACCACGGCCCGGCCCGACAGCAGCGGCGCTTGCCCGGCGTGAACCGAGAAGCTGTAGAGGATGGTCGCGTCGTCGCCGCTTTGGCGTTCGGCGTGGATCGTCAGGGCGCCCGGCACATCGTCGAGCCGTTCGACATGAAGCGTCAAGCCGCGCACGCTGGCCAGGTAGCCGATTTTCGGCGCCGCGCCTGCATCGCCGGCGCTGGCCCGCGCCTCGGCGATCAACGCGCCGTGCACCGCCATCGCCTGCGCGGCGTATTCGACGCCGCAAGACGCGCCAAGCCGGCCGTGGGCGCGCAGCGGGTTGCCGGCGTCGCGGTGGCTGCTGGCTTCGCAGCGGATTTGCAGCTCGTCCCAGGCGGTCACGCTGCCCAGCAGGCACATGGCTGCCTGATGGGGAATGCGGCTGGCGATGCCGTCATGCGCCAGCATGGCAGGCGCGCCTGGCAACGTCACTGGCATGGCGCCACGTTCACGGCCAGCCGCAGGCCTTCGAGGTAATCCAGCACGATACAGCCGCGATCCTGCCGGGCGACACTGCGCAGCAGCGGCAGGCAGCGCGCCGCCGGAATGCCGGCGCGCAGCTGTTCGAGCGCCTCGTCGGCCAGGCGGTCTGGCGCCAGGGTGGTCAGGCAGGCGGCCGGCTCGAGCGTCCAGCGCGCCAGGCTGCGCTCGCCGCGCCAGGGCGCGAGCACCAGGCCGACGCCGAAAGTGTCCGGCAGCGGACGGACGCTGCGCAGCGGCTCGGGATAGTCGGTGTCGTAGGCGACGAGCAGCACCGCGGTGTGTTCCACGGCAACGTGCGTCATCGCTTCGAGCAGGCCGGCGGCGAAGCTCGCGTCGCGCGCGCACAGCACCGACGAGGGCGCCATCGAGCCGCTCGAGATGCTCCAGTAGCCCGACGAGGCGTTGTGCACCGAGTTGTGAAAGCGGGTGGGCGATATCAGCCGGTCGCTCGATGCCAGCGCGCTGCAGATCTCGTGGCAATTGATCGCGTCGCCGCTGGACGAAGTGAACACCGAAGGCAGCGTGGCCGCCGGCAGGCCCGACGCGGTGACGGCTTCCAGGCCGACGGCGAGCGAGACCTTGACGACCGCGCCGGCGCGGCGCCGCTCGGCCGCGGGCAGCGCCATCGGCAGCGGCAGCACGCAGCGCGCGGCCTGATACGGCGCGCTGGCGTCCAAAACCAGGCACCCCCGCGCCCAGTCGGGAAGGCCCGGCCCGAGCAGGCCGACGCCTTCGACGAAAGCGGCAAGGGGCTCTGCGCAGGGCGCGGACGATTCAAACCGCGCTGTCATCGGATGCTGAAAGGGCGCATTAACCGGCGAGCCCGAACACCAAGCTGCAATTGGTGCCGCCAAAACCGAATGAATTGCTCAGCGCGCAGCGCGCCGGCTGCTCGCGATTTTCGGCCAGGTAGTTGACGCCGAGCGCCGGATCGAGCTGCCGCAGGTTCAGCCCGCCGGGCAGCAGGCCGTGCCGCAGCGCCAGCGCGCAGATCACCGCTTCCACGCCGCCCGCGGCGCCCAGCGTGTGGCCGGTGGCGCCCTTGGTCGAGCTGCAAGGCGTTTTTGCGCCGAACAGCGCCGTCACCGCCTTCGCCTCGGCCGCGTCGTTGCTCGGGGTGGCGGTGCCGTGCAGGTTGATGTAGTCGATATCGCTCGCGTCCAGCCGCGCCATGGCCAGGGCACCCTGCATCGCCATGCGGGCGCCCAGGCCCTCCGGGTGGGGCGACGACATATGGTGCGCATCGCTCGATTCGCCGATGCCGAGCAGCAGCACCGCTTGTTCATCGAGCCGCGGCGGCGCGCGCTCTAGCAGGACGAACGCCGCGGCTTCGCCGATGGAGATGCCGTCGCGCGCTTCGTCGAACGGGCGGCACGCCTGGGTCGAGGTCAGGCCCAGCGAATTGAAGCCGTAGAGCGTCGTCAGGCACAGCGAATCGACGCCGCCGACCACTGCGGCGTCGATCAAGCCGGCGGCCAGCATGCGGCGCGCCGAGGCGAAGACCTTGGCGCTGGACGAACAGGCCGACGACACGACGGCGGCCGGGCCGCTTAAGGCCAGATGCCGGCGCGTGAAGTCGGCGACGGAAAACGTGTTGTGCGTTCCGCCATAAACGAAATCGGAGGGAAAGGCGCCGCTTGCCGGGTCGCGCCTGCGGTAGGCCAGCTCGGTCTGCAAGATGCCCGAGGTGCTGGTGCCGATGAACACGCCGAGGCGCCCGGCGCCGTATTTTTCGGCGGCGGCGGCGACAGCGTCGCCAAAGCCGTCCTGCGCCAGCCCCAGCGACGCGAGCCGGTTGTTGCGGCAATCGAAATCGAGCAGGTCCGCCGGCAGCCGCACGTCATCGACGCCGGCGACCTCGCCGACGTAAGTGGCCAGGTCCACCGTGTCGAAGATGCACGGCGCCAGGCCGCCGCGCCGCGCACGCAACGCGGCAAGCGTCGGCTGCAGGCCCCGGCCGATGCAGCTGGTCGCGGTGAAATGTGAAAGCCAGAGCGGGTTCAGAGGAAAGCGAGCCGATCTAAATAAAAGGGTGGAGCGCAGAGTCCGGCGGGTCGAGCGCCGATTTTACCGGCAGCCTCGATGCACCGCCGATGACGCGGCGATATCGGCCGCCAATGCGCCGGCAAGGCGCGACGCTTGGCGATCATGACAAGGCGTGCCGCAAAGTGACCGCGCGCAAG
Source organism: uncultured Polaromonas sp. (assembly GCA_964236835.1). GTDB lineage: Bacteria > Pseudomonadota > Gammaproteobacteria > Burkholderiales > Burkholderiaceae_C > Polaromonas. Next base: position 26,947 of record CAXSGT010000013.1, read on the forward strand.
CCGGCAGCAGTGGCGGATTCGAGCACGGCGGGCAACACCGCCAAGATGACGGGCAGCTGATCGGGCGTGCGCGCGGCGTTGCCGTCGTGCAGCAGCAAGATCGCGCCGGCGCGCAGCCCGCGCAGCAGCCGGCGTTCGACGCGACGGGCGTCGCCGACGCGGGTGTCGAAGCCGCGCGCCGACCAGCTCGCCAGCCGCAGGCCCAGGCGGCTGAGCACCGGGTCCAGAAAAGGATTGCGCAGGCCCGCGGGAGCGCGAAAAAACAATGGCCGCTCGCCGGTGATCGCGCTCAGGGTGTCCTGGGCCGCCCGCAGCTCGTCGGTCAGGCCGCGCACGCCCATCAGCGAAAAAAAATGCCGATGGTGCTGGCTGTGGTTTTCGACGGCGTGGCCCCGGCGCACGATTTCGCGGCACAAGTCGGGATGGCGCTCGGCCTGCGCGCCGATGCAAAAGAACGTCGCCCGAGCGCCGTGGCGCTCGAGGATGTCGAGCACCTGCGGCGTGACAAGTGGATCCGGGCCGTCGTCGATGGTCAGGGCGATCTCTCGCCTCGACGTGGCGCTAGGGGGCAAGCGGCTCCAGTTCGGCCCCAGCCAGCCGCTGCTGGGCCACAAGCCGACGGTGCCGACCAGCAGGTGATTGACCGCCACTGCGGCCAGCGCCCAGCGCCATTGCCCAGGCGCCGCAATGACGAACGCCGCCGCCAGCGCATGCAGCCAGAAGCTCATGCGGATGAACAGCGTCGGCTTCCAGCGTGCATCAAGCATCGGCGCGCCTGGCGAAAACAGCCGAGTACAGCAGCGCCAGAACAACGCCCGGCGCCACCGTGACGCCCATGGCCTGCAGGATCGACACGTCGGAAAACGCCAGCAGGCCGAAGCCCGCGACGGTCGCGAGGTTGGCGAACAGCATCGACGCCAGCGTGCGCGGCTCGATCGGCAGGCGCGGATCGGGGCGGTCGAAAAACAGCGCGTAGTTCGAGCCGATCGCGACGACCAGCAGCAGCCCCACCAGATGCAGGATAGCCAGTGGCTGCCCGAGCGCGGCCAGCCCGGCCATGACGGTGATGACGGCGGCGACGAGCGGCGCGATCACGCGCAGCACGCGCGCCGCCGAGCGAAACGCCAGCAGCAGCAAAATGACGATCGCGGCGAAGCCGCCGAGCGACAGCAAGGCGGCTTCGCGCAGGTAGCCGGAATACAGCCGATCCGACTCGGCCTTCATATCGACGAGCAGGACATCGGGCAAATTGGCCGCGCCCAGTGCACGGCGCAGCCCGCCGGCATTGATTTCGACCCCTTTTGGGGCGGTCAGCGGCAGCAGGGCGCGCCATTCGGACCCCTGGTCGATCAGCAGCGCACCGACCGCCATCGCCATCGAGGTTTTCTCCAGGTCGGCGGCTTTGAGCAAAGGCCGGGCGCGGGCGGCGGCGACATCGGCCAGAAACGGCGCGAACAAAGGCGCGCTCACCGGCAGTCCTTGCACCGCCTGCGCGAGCCGGCTTTTGAGCAGGTCGGGTGTCGGCAGGCTCGCCTGGCGCTCGCGCTGGGCCTGCTCGCTCGGCAGGTAGCGGCTCGGGCTTTCAAATCCGGCGAGCTCGCCGCTGTCGACCTGCGCTTGCAGCAGCGCGGCGACGCTCTCGCAGGCGCGCAGCACGGCTTCCCGGCTCTTGCCGGACACGACCAGCAGAAAGCGCGCGTCGGGCGCGCCCATGTCGGCGCGCAGACGCGCGTCGAGCGCCAGGTCGGCCTGCGATACCGGGCTTAGCGAAGAAATCTTGTCGTCGAGCAAGCCGCCGCGGTGGCCGGCCAGGACGGCGCACGCCGCCAGCAGCAGCAGCGCGGCCGGCCAGCGCAGCCTCGCGGCGCGCCGGACCAGGCGCGCCAGCGCCAGGCCGATGGCCGAGACATCGTGAATCCGGAATCGGGCCGGCAGCAGGTGCGGCAGGACGAAGCGCGTCACTAGAGCCGCCGCGACCAGCCCGGCGATCGAATACAGCCCAAGCTGCGCCAGCCCCGGAAAACCCGACAGCAGCAGCGACGCGAAGCCGGCGATCGACGTCAGCACGCCGAGCCGCACCGTCGGCCAGAAGCGCTTGATCCAGCCCTGCCGGTCGGCGCCGTCCTCCTGGCTCGATTGCACGAACAGGTAGATCGAGTAATCGACCGCCTCGCCGATCAGCGCGGTGCCGAAGCCCAGGGTGATGCCGTGCACCGAGCCGAAGCCCAGGCTGACCGCGGCGACTCCCGCCAGCACGCCGCTGACGACCGGCAGATAGCCCAGCGCCAGCGCGGCCGGCGAGCGGTACACCAGCAGCAGCAGCAGGGCGATCAGCGCAGCGCTGGCGATCGACAGGCGGCCGACCTGTTTTTCGATGGTGCCGCGCGATGTCACCGAAAAAACGCCCGGTCCGGTCAGCAGCAGTTTGGCGCCGGGGATGGCGGCTGGGCTTGTGGTATTTGCCGCCGCGAAGGCCTGGCCGATAGCGGCCATGGCGCGCTCCTGGGCGTCGGTGTCGGAGCCGGCGGCGCGGGTTTGCAGCAGCAGCAGGGCGCGGTCGCCGCTTGGCGCCGCCCAGGCGCCGCCCGCCATGGCCGGGCGGCTGCCGCTGGCAAGCTGCTCGACCAGCCGCGTCATTTCGCCGGTCGGGTCGCGCGGCAGCAGCGACTTGACCAGCAGCCCGGCGGGCGACGCGAGCAGGTCAATGCTGCCTTCCAGCGCGGCGTGCAGCCCTCCAGCGGTAAAACGCTCGGGCGTCACCGCCGGGCTGAGCAGATAGCGGTTGTCGAACAGGAAGGCGCGGTCGCGCTCGGTTGTGACGTCCTCGCCATTGTTGACGGCGGCGAACGCGGCGTCGGCGCGCAGCCGCTCGGCGATCTGCCGCGAAAGCCTGGCGCGGGCCGCGGCGTCGGCGCCCTCGATGCCGACGAGTATCAGCCGCGACGCCAGCCCGTCGCGCAACTGGTCCATCAGCAGGCGCTGCTCGGGCGTCGGCGTTTTCGGCAAAAAGGCCGAAAGATCGGTCGTGAAATGCGTCCGGCCGATGATGGCGCCGCAGCCGGCCAAAAGCGCCAGCCAGAGCGCGATGGCGACCACGCCCCGACGGCCGGCCGCGGCCGTCACGGCGGCGTCGCCAGGCGCTCGATGGCCATCATCGACCTGTCGCCATCGGCTTGGACGATCTCGATGCCTTGCACCTCCGCGCGCGCGCCGGAGATGACGATGCGCTGCACCACCGCCTGTATTTTTTCGTCGAGCGGCTGCAACTGCAGCGTCCAGCGCTCGGCGCCGCCGGCCAAGGTCAGCCGGTAGCTGCGCTCGAGCGCCTTGCGGTCGCCCGCCAGCGTGCCGCGGATGCTGTCGATGAACGCCGCGAGTTCCGGGTAGGCCTGCAATTGCAGGCTATGCTTTTGGCGGCCGCGCTCGACAAGCAACTCGCCGCCCTTGACGACCATGGTTTCCAGCCGGGGCTTGAGGGTGCGCTTTTCCAGCCCGTCGGGCGCGCTGTAGATGAGCTCGCCCGACGACTCGACCGGCTTGTCGAGCATGGCGATGTATTTTTTCTCGACGAAGGTGGCGCGGCCTGATTTGTTTTGCGCCAGCGTATCCATCAACTGCTGGACATCCCACGCGGCAAAGGCGGCCGGGCTGGCTGCGGCAAGCGCCAGGCCGAATGCAAGCGTCGCCAGCACGGACGCGAACCGGGGGCGCAAGGAATGCCAAAGGCCATGCGAGAGTTGGGAAAATGGGCGAAAAAGCGTCATATATCAGTTGATCTCCGCCGAATGCCTGCTTTTCCGCGGCGGGCCGGCTTGCCAGAAGTCAAAGAAATTAAACCAGTTGTACGGCGCGCTGTGGCAGTACTGCTCCAAAAGCCGAGCATAGCGCGCCATGGCGGTGGCAACCGCCAAGGTGCGGCCGCGCGGTGGCAGCGCCGAAAAATCAGCCAGCATCTCGAAGTGGACGTCGTAGCGGTTGCCGCCGCGGTACAGACCGGTCATGAACAGCACCGGCCGCCGCATGATCGCGGCCATGCGAAACGGACCCAGCGGCAGCTCGGCCCGGTCGCCCAGGAAATCGACGCCTCGGGTTTCGTCGTTGCCCAGCGAGCGGTCGCCGAGCATGCCGACGACGGTGCCCCGGGCCAGCAGCTCGTGCACCTGGATCATCGAGTCGATATGCCCGAGTGGGATGATGTCCTGCCGCGCTTTCGGATTGATGGCGCTGAGCGCGCTGTTGATCTTGCGCGCGTTTTCCTCGTACATCACCATCGCCACGCGCAGCCCGGGCTGCTTGCGGCCGATGGCCCGAAGCACCTCGAAGCTGCCCATGTGCGCGCCGATCAGGAATACGCCCTGGCCCTGGCCCACGATATCGTCGATCAGCTGGTTGTTGTGTACGCGGATGTCAAAGAGATCGAAGCGGTCGTTGACCAGATAGACGCGGTCATGGATCGTCGAGGCGAAACACAGGAAGTGGCGGAACAGATGGCGCCAGCCGACCCGCTGCGGCGCCGCCAGCCCGAGCACGCGGCGCAGATAGCCGCGCGACATTTTCCGCGCTTGCGGCGCAAAGGCCAGGAAATACGCCGCG
>CAXSGT010000014.1:0-1028 GCA_964236835.1 uncultured Polaromonas sp.
TCAGCAAGGTGGCCAACGGCATACCGGGGCTGGAGACGCGCTCGGCGCTGCTGTTTTCCGAAGGCGTGATGACGGGGCGGCTGGACTTGAACCGCTTCGTCGCGCTCAATTCCAGCAACGCGGCCAAGCTGTATGGACTGCATCCGCGAAAGGGAACGATCGCCGTGGGTGCTGACGCCGACATCGCCATCTGGGACCCGGAGCGCAAAGTCACTATCACGAACGCCATGCTGCACCACAACGTCGATTACACGCCCTACGAAGGGCGCGTGGTGACGGGCTGGCCGGTGACGGTGCTGTCGCGTGGGCAGGTGGTCTGCCACGAGGGCGAACTGCTCGGACAGGCGGGTTACGGACGGTTCCTGAAACGATTCAGAACGAAAAACGGAGCAAAGGCATGGATTTAGGCATCACCGGGAAACGCGCGCTGGTGCTGGGCGGCAACCGCGGCATTGGCCAGGGGATTGCCCAGGCGCTAGTGCGTGAAGGCGTTCAGGTGGCTATCACCGGCCGCGATCGCGACCGTATGAACGCGGCGGTCGCAGAACTAAAAGCCTGCCATGCCGACGCGCAGGTGCACGCCTTCGCACTGGACCTTGGCGACACCGCCGGCCTGGCGGCATTCGCTGCTCAGGTCGCCGACGGCTTCGGCCCCATCGACATCCTCGTCAACAACACTGGCGGGCCGGGCTACGGCGGCGCCAGCGGGCGCGGCATGGCCGAATGGACCTTGAGCTTTAATGAGATGGTGCTTTCCGTCATCACGCTGACCGATGCTTTTTTGCCCGGCATGCGGCGCCGCCAGTGGGGCCGCATCATGACGGTGGTGTCGTCCGGCGTGGTGCAGCCGATTCCCATTCTGGGCGTGTCAAACACCTTGCGCAATGCGCTGGTCGCCTGGTCCAAAACACTGTCGGGCGAGGTCGCAAAAGACGGTGTCACCGTCAACGTGCTGGTGCCTGGACGCATCGACACCGAGCGCGTGCGCCTGACCGACGAGGCCGTGGCGCAAAAGGAGGGCATCAGCC
>CAXSGT010000014.1:1038-20827 GCA_964236835.1 uncultured Polaromonas sp.
GGCGTGACCCTCATGAACCCGCAGCAGCTCTACGAGCTGTGGGAGCGCCAGCCGTGGGCCGCGCACGCCATCGATCTGGGCACCGACGTCGAGCACTGGGCCGCGCTGAGCGACACCGAGCGGGTGCGCCTGACCGACGAGGCCGTGGCGCAAAAGGAGGGCATCAGCCGCGAAGAAGCCAAACGCCGCTCGACCTCGCTCATCCCCATGGGCCGCTACGGCGCGCCGGCCGAGTTCGGCGCGCTGGCGGCGTTTGTCGCCGGTGTGCCCGCGAGCTACATCACCGGCAGCATGCTGCGCTGCGACGGCGGCAACATCCGGTCGATCTGAATGGGCGCTGCGCGCGAACTGCGAATGTCTATCCGGCGCGGTGAATACACCGGGCTGACGACCGCCCGCGCGCCGGGCCATGTGCAGGCCAACCTGGTGGTGCTGCCTGAAAAACACCTGGCCGACTTCGTGTCGTTTTGCGAGCTGAACGCCGCGGCCTGCCCGGTGCTGGGCGTCAGCCAACCAGGAAACCCGTGCATTCCCTCGCTGGCTGAGGATATGGATGTTCGACGCGACCTGCCCGGCTACCTGGTGCACCGCTCAGGCGTGGCAAGCGTCGAAGTCAGCGACATCACCGACTGCTGGCGCACTGACCTGGTCGCGGTGGCGATCGGCTGCTGGTTTTCCATGGAAGCCGCGCTGGCCGGTGCCGGCGTGCGGCTGCGGCACGTGGAACTGGGCATCCAGGGGCCGCTCTTTAAAACCCGTGTGCAGACGCGCGGCGCCGGTATTTTTGGCGGCCCGCTGGTGGTGTCGATGCGGCCGTTCGCGCGCGAGTCTGTCGCTAGGGTGCGGCAAATCACCGGCCGGTTTTCGCGCGTGCATGGCGCACCGATTCATGAAGGCGATCCTTGCGCGCTCGGTATCGCCGACCTTGGGACGCCTGATTTTGGTGAAGCGCTGCTGCCGCTGCCAGGCGAGGTGCCGCTGTACTGGGCTTGCGGCCTCACGGCGCTGGTCGCGCTGGAGAACGCCGGCGTTGAATTTTTCATCAGCCACGCGCCCGGAAAAATGCTCGTCACCGACTGCCTCAACTCGTCGCTTCAAACACGCGAAAGTCCGATCGTTGCCGACGCGGAAAGGAAAACTTTTATATGAGCGCCACCTTCAGCCACCTCAAACTTTCTCACGCCGGCGCTTTGCAGCTCTTGAGCGCGGCGGTCGAAAAGGCCGCCGCGATGAAGCAGCCGCAGTGCATCGCCATTGTTGACGACGGCTGCAATCTGCTGGCCTTCATTCGTATGGACGGCGCCAAGGTGCTGTCGGAAAAGTCGTCGATCCGCAAGGCCATGACGGCCGCGTCGAGTCGCGTTCCCACGGGCAATACGCCGGCCGATGTGGAGACCAAGCTCGCGCTGGCCACGGGAGGCGCGGTCACCAATTTGCAGGGCGGGCTGCCCATCATCGTTGACGGCCAGGTGATCGGCGGCATCGGCGTGGGGTCGGGCACGGGCGAGCAGGACCGCGAAGTGGCCAGCCACGCGCTGGCGGCATTGCCCGGTGCGCTCACGTTCAATTGAATCAACAAGGTAACGACACTGTGATGCAACGCAACGCAGACGCTGACTTCATTGACTTTCGCGATGTCTGGCTCGCCTACAACGACGAGCTGCTGGCGCAGAAGCGCTTTGCCGTCGAAGCGATAGATCTGAAAGCGCAGCGCGGCGAGTTCATTGCCGTCGTCGGGCCGTCCGGCTGCGGCAAATCCACCTTCATGAAACTGGCCACCGGGCTGCGCATGCCGTCCCGCGGACGTATCCTGATCGACCGGCAGCCGGTGACCGGGCCGCTGAAAATCTCCGGCATGGCGTTTCAGGCGCCGTCGCTCCTGCCTTGGCGCACCACGGTCGGCAACGTGCTGCTGCCACTCGAAATTGTCGAGCCGTACCGCAGCAGTTTCCGGGACAGGCGCAAGCATTACGACGAGCGCGCCCGCAAACTGCTGCAAAAAGTCGGCCTCGGCGGCTACGAAGACAAGTTCCCGTGGCAATTGTCCGGCGGCATGCAGCAGCGCGCCAGCATCTGCCGCGCACTGATTCATGAGCCGACGATGCTGCTGCTCGACGAGCCCTTCGGCGCGCTCGATGCCTTCACCCGCGAAGAGCTGTGGTGCATCCTGCGCGACTTGTGGACCGAGCAGAAATTCAACGTCATCCTGGTCACGCATGATTTGCGCGAGTCGGTTTTCCTGGCGGATAGCGTTTATGTGATGAGCAAAAGCCCCGGGCGTTTTGTCGTCAAGCGCGAGATTGATTTGCCCCGGCCCCGCGACCTTGAGATCACCTACACAAAAGAGTTCTCCGACATCGTGCACGAGCTGCGCGGGCATATCGGCGCCAGCCGGCAGACGGCGGCCGTTGCGGCCTGAGGGGTCGCCTCGGGTGCCGCGGCAGGGTGCGCCGTCGCGCCTAAAATCAGCCGCATTCCATGGCTGAGTCCACTCCCTCCAAACCCAGCGCCCCGGCGGCCGTGCGTATTCGCGCCGCCGCCTTGCCTGTCGGCTCGCCTGGCGCATCAGGCGCTACGGCTATCCGCCTGAACAAGCGCATGGCCGAGCTCGGCCTGTGCTCGCGCCGCGAGGCCGACGACTGGATCGCGCGCGGCTGGGTTCGCGTCGATGGCGCGCCTGCGGTAATTGGCCAGCCGGTAGCTATCAATGCGCGCATCGAGGTCGCCCGCGAGGCCGAACAGCGGCAGCGCCTGCAGGTCACGATCCTCGTCAACAAGCCGGTCGGCTATGTCAGCGGCCAAGCCGAGGACGGCCACGAGCCCGCCGTGGCGCTGCTGCAGCCGCAGAACCGCTGGCGCGAATGCAACAGCCGGATGCGCTGGGGCCATGAGCAGCTGCGCGGCCTGGCGCCGGCGGGCCGGCTCGATATCGACTCGATCGGCCTGTTGGTGCTGACGCAGGACGGCCGCGTCGCGCGCCGGCTCATCGGCGAGGAGTCGGAGATTGAAAAAGAGTATTTGGTTCGCGTCAGCTACGGCGTTGATACGGTCAATGTGCAGGCGGCGTTTCCGCTAGACAAGCTCGCCTTGTTGCGCCATGGCCTCTGCCTAGACGGCCAGGAACTGCTGCGGGCGCAGGTCGATTGGCAAAACCCGGAGCAGCTGCGCTTTGTGCTGAAAGAAGGCAAAAAGCGCCAGATCCGCCGCATGTGCGAGCAGGTCGGGTTGTTCGTCACCGGGCTCAAGCGGGTGCGCATCGGCCGCGTCCACCTGGGCAACCTGCCGATCGGCCAGTGGCGCTATCTGGCGCCGCATGAGCGGTTCTAGGCCCGCGCGCTGTCGAAGCCGTTTGCAGTGCTCGTGGCGGCCCGGCAGCGGTTTTACTATTAAAAACATAGCTGATATCGCCCGTCCCTAGGGCGGTACAGGCATTTTTGATGCTGATTTAAATGTTTTCGCGGCATTGCGGACGCCGCCAGCGGGCGCAGGCTTGAAAATGGCGTGCCGCGGACGCATGTGTTGCGCTCCAGTTTTTTAATTTTTCTTCCCTCCCTCCGTTTACTTCCATGCAAAAACAAACCCTTTCCTTCCAGGCCGAAGTCGCTCAGCTCCTCAAGCTGGTCACGCATTCGCTGTACTCGAACCCCGACATTTTTTTGCGCGAGCTGATCTCGAACGCGTCGGACGCGTGCGACAAGCTGCGCTTCGAGGCGCTCGATGACGGCGCGCTGTATGAAAACGACAGCGAACTCGAAGTGCGCGTCAGCTTCGACAAGGATGCCAAGACCGTGACCATCGCCGACAACGGCATCGGTATGTCGCAGCCAGAAGCGATCGAGCACCTCGGCACGATCGCCAAGAGCGGAACGCGCGAATTCGTCGCCAAGCTCTCGGGCGACCAGAAAAACGACGCGCAGCTGATTGGCCAGTTCGGCGTCGGCTTTTATTCGGGCTTCATCGTCGCCGACAGAATTACCGTCGAGAGCCGCCGCGCCGGCCTGCCCCCTAGCCAGGGCGTTCGCTGGACGAGCGACGGCACCGGCGAGTTCGAGGTCGGCGAGATCGAGCGCGCCGAGCGCGGCACCAGCGTCATCCTGCACTTGAAGGACGACGCCAGCGAGTACCTCAACGCCTGGAAGCTTAAAAGCATCATCAACAAATATTCCGACCATATCTCGCTGCCGATCCTGATGCCCAAGGAAGAGTGGAAAGAGGGCGAAAACGATCAGCCCGGCGCGATGGTCGCCACCGGCGAATGGGAAACCGTGAACCAGGCCGCGGCGCTCTGGACCAGGCCGAAAAAAGACATCACGCAGGAGCAGTACGACGAGTTCTACAAGCAGATCAGCTACGACAGCCAGCCGCCGCTGGCGACGACGCACAACCGCGTCGAGGGCGCGACCGAGTACACCCAACTGCTGTTCATCCCATCCAAGGCGCCGGTGGACATGTTCCAGCGCGACAAGGCGGCCGGCGTCAAGCTGTACGTCAAGCGCGTCTTCATCATGGACGACGCGCAGGCGCTGCTGCCGACGTACCTGCGCTTCGTCAAGGGCGTCGTCGATTCGGCCGACCTGCCGCTGAACGTGTCGCGCGAGCTGCTGCAGGAAAGCCGCGCCGTGAAAGCGATCCGCGAAGGCAACACGCGCCGCGTGCTGTCGATGATCGAGGACCTGGCGGCCAACGAGCCGGAGAAATTCAAGACCTTCTACACCGAGTTCGGCGCCGTGCTCAAAGAAGGCCTGGGCGAGGATTTCGCCAACCGCGAACGCATCGCCAAGCTGCTGCGCTTCGCCAGCTCGACCACCGACACGACGAGCGTGAGCTTTGCCGACTACAAGGCGCGGATGAAGGAAGGCCAGGACGCGATCTACTACATCACCGCCGACACGCTGGCGGCGGCCAAGAGCAGCCCGCAGCTGGAAATCTTCCGGAAAAAAGGCATCGAGGTGCTGTTGATGGCCGACCGGGTCGATGAATGGGCGCTGAACTACCTGCACGACTTCGACGGCACGCCGCTGCAGTCGGTCGCCAAGGGCGCGGTCGATCTGGGCAAGCTCCAGGACGAGGGCGAGAAAAAAGCCGCCGAAGAGGCGCAGACGCAGTTCAAGCCGATCCTCGACAAGCTCAAGGAAACGCTGAAGGGCAAGGCGGCCGACGTCCGCGCGACGTCGCGGCTGGTCGATTCGCCAGCGTGCCTGGTGGTGCAGGACGGAGACATGTCGACCCAGCTGGCGCGCATGCTCAAGCAGGCCGGCCAGCCGGTGCCCGAGGTCAAGCCGATCCTGGAAGTCAATGCGCAGCATCCGCTGGTCAAAAAGCTCGAAGCGAGCAGCGAAAGCGAAGGCTTCGACGACCTGGCGAATATTCTGTTCGATCAGGCTTTGCTCGCCGAAGGCGGTTTGCCGGACGACCCCGCGGCGTATGTGCGCCGTGTGAATGCGCTGCTGGTGTAAAACTGGAAGCTGGCGTGACGTGTCGGGTTAGGCCGCCAATGCGGCCTCGGCCGCCTTGCGTTCTTGCCACCACTTGCTCAGCACGCCTTTGGTGCCGCCCAGCGCCACCATGTCGCGCAAGCCGTCGGGCAATGGCGCGAATCGCTTGCTGACGCCGGTTGACCGGTTGACGAACTCGCCCGAGAGGAAATCGGCTTCGATCTGGTCGCCGTCGCTGACCAGGCTGGAAACGCCTTCGCAGTCCGTCAAAAACATCAGGCCCACACCCACCGCGCTGCGGTAGGTGAGGAAGGGCATCGATTCGCACAACAGGCCGACGCCCATATGGCGCATGGCGATATAGCCCTGCACATGCGGTTTGCCTTTGCCGAAATTTTTGCCGCCGACGATGATGTCGCCGGGCTTGATGCGCGCGCGCAGGTCGGGGCGGACGTCGATGCAGAACTGTTCTTTCAAGACTTCCGGGTCATACACCCGGTCAGCGACAAATTTGAACGGCATCAGGCTGTTGTCATGCGGCACGTCGTCGCCGAACTTGTGGCAGACGCCTGCCAGCTTCCAGTTGATTTCTGTCATGGTGTGTATTTTCGGGTCGGGATTACCGCAGGGTTATCGAAGGGCGCGTGCGTCGGCGATGCAGCCGGCAAGCGCCGACGCGGCGACGGTGGCCGGTGTGGCGAGATACATTTCGGCCTCGCGCGCGCCCATGCGTCCCGCACCGTTCGTCGCACCGGTGGAAATCGATACTTCGCCCGCAGACAGGGCGCCGAGGTTGCCGCCCGCGCACGGCCCGCAGCCCGGCGGCAGGATGATCGCGCCGGCTTCCTGAAACACGGTTTGCATGCCGTTCGATCCGATGCGGCGTGCCGTTTCCACCGATCCGGGAACGATCACCAGCCGGGTGTGCGCCGCAATGCGTTTGCCGCGCAGGATGTTCGCCGCGATTTCCAGGTCTTCGTACATTCCCGAGCCGCACGAGCCGATGAAGGTGTGGTCGACGGTTTTGCCCAGCACGCTCGACAGATCGACCGAGCGTTCCGGCCCGCCCGGCAGCGCCACCTGCGGCTCGAGCGCATCGAGATCGATCACGCCCTCGGCTTCATACACCGCGTCCGGGTCGCTGTAAACCGCCTCGAACTTCCGGCCGGCGGCGCGTGACGATTCGGCGACGATCGCCGCGCTCGGCGGAATGAAAACAAGCGCCACGCCGATTTCGGTCGGCGCGTTGCAAAACGCGATGCGCGTCGGCAGATCGAACGCGTCCAGGTCGCCGGCAAGCTCGATCACCCGAAACGTCGGATCGACGCCGAAGGCGTTGTCCGACAGCAGGCGCGCCAGTTTATGGCCGACGTCGCGTCCATAAACGCCGGGGCGCAGCTTGCCCTTGAACGTGACGCGGATCGACGACGGGACCTTGATCCACAGCGTTCCGGTGGCGACTACGCTCGTGATCTCGCTGCCGGCGCGCAGGGCCAGCGCGCCCACCGCGCCGAAGTTGGTGCAGTGCATGTCGTTGGCGAAGATGAACATGCCGGGGCCGACCATGCCTTTTTCGATCGGAAAGATGTGGCCGTGCCCGCCCTGGCCGACATCGTAGAACTGCTCGACGCCCCAGGCTTTGGCGGCCTGCCGGATATGCTGGCCGCGCAAGGCGGCGCGCGGCGTGGTGTAGATCACCTCGTGGTCGGTGACGAACACCACCTTCGAGGGGTCCCACAGCCGGTCGATGCCGATTTCGTCCAGGTCTTTCTTGGTCGCCTCGACCTGGCCGTCGTGCATGAACATGAGATCGGGGTAGGGATAGACCACCTCGCCGGGACGCACGGTGTCGCACCCGCTGGCGCGCGCCATGATTTTTTCAAATGCGGTCATTCCCATCAAGCTGCTCCTTTTGTTTCTTCACGGTCCTTGGCGCGCCTGTCGGTCACTTTTTTGGCGCCGGCGATGACCATCTCGATCGCATGCATCTCGACCATGAAATCTTCCCGCATCAAATGGCCGGCGGCATGCACCCGGCGAAACGCCTCGGCGCGCGCCGCGAGCACCACCGGCGCGTCAGTGCCTCCCGGATAGCCGTGGCCCTGCGCGAAGTCGTTCATGCCGATGTAGAAAAAGTCGATTCCCGGCACCGACATGATGCCGTCGAGGTCATCCATCGCGGCCTTGTCTTCGAGCATGGCGCCGACCACCATCTGGCTGTTGGCGTCGGCGTAATACTGCGGACGGTTTTCCTTGCGCAGGCCGAAATGCACGCCGCGCCCGCCGCCGAAGGAGCGATCGCCCACCGGGCCGAACAGCGAGGCGCGAACCAGCTGCTCGGCGTCGGCCTTGCTGGAAATGTGCGGGCCGACGATGCCCTGCACGCCGCGGTCCAGAAACCGGTTGATCGTGCTCGATTCGATGTTCGGCACGCGCGCGATCAGCGTGATGTCCATCAGCTCGGCGGTGCGGCAGGCTTCCTCGATCTCGGCCTGGTCGAAGGCGCCGTGTTCGCCGTCGATCTGCACGAAGTCGAAGCCGAGCGTGCCGACAAGCTCGATGATCTGCGGCGACGGCCAGTTGAGCACCATGCCGTAGGCCTTCGTCCGCTCGCGGATCGCCTGCTTTATTTTGTTGATTACCATATGCGAAATAGTGAGTTGAGGTGAGCAAGAGCTAAAAACAGGGCGCCGGTCAGTTTTCGATTTTCAGGCCGATGGCGGTGACGACTTTGGACCATTTCTGCGCCTCGCCGCGCATGAAGTCGCGAAACGCTTCCGGGGAACTGCCGACGACGCCTTGCCCCTGTCCAGCAAAATAATCGCGGACTTCGGGCTCGGCCAGAACCCTGGCGAAGTCGCGCTGCATCTTGGCGATGACGGCGGCCGGCGTGCCCGCAGGCGCCACCACGCCGCCCCAGCCCTCGACCACCACCTCGGGAAACCCGGATTCGGCGATGGTCGGCGTGTCGGGAAAGGCGGCCACCCGCGCGCTGCCGGCGACCGCCAGAAGTTTCAGCTTGCCCGAGCGGATGTGCGTCAGGGCGGCAGGCAGGGTGACGAACAGCAGCTGGGTTTGACCGCCCATGACGTCAAGCAGCGCCGGCGTGTCGCCTTTGTTCGGCACATGCTGCATCTTGATGCCGGCCTGGCTGCTGAGCAGCTCGGCCGCCAGGTGGCCCAGGTTGCCGATGCCGGGCGAGCTGTAGTTGATGCCGCCGGGTTTTTGCTTGGCCAGCTCGACCAGCTCGCGGACCGATTTCACCGGCAGCGACGGATTGACGACCAGCGCGAACGGGATCGACGTGAGTTGCGTTACCGGCGCGAAATCTTCCAGCGGCTTGAACGGCAGCTTTTGATAGACAAACTGGTTGATCGTCATGTTGCTGGGCGCCGCCAGTGTGACGGTGTAGCCGTCGGCGGGAGACTGGGCGACAAACTGCATGCCGATGATGCCGTTGGCGCCGGGCCGGTTGTCGACGATCACCTGTTGCCCCCACAGTGTCGAAAGGCGCACGCCCAGGTAGCGCGCGATATTGTCGGCGCTCGAGGCCGCCGGCTGGCCGACGACGATGCGCACCGGTTTTTCGGGAAATGCCAGCGCCTGCGCCTGGGCGTTGGCGTGAAAGGCGCACGGCAGGCTCAGCGCCGCCGCCGCAATGCCGGCGAAAGGCGCTCGGACCAGCGCTTTGAAAACTGCATGGATGTCATTCATCTGATGGCCTTTATTTGATTTCGAGGGCGGATGGCGGGGTTCCGTTTTGCCGGCGATGTTAACGTAACCATCGTAAATGTTATCGTAATCATTTTTGCCTGTCAATGGAATATCGACAGCCTTTTGCTGGATAGGGCACATCGGGGGCGGGCGTAAATGACTGCGTTTCACCCTTGATAATGAGCCAATGCAAAAACCGCAGCCCCTCGCAAAACCCGATTTCGCCCGGATGGCCGACGTGGCGGCGGCGGCCGGTGTGTCGCAGATCACAGTGTCGCGGGCACTGCGCAGGCCCGACTCGGTGGCGCCCGAAACGCAGAAGAAAGTGGCCGATGCGATCAGGCAGGTCGGCTATGTGCCCAACCAGGTCGCCGGCAGCCTGCGTTCGCGCCAGACGCAGCTGGTTGCCGCGATCATTCCGAGCATCATGCATCTTTTCCTGGGCAAGATGATCCAGGGTTTCTCGGATGTTCTGGGCGCCCACGGCATGCATCTGGTGCTCGGCACCAGCGGCGAAAGCCTGCTGGGCGAGGAACGCATCGTCGCGACGTTTCTCGCCCAGCGCCCGCGCGGCATCCTGCTGCACAACACCGCGCATACCGATGCCTGCAGGCGGCTGTTGGCGTTGTCGGGCATCCCGGTGATCGAAACCGGCGATCTAGCGCCGCAGCCGATCGACATGGCGGTGGGCTACTCGAATTTCGGCGCTTCGTATGCAATGACGCAGCACCTGGTCGGGCGGGGCTACCGGCGCATTGCCTTCGTCAGCCTGGTGACGCAAAACGAGCGCGCCGCCGAACGGCTGCGCGGCTATCGCGCCGCCTTGAGAGACGCCGGCATGACCGAGCCGATCGATCCGATCATCGACGCGGCGCCAGGGCTGAACAGCGGCGCGCGCGTCATGGCGCAGCTGCTCGACGTGCGTCCCGAGGTGGATGCGGTGTTTTTCGCCGGCGACAAGCTGGCCAGCGGCGCGCTGCTCGAATGCAACCGCCGCGGCGTCGCAGTGCCGCAGCGCATGGCGATTGCCGCCTATGACGACGACGACCTTGCCGCTGCGTTGTCGCCCACGCTGACGGCGCTGCGCATACCGCGCTACGAAACCGGCAGCCGCGTTGCCGAAACCTTGCTGCAGCGGCTCGCCGGCCAGGCCATGGCGTCGAACACGATCGATCTGGGATTCGAAGTGCTGCACCGACAAAGCACCTGAGTCCCCGCGCCTCTACGATGTTTAGCTATGGAAAATAGCGTTTTGGCATGTCGCTATTGACTCATTAGCTATTATTTTAGTAGCAATCACGGTTTACGCCCACCCAGGTAGCCGAACGGGTTGATGGGCTCGCCTTTCCACCACTGCTTTTCCGGCCCGAGCCGGAAAATGGCGAAATGCAGGTGCGGCGCGTCGGCGCTGGCGTCGCCGGTCGAGCCCACATAGCCGATGACGCCGCCGCGCCGCAGCGTCTGGCCTTCGGCAATGCCGTCGGCATAGCGGTCCAGATGCGCGTAGTAATAGGCGAATTGCCCGCTTGGGTCGAACTGGTAGAGCGTGACGCCACCGGCCTTGCTCAAGAACAGCTTGGCGACGCGCCCGTCATCGACCGCCACGACCTGCGTGCCACGCGGCGCCATGATGTCGATCGCTTCGTGGCCGCGGTGGTTGTGGTCGCGCCCGTCGGCGAAGGTGTCGCGCAGGGCGCTGGCGGCTATGCCCTGCACCGGCAGCAGCAGCGCGGGCGGGTCGGCGGCCGGTGCCGCCGGCGCGCTGGCGGCTACGTTGGGGCTGGCAGGCTGCGCGACCGCCGCGGACTCAACGCCGCCCAGTAGCAGCAGCAGCAGCGCGCTCGCCGGCGCAAGCGCCGCGATCGATCGGCCGGGCCAGCGCATTGCACGCTTTCAGGGAAGCACGTCGACCGCGTAGCCGACCTTCGCGACCTGCGCCAGCCGCAGCACGTCCCAGTTGGTCAGGTGGATGCAGCCATTGGTTTCGGCCGTGCCGACGCGCGACGGCTCGGGCGTGCCGTGTATGCCCCAGTGCGGCTTGCTCAGGCCCAGCCAGTACACGCCCACCGGATTGTTCGGGCCGGGCGCGATATCGGTCTTGCTGTCGGTCTTTTTCGTGTTGTTGAGCAGCGTGGGGTCGAAGGTGAACACCGGATTCTTGGCGGCGTTCTTGATGTCCATGTGGCCGATCGGCAGCGGGTCCTGCGCGCCGCCGATGCTGATTGGGAACGCGGCGACCGGCAGCGTGTCCTTGTCGAGCAGGTACAGCACATGTTCGGACTTGTCGATCCGCAGCGACGCGGCCTTGGCCGGCGGCTTGTCGGCGCCGAGCGACGGCGCGACGATCTTGTCGCCCGCCTCGAAACGGCTGCCCCGGTTGACGTCGCTCAGCCATTTCGGGCTGCAATGGAATTTCTCGCCCAGCGCTTCCTCGACGCTCTGATAGTCGAGCGACTTGAGCTGGGCGCGCTCCATCATGTCGGCGGGTGTCTTGGTGAAAGGGCCCGCGGTATCTTCCTTGGCGAGCGTGTATTCGGCCAGCACCGGCGCCGGCGTCGTCCCCGCCAGCGCTTTCCAGGTGTCGGCGTCGATGCGGCCGGTCGACTTCATGCCGTTGGCGATCTGGAACGCGGCGACCATCCGGCGCATGTTCGCGCCGAAGCCGCCGTCGATCTCGCCCGGCGAAAACCAGGCGCGGTCGAGCAGGATCTGCGCGCGCAGCACGGCCTCGCCGCGCGCGCCCTGGGCGAGAAGCGGCGTGTCGGTGGCCGCATTGACGCGCTCCATCAGCGCCGCGCCCGTCAGCGCGGCGGCTGTGGTCTTCGCGGTCGAACGCGTCGCCGCCCCGCGGCTGCGACGCCGGGTCGCCGCCGCCGCGGGAAGCGCCGCGCTCGCGGCGAGCCAGGCCAGCAGCTGGCGGCGGGCGATAAAAAGAGAACTGGGTTGCATGAAAGACTCCTTCAAAGGGTTGACGACATCATAAGTTCACCAGAGGCGCAGCCTGTCAGCGAACGCCGTGTCTTCGGGCCGCTGGCCGGGCTGGCGGCACCGAGACATGAAAGTGACACCTAGATCGCTTACCTAATGTTCCCCCACTGCATTCCTAACATAACAATGACGAAAGAACGCAAAGGTTCATGAATCCATTACCGCAAGCGCATCAACCTCGATAGCCGCTATTGCGCAATCGTGTCAGGTATTGACTTCCGCAGCATTGAACTGAGTGACCTTCGGCAACGCCGCACAGCTAGCGCATAGCCCATACAGCGTCAACTCATGTCGTTCCACCACGAAACCTCGCGGTGTCATCTGTTGCAGATTACCGGGGCACTGATGCACGTCGAAAACCCGCGCGCAAGTGCGGCACTGAAAATGGTGGTGATGGCCATGGTGCGCCGACTCGAACCGCGCAGGCTCCCCCGGAAGCTCAACGGCCTGGATGGCTCCAGCGTCTGCAAGCACTTTCAGATTACGGTAAACGGTCGTCAAACCCATGGCTGGCACGATACGCTGCGCAGCTTCCAGGATCTCAACGGGCAGCAGGGGTCGCGCTGAGTCCTCCAGCACACCCTGGATCGACGCGCGTTGGCGTGTCGAGCGACGTGCGTAGCTGTCTGCCGTTGATGGGTTTAGACCACTTAGGTGTGCCAATTTTTCAGCTTTCTTGATTTGCCTGCCGCTCCGGCTTGCATTGCCTGGTCTGCCTCGAATTGTTCACCGCGCATCCGGCGCACGGACCGGTTGAGGCCCGAGTCGTCTTCGGCAAGCTTTTTTTATTTTACTTCGCCCAGTCGTTGCCCTGCTGTGACGGCGTGAGCATTGCACCCCGGGAATTCAGCTACTGAAAATCCTATTGCGATAACGAAAGCTTTACGGGTGGCCAGACTCACACGGCGACTTGATTTTTAATGACATCGGTTTTTCATTACCATTACAATAATTAACTGTCAGGGTTCACCTTGGCATACAAACGCCAGCCCTCCACGGCCGTCTGCCTAAAGCTGGGAACCGATATTCATGCTGCAAGCCAACGGGCTTACCAAACGCTACGACGCCACCACGGCGCTCGACCAGCTCGACCTGCTGATTCAGCCGGGGGACATTTACTGCCTGCTTGGCGCCAATGGCGCGGGCAAGACGACGACGATCAACCTGTTTCTAAATTTCATCGAGCCGAGTGCCGGAACGGTGTCGATCAACGGCGTGGACGTTACCCGCCACCCGGTCGCCACCAAGCAAGACGTGGCCTATATCCCCGAGCAGGTGGCGCTGTACGGCGTGCTGTCGGGGCTGGAAAACCTGCGCTACTTTTCAGCGCTGGCTCTGGGCCGCGAACTGCCGCGCGAGCGCCTGCTGGCACTGATGGACGAGGTGGGCCTGGACCGCGCGGCAGCCGGCAAGCGCGTCGCGGCGTACTCCAAGGGCATGCGGCAAAAGGTCTGGATCGCCGTCGCCCTGGCCAAGCAGGCCAAGGCGCTGTTGCTCGACGAGCCTACTTCGGGGCTTGACCCGCAGGCCGCCAGCGAATTTTCCGCGCTGCTGAAAAAAGCCAGCGACGGCGGCGTGGCGGTGCTGACCACCACCCACGATCTGTTTCACGCCAAGCACACGGCCACCCGCATCGGCATCATGAAAAAAGGCCGACTGGTGGACAGCCTGGACAGTCGGCAGATCACCGACACCGACCTGCAGTCGCTGTATCTGCAGCACATGAGAGCCTAAAGCCATGCGGTTTCAAACCATCCGCCTGATGGCGATGAAGGACGTGCTGGAACGCTGGCGCGACGGCCGGCTGCTCTGGGCTGGCGGTCTGGTATTGCTGCTGCTGCTCACGGCGCTGGCCGTGGGTTACGGCCGCCAGCACGAGGCCCGCGCCGAGCAGGCCGCGGCGCAGTCCCTTGACTACCGCGACTGGCTCAAGCAGGACCGCCGCCATCCGCATGACGCTGCGCACCAGGGTATGCACGCCTTCAAGCCGGAAGCGGCGCTGGCGATTGTCGATCCCGGCATCAACCCTTACATCGGCAGCACGGTCTGGCTGCAGGCGCATCGGCAGAGCGAAGTGAAGTTTCGCCCGGCGCAAGACGCCACCGGCCTTCAGCGCTTTGGCGATTTGTCCGTCGGCTGGATCCTGCAGGTGCTGGGGCCACTGCTGGTGATCGTGCTGGGCTTCAACGCCTTCGCCGGCGAGCGCGAACAGGGCATATTGCGCCAAACGCTCAGCCTGGGCATTTCTCCGCTGCAAATGCTCGCCGGCAAGGCGCTTGCACTGGCGGCCAGCCTGGCTTTGCTGCTGGGCCCGGCGGCCGTGGTCGCGGCGGCGGCCGTGGTCGCGGGCGCCGATCCGGGAGACGGCGCCGATGCGCTGCTGCGTTTCGTGCTGCTGGCCGCGGGCTACGCCATGTACCTGGCGGTGTTTGTGCTGCTGACGCTCGGCGTGTCGGCCGCGGCTGCTACCTCGCGGGTGGCGATCACCGTGCTGCTGGCGCTGTGGATCGTCAACGCGGTGGTTGCGCCGCGTGTGCTGTCCGAGTTTTCGCGCCTGCGGTATCCGACTCCGACCCGGCTCGAATTCAACCGCGCGCTGAGCGCCGACCTCAAGGCGACTTCCGACCGCACCTGGATGCAGGCTTTCGGCACCACCGAGCGCTGGAGCGCTGGCGTGCCGTTAAGCAAATGGGGTGTCGCGCTGCAGCTCGACGACCACGCCAGCTATGCCGTCTATGACCGCAACTTCGGCCGCCTGTGGGACACCTGGCAGCGGCAGCAGCGCGTTCAGGAATGGACCGGCATCGCATTGCCGCTGTTGGCGATGCGGGCGTTCTCGATGGGCATGGCCGGCACCGACTTCGCGCACCACCGCGATTTCACGACCGCCGCCGAACAGCACCGCCGCACCATCCAGGACATCGTGAGCCGGGACCTGGTAGCGCACGCCGACCCCATTGGCAACCAGCATTTCGCCTATCAGGCCGGACCGGCGTTCTGGGCGACCGTGCCGCCGTTTCATTACCACGCGCCGGGCGCCTCGTGGGCGCTGCACCAGGCGTGGCGTGGCCTGTTCGCACTCGGGATCAGCCTGCTGCTGGCGCTCGCTTTCGCGTCGGCGGCCGTTGCCCGCCAGCGCGCCTTATAGGCGCTCGCGCATGAAAAACCCATTCACCACCGCAACTGTGCCAACTGGCCAGCGCCACGCCGCAGGATCAACGCCCGTGCCGCCCCAGCGGCGGCGCCTGGGCCTGGTCATGCGCCAGGAACTGCGTTTGCTGCTGGCCGAACGAACGCTCTGGCTGGCCGGCCTGCTGTTCCTGTTGCTGATCGGCTACGCCCTTGCCAACGGTATCGGGCAGACGACGGCGCGGGACCAGGCGCAGGCTGCGCTCGCGCAGAACGACAGCCAGACGCGCGCCGCCCAGCTGGCGCGGCTGCAGCGCATCATGGACGGCCGCGAACCGGGCACGCCATTCGGCAACCCGGCCAATCCCGAACACATGGGCGGCGACTTCGGCGCCCACCATGTCTGGATGCCCAGCGCGCCGCTGGCACCCATCGCGCTCGGCCAGACCGATCTGTTTCCCAGCCAGTTCAAGGTCGGCTACCAGAGCAAGGTCGGCTTTATCCACAACAACGACATCGAGAACCCCTGGCATTTGCTGAGCGGACATTTCGACCTGGCGTTCGTCATTGTTTATCTGCTGCCGCTGCTGATCTTCGCGCTCAGCTACAACTTGCTGTCGGCTGAGCGCGAAAGCGGCACGCTGCGGCTGCTGCTGTCGCAGCCTCTGGCGCTCGGCACTCTGCTGCTCGGCAAGGTGGGCGTGCGCGCTGGCGTGCTGCTGGGTCTGGCGGTGCTCGTGCCGGCCGGCGTTTTGCTGGCGGCACGGACCGGCGCGACCCTGCAGGCGGGCGGCGCCGCCTGGTGGTGGGTATTGCTGGTGGGCGCTTATGCGCTGTTCTGGTTTGCGCTGGTGGTCGCGGTGAACGCTTTCGGCCGGTCGTCGGCCAGCAATGCGATGGTGTTGGTGATCGGCTGGGTGCTGTTGGTGCTGGTCGCGCCGGTGCTGCTCAACCTCGCGGTGACGCAGGCCAGCCCATCGCCCTCGCGCGCCGAGCTGGCAACCCGTATCCGCGTCGTCACGGCCGAGGCCATGGCGCGAAACGCCAAGCTGCTGGCGACCGATTACCAGCACGTCGGCAAACCCGAGATGCTGCAGCCGAAGGACGGAAAAATCGCGCTCGCAGGCCGGGCGATGGCGAACTACCGCATCGAGCGCCAGGTCGATGAGGCGATCCAGCCGGAACTCGACCGTTTCGACATTCAGCAGGCCCGGCAGCAGGCGCTAGTGGCCCGCTATGCCGCGGTGTCGCCGGCGGCGGTTGCTTATGAAGCCATCACAGGACTGGCGGGCAGTGGGCAGCGCCGGTACGCGCACTTCATGCAACAAGTGGACGCCTACCACGGCGCGTGGAAAAGATTTTTCTTTCCGCGCATCGACGCCGGCATTGCCATCGCTCCAGCAGATTTTGCCGCGCTGCCCGCCTACGTCTGGCAAGAAGAAGACGCCGCGCTGGTCGGCCGCATGGCGCGCCTGGCCATCCTGCAATTGCTGGCGCCCGCGCTGGCGCTACTGCTGCTGGGCGGCTGGCGCCTGCGCCGCTATTCGGTCGTATGACGTTCATCCCGGCACCATAAAGACAAATTTTTTTAAAAAGGAAACCATGCACACTTTCGTTCGCACCGCCATTGCCACCGCCGCGGCGCTGGCCGTTCATGCAGCCGGAGCCCAGACGCGTGAAACCGAACTTCGGCCGGTGGACATCACCGGCAACCGTGAGGGCGAAACCTTGCAGCTCGACGCACCCACGGCCGGTACCGCTTCCCGCCTGGGGTTGACGCCCCGCGAGACGCCCGCTTCGGTCGAGGTGCTGACGCAGGACATCATGCAGCAGCGCGGATCTCGCACCCTCGCCGAGGCGCTGCGTACCGCGCCGGGCGTTACCGCGGGCAATCCGCCGTCAGCGCCGACCACGGCCTCGACCCGGGGCTTCAACAGCCTTTTGTACCTGTACGACGGAGTGCGCACGTCCGGGGCCGGCGCCGTCAACCGGATCGAGGACACCTGGAACTACGAACGCATCGAAGTGCTCAAAGGCCCGGCCTCGGTGCTCAACGGCGACAGCGCCATCGGCGGCATCATCAACTTCGTCACCAAGCGGCCCGACCGCAACAACTCCAGCACCGAGGGCCTGCTGTCCTACGGCAGCTACGGCTCCACGCGCGCCGCCGTCGGGCTGGGCAGGCCAGTCGGCGAATCGGCCGCCTACCGCATCGATTACAGCCACAGCGACCTCCGGGTCGGCGGCATCGCCCGCAGCGGTGAAAAGGTGGACCACCTGACTACGGGCTTTAGCTTCGGGCTGGGTTTGGCCACCCAGATCGATCTGAGCTTCGACTACCTGCGCGACAGCAACTTCGGCTACTTCGGCACGCCGCTGGTGCCTGCCTCCTTCGCCACGCAACCGACCGGCGTGGTGAGCACTCCTGACGGCCGCGTGATCGACCGCCGCATCGCCGGCAACAACTACAACGTGGCGGACAACAACAATTCGTCGGACACCTATACCGGCCGCGCCCGCGTGACACACCGCCTGACGGCCGACTGGACATTGCGCAACGAGTTCACTGTCAACAAGGCCGGCCGCACGTTCCAGAATTCCGAGAGCGCAGTATTTTTTGCGCCCAACCTCATCACACGCGACCAGACGCTGATCACCCACGACCAGCGTTACCTGTTCAATCGCTTCGATGCCAGCCACCGGGGCACCTTCGGCGGACGTGAAAACCGCTTTGTGGTGGGCGGCGAGATCGGCAAAACCGAGTTCGACAGCCTGCGCCGTTTTTCCGACGGCAGCGCCTCGACCGCAGCCGGTTTGCGCGTGCCCGCGCTCGATCCGGGCATCAGCTATTTCAACAACAATCCGGCGCTCAGCACGGGCGCAGGGAACCGCACCAACGTCACTTCGGACACGAAGAACCTGGCGCTGTTCGCGGAAGATTCGTACAAGCTGACCAAGTCGCTCACGGTGGTCGGCGGCCTGCGTCGCGACCGTATCGACATCGACCGCACCATCGCCGACTTGAACCTGAATACCTTCAGCGCTTTCGGCACGCGCTACCACTCGACGTCCGGCCGGCTGGGCGCGGTGTACGACGTGGCGAACAATTCCACGCTGTATGCGCAGTACACCAACGCGACCATCCCGGTCGGCACACTGTTCCTGTTGTCGGCGGCACAAGCGCCTTTTCCCCTGTCGAGCGGCAAGCAAGTTGAGGTCGGCTTCAAGCAAAGCCTGCCTGAACAACGCCTGGACTGGACGGCGGCGCTTTATCGAATCGGCCTGGACAACGTGCTCTCGCGCGACCAGACCAACCCGAACGTCACGGTCAACAACGGCCGGCAGTCCAGCCGCGGCGTCGAGCTGTCGGCCGCTTGGCGCGCAACATCGCAGTTCACCCTGTCAGGCAACCTGGCGGCCCTGCGCGCGAAGTACGACACGCTGCTCGAAGCCGGTGGCATCTCCCGCGTGGGCAACAGGCCGCCGAACGTGCCTGAGCGCGTAGCCAACTTGTTTGCCACCTACCGGCTTGGGTTTATCCCGGCAGAGTTGTACTTGGGCATCAACCATACCGGACGGATGTACACCGATACAGCCAATCAGATTCGCATCAACGGCTACACCACAGCCGACGCCGCGATCAGCTATCGCATCAAGCCGGCGCTGCTTACGTTTCGCATTCGCAACCTGACCGACAAGCTGTATGCGACCTATGCGGGCCGGGCCACCAGCCAGGTGCTGCTGGCGCCGCAGCGCACCGCCGAGCTGTTGGCGAAGTTCGATTTTTAGGGCGTTCTCCGGTTTTCGGCGAGTGTCCTGCGCGCAAAACGGTCACCACCAGCGCACGAGCGTGTGGAAAGTGCCATCAGGCATTGGACGATTCAGCGGCTTTTGCGTCTTTACGACTCGAACCCGCACGCCAGGCGCAGCGCGGCGCTGTCGGCGCCGGCCAGCAGCGCGACCAGCGCCCGCGCCGCCTCGGGCTGGACGGCCCGCGCGGCGACCGCCGCGGTATAGGTCGTCGCCAGCTCGAACCGGGCGGGCAGCGGCGCAACGAGCCGCACGCCCGGCGCGTGCAGGATCTCGGTCAGCTGGGTGCAGCCGATAAGTCCTTCGCCTTCGGCTTCGGCCAGCGCTTTCATGGCCGCGGCGCCGTTCGGGTAGGGGCGCAGGCGCGGCGCAAGTTCGGCGGCAAGGCCGAGCTGCCCGAGCACCTTCATGAAGTGCACCCCCGCCGTTGCCTTGACCAGGTCGGGAAAATAGATGCCGCGCGCGGCCCGCAGCGCCGCTTCGAGCGCGGCCGGGCTGTCCATCCGCGCTGCTGTCAGGTCGCCGTCCTTGCGCGCAATACCGGTCTTCACAATGCCGAGCGCCCGCGCGCTGCCGGCCGCCACGTCGCCGCTGGCCGTCAACCGCGCGATCAGCGCCTCGGTGAGAATGACCGCGTCGCAGGGCGCGCCGGCGAGCAAACGGTCCGTCATCGCGCCGACGGCGCCGAAGCTGGCGCAAATGCGGCAGCCATG